>CAYODK010000060.1:0-26570 GCA_964402695.1 uncultured Verrucomicrobiota bacterium
ACAGGGATCGGAAGCCCGCGGAAGAGGTGGCGGTAGCGCTTGGAGGGCATGCTGCAGCCGCGGCTGAACCGGATGACGCCGGAGAGGATGATCACCAGCGCCGCGACCTTGCCCCACGCGCCGTAGTCCCTCCACATCAGCTGGTAGGTCAGCGCGGCCGGGGCGACGCCGAAGCTGATGCAGTCGATGTAAGTGTCCAGCCGCTCTCCGAACGCCGTCTCCGCCCGGAGCATCCGGGCCAGGGTCCCGTCAAACCCGTCCAGAATGGCGGCCAGGATGATGAACTGGGCCGCAAGGACGTACTCCTCCTCGAACGCGAGCAGGATCGCGCTGGATCCGAGCATCAGCACGGTCAGCGTGAACGCGGTCAACGCGATATGGCGCAACTTCATCCGGGATCCTGACGAACAAGACGAGCCAGAACGGTTTCCCCGGCGCGGACCTTCATCCCCTTCTTCACGACAATCTCCACCGATCCGCGCGGAAGGTAGACATCCAACCGGGAGCCGAACTTCATCATGCCGATCCGATCGCCCTTCTGCAACTCCTGATTCGGGGTCAGCCAGTGGACCACCCGGCGGGCGACGGGGCCGACGATCTGGCGGGTCAGACACCGGACGCGCCCGCCGTCGATGAGGATCGAGTTGTTCTCGTTCACGCGGGAGGCCCGGTTGTCGAAGGCGAAGAGGAAACGGCCGGGGGTGTACTTGAGGGCCGTCACCCGGCCCGCGACCGGGGCGCGGTTGACGTGGACGTTGAAAACGCTGAGGAAGACGCTGATCCGGATGGCGTCGCCGCCGATGAACTCGGGCTCGGGCTCCTCGACGATCGCCATGACCACCCCGTCGGCCCCGGACAGCACGGCGTCCGGATCGGCCGGCGGCGTCCGGTCGGGATCGCGGAAGAAGAACAGCATGAACCCGCACCCGACGGCCGCGGCGATGCCGATCCCCCTGGCCGTCGCCGGCCATCCGGCCGCCGCGGCACCGAGGGCCAGCAGCCCCAGAACCACCGGCACACCGACGATGAACGGCCACCCATCCCGAGCCACATGCATCGCGACCATCCCGCCCTTTCGTTCAAGCGGTACAGGGTAGGCGCCGCCCGGCCGGTTTGTCGATGCCGCATTTCCTGCCCCCTTGAGGTGCAGCCGAAGAGGGACGTTGTCGCACCGGCTTCGGAGTTGCCCGCCGCCCGGGGCGAGCAGCCTTCCCGCGGTCCGTTCCGTAGTGCATAGTGCGGGACGGATCCACGTCCCAACCGGGAGATGACCAGGTGCGAGAAGCTCCGCCGGGCCGGCGATGGTCGGATCGTCCGCCGGCGGAACCGGGGGGCGAGACGGCCGCGATTCCTGCCGCCCCCATCGACCCGGTCCGCATGCGGATCGAGAAGCTCGTCTACGAGGGCCACGGCCTCGGGCGCGTCGACGGGATGGTCTGCTTCGTCGACGGCGCGCTGCCGGGCGAGCTGGTCGAGGCGCGGATCACCCGGCGCGCCGCGCGGCATGCGTTTGCGGACCTCGTTCGCGTGGTCGACCCCTCGCCCGAGCGCCGGGAGCCTGCCTGTCCCGTGTTCGGCCGGTGCGGGGGCTGCCAGCTGCTGCACTGCGACTATGCGGCCCAGCTCGAAGCCAAGCGCGGCTTCGTCGCGGAGGCTGTCCGATTCCTCGGCCCGGACGGCCCCCCGGTCGAGCCGGTGATCGCCTCGGACGCCCGGATTTTCTTCCGGAACAAGATGGCGTTCTCGATCGTCACGCGCGACGGCGTTCCCGTTTGCGGGCTTCACGAACGCGACCGCTTCGACCGCATCGTCGACGCGACATCCTGCGTGCTGCAATCGGAGATCTCCCGCGAGATCCTCCGCCGCCTGCGGGCCTTCCTCGCCTCGGGCCGTGTCGGCCCCGGGCGGTGGCCCCGCCGGATCGAGATCCGGGAGGGCCGGCGCACCGGCGACCGGATGATCCTGCTGGAACGGGACGAGGGCGGATTCCCGTTCGATCCGTGGGCGGAGATCTTCGCCGGGCTCGCGACGACGATCGTCGCCGCCGTGCCGCCGCACGGCTCGCTGCGCGTCCTCACCGGCCCCGGGATCCTGCGCGAGGAACTCGGCGGCATGACCTTCGAAATCGGACCGCGGGACTTCTTCCAGACGAACACGGAGCAGGCGGAACGGCTCTTCACCCTCATCGTCGAACGGGTGCGCGCCCGCAACGCGCGGCGCGTGCTCGACCTCTACGCCGGAACCGGGACCATCACGGCCTTCCTCGCGCGGGCGGCCGGGGAGGTGGTCGGGGTGGAATCCCACGCCGCCTCGGTCGAATCGGGGATCCGCAACGCCCGCCGGAACGGCCTCGGCCATGTCCGGATGATCCGCGGCGACGCGGCCCGCGTGGCGGCCTCCCTGCCCGGCGGCTTCGACGTCGTGGTCGTCGACCCCCCCCGCGCCGGGCTTCCTCCCGAGGCGCGCAGGGCCGTGATCGAGACGCAGGCCCCGGTGATCCTGTACGTCTCCTGCAATCCCGCCACGCTCGGCAGGGACCTCCGCGAGTTCATGGCTGCCGGGCTGAAGCCCGGGTGGATTCAGCCGATCGACATGTTCCCGCAGTCTTTCCACGTCGAGACCGTGGTCGAACTGCGGAGGTGAGGGCGGGGCGGCGTCCGAAGGTTCCCGGGGTTCGCAGGTTCGGAGGTTCTGCCCCGCCAACGACCGACAGGCGGCCGCGGGTGCCGGGTTCAGGTCTTCGGATCGGCCATGGGCTATCGGCTGTCGGCCATCACTTCTTCGCCGGCTTCACCTTCGACGCATCCTCGACGCGCAGGTTGAAGCGGCGCGGGCGGGCGGGGTCGACCTTGAACTTCGCGGTTTCCGTCTTCCCCGTTCCCGGCATCTGGATGTAGCCCGGCAGCGGCGCCCACTTGGCCTCGCCGGAGGGCTTGTCCGTGTACATGATCGTGTACACCGAGCCGGGCTCGGTCTTCCAACTCAGCGTGACCTGGTCCTCGACGACGCAGACGAACAGCGCGCGCCGGGAATCGGGAAGCCACGATGGCTTCTTCTCGTCCTCCGCCCCCCCGGCCGGCCGGACCGAACCGAAGGAAAGGGCAAGGACCGCCACGGCAAGCCACGAGCGGACCAAGGTCATGGCGGGGGTCTCACTTGATTCCGGGCGCGGGCGCCGCGGGCGTGCCGGGCGCGGCTGGCGCCGGCTGCTCCCACATCGCGTTCGGCGAGAACGCGGCGGCGGGCTCGACCGGGGCCGGAACCGCGGGCTGGACCGCGGCCGGCGCCGGCGCAGACGTCACCGCAGGGGCGGCAGGCGGAGGGGCCGACCACTCCGCGGGCTTCCGGATCGGGGCGCCCCCACGAAGCTCCGGGTGGTCGTGGTAGTACCAGCTGTCCCGCCGGCGATCCGTGTTGCTGTCCCGGATCTGCATGTTGTAGCGGCTCGCGATCCACGACCACTCGCGCGTCGTGAACTTGTGGAGCTTGCCGGCCGAGTTGACGATCGACGCGTTGTCCATCCCGGTCCAGTTCATCACGACGGGGGAGAGCTGCTGGGCGGCATCGACCAGCGCCGCGGGGAGCGTTTCCGCGTCGCCGACGAGGACGATGCGCGCCGGCTTCACCTCGGCGAAGCTGCCATCCCGCAGGCTGTCGATCCCGATCCGAACCCATTCCTGTCCGTTCCACGCGTGCAGGCCGGGACGCTCGGTGGTCGCACCGCCCTGGTACGAAACCAGGCCGGAGGGCCGGAGCTTGACGATGTCGAACATGACCTGCAGCACCGAGTAGCGCGCGGGCACGATGTAGAGGTCCTGGGACCAAGCCGACCACGGGGCCACGCCGGCCATCAGTCCGGCCACGGCAATGCAGGTTCGCATTTTCATGACTGCGCTACTCCTTATCCCGGCCACACCCGGGTCTCCATGCTATCCGCGATATCCGCGGGCCACAAGTCCGCAGATGCCGCCCGGCGGTTCAGCCCGCGCGGGCGCCCAGTTCGCGATCCACCATGAAGATGCCGCGGGCGTCGCCGCCGATCATCTTCAACTTGGCAACGATATCCGCCGCAACGCTCTCCTCCTCCACCTGCTCGTTCACGAACCACTGGAGCATCCCCTGCGTCGCATAGTCCTTCTCCTTCACCGCCAGGTCGACGAGGGCGTGGATGGAGGCCGTGATCAACTGCTCGTGGGCGAGCGTCTCCTCGAACACCCGCCGCGCGGATCCGAAGTCGCTCGCCGGCGCGGCGATGGCGGCCAGCTGGACCTTCGCGCCCTGGTCCTCGAGGTAGCCGAAGAGCTTCATGGCATGCCCGCGCTCCTCCGAGGACTGGATGCCCAGCCACTTCGCGAAACCGCCCAGCCCCTCCGACCGGCAGTACGCGGCCATGGCCAGGTACAGGTAGGAGGAGTAGAGCTCCTTGTTGATCTGGGCGTTGAGCGCCTCGGCCATCTTCTTGCTGATCATGATCGTGTCCCTTTCGGTTCGAATCGTATGCTGCGTCACAGTAAACGATATCCCGCGGCCGATTTCAAGACCGCCGCATTGCGCGACGGAGTTCCGGATGGTACGGTGCTCCGCCATGTGCCTGGGCATACCCATGAAGGTCGTGGCCGTCGATCCGGCCGGGACGGGAACGGTCGAACTCGACGGCGTCCGTCACGACGTGGACCTCACGTTGATCGACGCCCCGCGGACCGGCGACCATGTCATCGTCCACGCCGGCTTCGCCATCGAGCGGCTCGACCCCGACGAGGCCGATGCCCGCATCGAGCTGTTCCGATCCCTGGCGGAGAGCCGGGAGCCGGAAGCGGGGAGCCGGAAACCGGGAGCCGGCAACGCTGGACCCCTGCCCCTGTGAACCTCTGAACCTGCGAACCTGTGAACCTCCCGTGAAGTACGTCGATGCCTTCCGCGATCCCGCCGCCGCCCGGGCGCTGGCGGACAGGGTCCGCGAGGCGGCCGCTCCGCTGGCCGGCCGCGGGCGTCCGGTGCAGATCATGGAGGTCTGCGGCAGCCACACGATGGCGATCGGACGCTACGGGATCCGCGGCCTGCTGCCGGCCCACCTGCGCCTGATCAGCGGCCCCGGCTGCCCGGTGTGCGTGACCGACTCCGGCTACATCGACGCCGCCCTCGAGCTGGCGTCGCGCGGCGTGGAGATCTGCACCTTCGGCGACCTGATCAACGTGCCGGGTTCGGAGACCTCGCTGGCCTCCGCGCGCAGCCGCGGGGCCGCGGTGACGGTCTGCTACTCGCCGCTCGAGGCCGTCGAACGCGCGCGGCGCGATCCCGCGCACGAGGTCGTCTTCCTCGCCGTCGGCTTCGAGACCACCGTCGCGCCGGTCGCCAGCCTCGTCGACCGCGCCGCCGCGGAGGGTCTCGGGAACCTCTCGCTGCTGACCGCCTTCAAGCTCGTCCCGCCCGCGCTCGAGGCGCTCGCCGCCGCGCCGGACCTGGCGATCGACGCGTTCCTCTGCCCGGCCCACGTCAGCGCCATCATCGGCGCCGACGCCTACCGCCCCTTCGCCGAGCGCCACCGCCGTCCGTGCGTCGTCGCCGGCTTCGAGCCGCTGGACATCCTCTACGGCATCGAGGGCATCCTGCGGCAGCTCGCCGCCGGCGAGGCGCGCGTCGAGAACCAGTACAGCCGCGTCGTCACCGCCGGGGGCAACCGGCGGGCCCAGGCGCTGATCGAACGCCTGCTGCAGCCGGTCGACGCGATCTGGCGCGGACTCGGGCCGGTGCCCGACAGCGGCCTCGGCCTGCGGCCGGAGTACGCCGCCTACGACGCCGAGGTCCGCCACGGCCTGCGCGTCGGCCCCGGGCGCGAGGCGCCCGGCTGCCGCTGCGGCGACGTGATCTCGGGCCGCCTCACCCCGCCCGAATGCCCGCTGTTCGGACGCCGCTGCACGCCGGCCTCGCCCGTCGGCCCCTGCATGGTCAGCTCGGAGGGAAGCTGCGCGGCGTGGTACAAGTACGGGCGGATCGCGACGGAGTGACCCTGATGACGACGCCGGACCGCATTCTCCTGGCCCACGGCGGCGGCGGCCGCCTCACCGCGGCGCTGATCGCCGGCGAGATCGTCCCCCGCTTCGGCGCCGGGCCGCTCGCCTCCCTCCCCGACGCCGCGCGCCTGCCGGCCCTGGCCGGCGGGATCGTTTTCACCACCGATTCCTACGTCGTCCAGCCCGCGGTCTTCCCCGGCGGGGACATCGGCGCGCTCGCGGTCCACGGCACGGTCAACGACCTCGCCGTCAGCGGCGCGGAGCCGCGCTGGATCTCGCTCGCCATGATTCTGGAGGAGGGCCTTCCGATCGAGACGCTGAGGCGGGTGCTCGACTCCATCCGCGCCGCGGCGGAGGCGTGCGGGGTCATCGTGGCCACCGGCGACACCAAGGTCGTCCCCCGCGGCCAGTGCGACGGGCTCTACATCAACACCGCCGGCCTCGGCGAGCCGATCCCCGGCTACGCGCTCTCGGCCGACGGCATCCGCCCCGGCGACGTCGTCCTCGCCAGCGGCACGCTCGGCGACCACGGAATGGCCGTCCTGTGCGCCCGCGAGCGCCTGCAGATCGCGAACGGACCCGTCAGCGACACCGGGCCCGTCCACCGCCTCGTCCGCGCCGCCACCCCCTGGGCCGGCTCCGTCCGCTTCATGCGCGACCCGACGCGCGGCGGCGCCGCGGCCGTCCTCAATGAGATCGCCGGCGGCCGCCCGTTCGGCGTCGCGCTGCGGGAGGACGCCCTCCCCTTCGCCCCGGCCGCGCGCTCGGTCGCCGAGACGCTCGGCATCGACCTGCTGCACGTCCCGTCCGAGGGCCGCATGCTCGCCGTCGTCGCGCCGGACGCCGCGGACGCGATCCTCGCCGCGTGGCGCGCGCGGCCGGAGGGCGCCGGCTCGGCGCGCATCGGCGTCGTGACCGCGAAGCCCGCGGGCGCCGTCGTCCTCGAGACCCTGATCGGCGGCCGGCGCCTCGTGGACATGCCCCTCGGCGAACTGCTGCCGCGGATCTGCTGACCCGGGAGCCCCCATGAACGCCCGATTCCAGGCCCACCTGCGCGGCATCCTCGACGGCATCGAGTCCGCCGGACTCGCGAAACGCGAACGGCCGCTCGGCACCCCGCAGGGCGCGGAGATCGCGCTCCCCGACGGGCGGCGCCTGCTGAACCTCTGCGCGAACAACTACCTCGGCCTCGCGGGCGACCCGGAGATCGCCGCCGCCGCGCACGCCGCGCTCGACCGCTGGGGCTACGGCATGGCCTCGGTGCGGTTCATCTGCGGCACGCAGTCCGTCCACCGCGAGCTGGAGGAGCGCATCGCCCGCTTCGTAGGCGCGGAGGACGCGATCCTCTACTCGTCGTGTTTCGACGCCAACGGCGGGCTCTTCGAGACGCTGCTCGGCGCCGAGGATGCCGTCGTCAGCGACGAGCTCAACCACGCGAGCATCATCGACGGGATCCGCCTCTGCAAGGCCCGGCGCCTGCGCTACCGCAACGCCGACCCCGACGATCTCGCCGCGCGCCTCGACGAGGCCCGCGACGCCCGCTTCCGCCTGATCGCCACCGACGGCGTCTTCAGCATGGAGGGATCGCTCGCGCCCCTCGACCGGATCTGCGATCTTGCCGACGCGCACGACGCGCTCGTGATGGTCGACGACTCCCACGCCGTCGGCGTCACCGGCCCCACCGGCCGCGGCACGCCGGAGCGCTTCGGCTGCCGCGGACGCGTCGACATCCTGACCGGCACGTTCGGCAAGGCCCTCGGCGGCGCCAGCGGCGGCTACGTCGCCGGGCGGCGCGAGATCGTCGACCTTCTCCGCCAGCGCTCGCGCCCCTACCTCTTCTCCAACAGCCTCGCGCCCGCCATCGCCGCGACAACGATCGCCGTCCTCGACCGGCTCGAACGCTCCACGGAGCTGCTCGACCGGCTCGCCGCCAACACGCGCCACTACCGCGCCGCCCTGAAGGCCGCCGGACTCGCGGTCCCGGACGGCGAGCACCCGATCGTGCCGATCCTGGTCGGCGACGCCCGCAAGGCGCAGGCGATGGCCGCACGCATGCTTGAGGAAGGGATCTACGTCGTCGCCTTCTCGTACCCCGTCGTCCCCGAGGGCAGGGCGCGGATCCGCACCCAGGTCTCCGCCGCGCATAGGCCGGACCAGCTCGACCGCGCCGTCGCCGCCCTCGCCCGCGCCGCGGCCGGCTGACCCCGCCCCTGCGTCCGCCCCCCATCTCCCCAGTTCCCCATCTCCCAGAAAACGGAACGGGCGCGCCCCGGAACCCGGAGCGCGCCCGTCGAAAGCCGGAAGGTCCGTCCTACTTCTTCTTCAGAAGGCCGCGCTCGGCGGCGATCTTCTGCAACGCGCCCTTCGGAGCGTCGGCCGCGGGGACGATGGCGAACTTGACGAGGTAGTCGAGATCGCCCATCACGCCGAGGATCTCGCCCTTGCGCTCCTCGGTCTTCTTCGCATCCAGCGCCTTCACCTCGGCGACGTAGGCGGTCGCCAGTTCAACCACCTTCGCCTTCGCACCGGCGTCGGCATCGTAGGTCGCCGCCTCGAAGAGCTTCTGCATGCCGCCGAGCTTGTCGCCCTTGGCCAGCAGCTCCTCCGCCGCGCCGCGGACCTTCGCCGCCGTCGCCTTGCGCTGCGCCAGGATCGCCTCGGGCTTGCGGTAGGCGCCGGTCGTGAAATCGCCCTCGTAGTCCGGAATCTCGCGGATCCACGCGTTGCGGAAGCGCGTCGGGTTGCCGTGGTCCTGCAGCTTCAGCGGGAGCTTCGCCTCGTGCTTCCTCGGCTGCGTCCGCCGCCGGTGCGTCGAGGTGCCCTCGAAGAGCCAGTGATCCTGCACCAGCACGCCGTTCTGGAAGACCGTGATCGAGCCGGGACGGACCATCGTGTCGCCCTCCCACCGCGGCTGGTGGAACACGATGTCGTAGGCCTGCCATTCGCCGGGCTTGCGGCACACGTTGACCAGCGGCGGGTTCTCGGCGTAGACCGAGCCGGCCTGCCCGTCGGGATAGGTGTCGTTCTCGAAGCAGTCGAGCACCTGCAGTTCGTACGTCCCCATCAGGAATACGCCGCTGTTGCCGCGGCCCTGGCTCGTCCCCTCGACGACATCGGGCGTGCGCCACTCGATGTGGAGCTGGCAGTCGCCGAACGACTGCTTCGTGCGGATCTGGCCCTTGCCCTTGACGACCTCCATCGCGCCGTCGACGAGCTTCCACGCGCAGGGGGAACCGTCCTTGTCGGACTCCCACGCGTCGAGGCTCTTGCCGTCGAGGAGGATCACCGCATCCGACGGCGGCTGACCGGGCGCGGCGCCGGGCGTCACCACGGCGGGGCGCGGACGGTTCATGTCGTGCACCGCCCACGCGTGGCGCTCGTCGGGCGGATCCCCGTACAGCGCGGCGCCGGCCGACAGCGCGGCGGCGGAGCAGGCGGCGAGGGCGAGCGGGAGGCGGGCGGCGGTCTTCATGCGGTTTCTCCTTCTGGCGTTTCCTTCCACCATGACCCGCCGAGGATACCCGTCCTCACGCCGCGATCAAGCGCGGGTTGCACGCCGGATTTCTCCGTTGCGCAGGGGGGCGGACTTTGGGAACCTGCCCGCGGGTTCCAAGGGTTGGAAGGTCCGCGAGGCCGGACGTCCAAGGATTGGAAGATTCCGGCGGGAGACTCATGAGCGACTACGTCCAGCGGGCCCGCGAGGTCCTCGACATCGAGATTGCCGAGCTGCAGCGCGTGCGCGACGAGCTCGACGGCGGCTTCACACGCACCGTGGAGGTCCTTCTGCCGCGCCTCGCGGCGGGCGGGAAGATCGTGCTGACCGGCGTCGGCAAGAACCTCCCCATCGCCCAGAAGGTCGCCGCAACGCTGACCAGCACCGGCTCGCCGGCCGTCGTGCTGCATCCCTCCGACGCGATGCACGGCGACCTCGGCATCGTCCAGCCGGGCGACGCCGTCCTCGCGCTGAGCTACAGCGGGGCGTCGGATGAACTCCTCGCCCTCATCCCCGCGATCCGGCGGTTCGCCGTCCCCGTCATCGCGATGACCGGCGACCCGGAGGGGCCGCTGGCCCGCGTCAGCGACGTCGTCCTCGTCGTCCGCGTCTCGCGCGAAGCCTGCCCGTTCAACATGGCGCCGACCGCCAGCACGACCGCGACACTCGCCGTCGGCGACGCGCTGGCGATGGTCCTCCTCGACGCGCGGGGCTTCCGGCGCGAGGACTACGCGAAGCTCCACCCCGGCGGCGCCATCGGCCGCGCGCTGCTGCTGCGCGTGCGCGACATCATGCGCACCGGGGACCGCGTCGCCCTCGTCCCGCGCGAGGCGCTCGTCCGCGACGCCGTCGTCGCGATGACGGGCGCGCGCGCCGGGTCGGTGGCCGTCGTCGGCGCGGACGGACGGCTCGCGGGGATCTTCACCGACGGCGATCTCCGCCGGCACATGACCGGCGAGGGCAACCTCGGAGCGCGGCCCATCGCGGAGGTCATGACCGCCAGCCCGATCCGCGTCCGCGACGACCAGCTCGCCGTCGACGTGCTCGCCACCTTCGAGAAGCATGCGATCGACGACCTGGTCGTCGTCGATGCGGGCGAGCGCGTCGTCGGCATGATCGACCTGCAGGACCTGCCGAGGGTGAAGATCCTGTAGCGGACCGGAGGTGCCGGGTGTCAGGTTTCAGGTGTCAGGCTGGGGGTGCGGCAGGCGTCCGCAACGTCGCAAACCGCGATGACGCACCTCGCAGCGGGTTCACAGGTTCGGAGGTTCGCAGGTTCGGCGTTCCGCGCTCCGCGTTGCGGTGCCCGGCTTCCGGAACGGCCCCACCCCGCACCATCCCGCGTTTGGGATTTCGGATTTCCGGATTGGGATTTGCTTCGTGCTTCGCGCTTGGGATTTCGTGCTTCCCGGCCGCCGCGGCCGGGTGGACGATCGACACGGACTTCCCGGGCGGCAACCTTGCCGTCGAACGCATCGCGGACGGGGTCGCCGTCGTGCGGCCGGACCTGCGCGACACGCAGAAGGGCGGGTGGTGGTTCTACTGGAACTTCCGCGTCCGCGGCGCGTCGGGGGAGACGGTCCGCATCCGCTTCCCCGAGCGCAACCCGATCGGCGTCCGCGGCCCCGCGATGAGCCTCGACGGCGGGACGAACTGGTCGTGGCTCGGCGCCGCGGCCGTCACGCGCATCGCGGATCCCAAGGCCTGGGAGTTCGCCTTTGCGGTGCCGTCGAACGCGCCCGAGGTCCGCTTCTCCATGACGATCCCCTGCCAGGAGTCCGACCTGCGCCGGTTCCTGGAACGGCACCGCGGCAACCCGGCGATCACCCGCGAAGCGCTGTGCCGGACGCCGAAGGGGCGCGAGGCGGAGATCCTGCGCGCCGGCTGCCTCGGCCGCGAGCCGGAGATCCGCGTGCTGCTCACCGCGCGGCATCACGCCTGCGAGAGCCTCGCGAGCTACGCGCTGGAGGGGATCCTCGAGTCGGTGCTGGCCGACGACGACGCCGGGCGCGCGTGGCGCGAGCGCGTCGAGGTGATGGCGGTCCCGTTCGTCGACAAGGACGGCGTCGAGGACGGCGACCAGGGCAAGAACCGTGCGCCGCGCGACCACAACCGCGATTACGACGGCACGCCCGTCCACGCGACCGTCGCCGCGATCCGCGACCTCGTCCCGCGCTGGTCCGCCGGCCGGCTGCGCTTCGCGCTCGACCTGCACTGCCCGTACCTCGCCGGCGGCGACACGAACGAGCAGGTCTACTTTCCGGGGCCCGAGGACGCGGTCGCCGCGGAGCGGCTGGCCGGCTTCGCGGCGCTCCTGGCGGAGGTCCGGCGGGGGCCGATCCCCTACTCGCCGAGGTACAACGTGCCCTTCGGCACCTCGTGGAACACCGCAGCGAACTTCTCCGCCGGGCGCAGTTTCGCACGGTGGGCGCGCGACCTGCCCGGCGTGGCGTTCTCCAATACGATCGAGATTCCCTACGCGAACGCCGGCGGGGTCGAGGTCAACGCGGACAGCGCCCGCGCCTTCGGCCGCGATCTCGCCCGCGCCATCGCCATCCACCTCGGTCTGATCCCGCGCCCCGTCCGCTGACTCCCCGTTCCCATCGGTCCGACGTTCGATGTTGGATGTTCGATGTTCGGTGTTCGATGTTCACGGCAGGAGGCCGTTCATCGGCTCGCCGCGGCGCGGTTCGGCCATCCAGGGGGCGACGGCGTCGCGCCAGGCGGCGTAGTGCGCGGTCGCCTTGTGCGCGGCGGCATCGGCCTTCGTCGCGTAGGCCTCGTAGAGGATGAAGCGCGTCGGGTCGTCCGGCGCCTGCAGCACGTCGAACCGCCGGTTGCCCGGCTCGCGCACCGAGGCCTCGTGGTTGGCCTTCGTCGCGGCGATGAAATCGGCCACGTGCTCCGCCTTCACCCGGACATGGACCAGCGTCACATGCATGTCCACCCTCCCCCCGCTCTCCGCTCCGTGCTCTCCGCTCTCCGCTCAGACGCCGAGCACGTCGCGCATCGAGTAGAGCCCCGGCGCACGCCCCGCGACCCACTTCGCCGCCTGCAGGGCGCCGATGGCGAACGTGTCGCGGCTCGTGGCGCGATGGGAGAACTCGAGGCTCTCGCCGGTCGTCGCGAAGATGACCGTGTGGTCGCCGACGAAATCGCCGCCGCGCACGGCGTGGAAGCCGATCTGGCGGTCGGGCCGGATGTCCTTCGAGATCCCCTGCCGGCCGTTCACGGCCACGTCGTCGAGGTTCCAGTCCATCCCCTTCGCGACGGCGCGGCCAAGGCCGAGCGCGGTCCCGCTGGGGGCGTCCTTCTTGAGCCGGTGGTGACGCTCGACGATCTCGACGTCGTAGCCGCGGTCCTTGAGCATCCGCCCGACCTGTTCGAGGACGGCGAAGAGCAGGTTGATGCCCAGGCTCATGTTCGGGGCCATGACGATCGGGATCGACGTCGCGGCGCCGCGCACGGCCGCCTCCTGCTCCGCGTTCAGGCCGGTCGTGCCGACGACCAGCGCCTTCCCCCACTCCGCGCAGCGCGGCGCATTGCCGGAGGTTCCGTGGTGCGAGCTGAAGTCGACGATCACGTCCGCGCCCGGCGCCACCGCAGCGAGATCGGACGTCACCGGCACGCCGGTCTCGCCGACCCCCGCCATCACGCCGGCGTCCCGGTTGATCTCGGGGCAATCCCAGAGATCGACCGCCCCGGCCAGTTCAAGATCCGGCACGGCCCCGTTCCGGATGAACCGGATCAGCGCCCGCCCCATGCGCCCCGCGGCGCCCACCACCACAACCTTGGTCATGTCGGCTCCCATCGTTTCCCGCGGATCATGGCCGCCCGCGCCGCCCCGCGCAAGCCGCACGCGCACCCAAGCCCGGCCGGAATCCGAGTGTAACATTATCGAGTGCGGTCGCACTCGTTAATGTTACACTTGGGCGCGTCGGTCCTGCGTCGTGCGCACGCGCCGGAAACGGGATTCGCCCGCCCGGCGGTGCGTCAGCGGACGGCGGCCCAGACCGCCTCGACGAGACGGCGGTGGGCGGCGGCGACGGCGGGGCCGCGATAGCCGTCGGGCCAGAGCGCCCGCGGCAACAGGGGGTCGTCCGCCATGACCGCGCGATAGGCGTTGAGATCCTCGCGAACGATCGTCCAGGCCTGGTCGCGCGTCGGCGGCGATGAGGCGACCCGGTCCAGCGCGGCGGCGACGGCCTGGAGATACCATGCGTGCCCGGCCTCGATGCGGTCGAGATTCCAGGCGATGCGCGCCACGCGGCTGCCGCGGTTCCCCAGCACGGTCCGCGCCTCGACCAGCATGGCGTAGTCCTCGACGGCCGCCGCCTCCATGAGGTCGGCGTATTCGGCGCGGATGTCATCCGGCGTGATCCAGACGCTGTTCTGCAGCCGTCCCATCCTCATGCGGCGCAAAAAGGCGCGAAGATGATTGCGATAGATCCGCTCGGTCTCCGGGATGTCGTAGACCAGCATCTGCCAGCGGCCGCTCCACCGGCGATTCCAGCGGCGCTCGGGGCGCAGAAGGTCCGGCACCTTCCGTTCGCCCTCCGGCGTCAGTCGGAACACCGGCGGCTGTCCCCGCGCCCTGCGGTACGCGAGGAACCCCGCCTTGCGCAGCCGGTGCTGCGCCATGCGATAGCGATCCTCGCCCGGCCGGAACAGGCGCGGCGCGACCAGGCCGGCCCTCCCCTTCGAGAGGACCAGTTCGATCATCCCCACCGAGAGATCGAACAACTCCTCCGCCGCGCGCCGCGCCACGATCTTCGGGCAGAAGTCCGGATGATGAAACCACTCCATGGCCGTCTCCTTCGCTGCCCAAAGTGTAACATTATCGGATGCGGTCGCATCCGATATTGTTACACATTCCGGTGTCCCCGCGGGCGGGGATCCACGGATCGAGGACCGGAGGATTTGAGCGGCGGGGGCGGACGCGGTAGTCTCGCGGGCTTCACGGGGAGACGACGATGCGCCGAACGAGGTTCGCATGGATGCCGGTGGCCGCGGGGCTGCTGGCGGCGGGATGGTCGGGCTACGACGAGACGGTGGACGGGATGCGGCTGGCGGTCGGCGAGATCGCGCCGGTCGCGGATCCCGCGGCGCCGACGACGGTGTCGGTGACGGTGAGCAACGGCACCGCCGGGGCGTTCCGCGGCGCGGTCGCGCTGCGCGACTTCGTCGACGACTGGAAGGCCGCCGGCCCCGCGACGGCCGCCCTCGAGCTCGCACCGGCCGCGGCCACGAACCTCTCGTTCCGGATCGCCAGCGGACCGTTCGTCTTCGACGCGCTCTACCCGGTCCACGCCTATCTCTCCCGCGACGGCGCGCCCGGCGACACCGTCCATGCCGTCCGCATTTTCGAGATGAAGCGCCCCGCCGCGCCGCGCGCCGCGGCCCCGGCCGCATCGGACGCGCTCCGGCTGGAGGCGGACGCCGCGCTGCCGCTGTGGATCTCCCGCGCGCACCGGTTCGGCTGGGCGCTGGACAAGGGCGCGACCGGCGCGCAGCCGGCGGGATGGACCGGCAGCGATCCGACGACGCATTCGGGGCTCGCGATCGAGACCGTCGACGCCGGCGGCTCGCGCGAGGCGATGGGCATGCACGTGCCCTACCACGGGGGGACGGGCCGCTGCTGGGTCGAGTGGACCGTCGATCTCCCGCCCGCGGTCCCGGCGGCGCTGACGTTCGCAACCGCCCTGCGTCATTCCGGCGAGACGGACAAGCAGCGCAGCGACGGCATCCGCTACCGCGTCCTCGTCGCCGACGCCGCGGCCTCGAACGACTGGAAGACGCTGCACGAGGATTTCACCGACGCGCGGGCCTGGAAGGACGGACGCGTCGACCTCGCCGCGTTTGCCGGCCGCCGGATCCTGATCCGGCTGGAAAGCGATCCGGGGCCAAAGCGCAACACCGGCTTCGACCACTCGTGGTGGGCCGAACCGACGCTGGTGGCCGGCCGCGGCGGGCCGACCGCCCGGAAGGCCGGCGCCCCGACGCCGGAGAACACGCAGGCCGCCGTCGACCGGGCGCGCGCGCTTCTTGACGGCACGGCGAAGCCGGACGGCCGCACCGCCTTCCTGCTTGAGGCCTCCGCCGCGTCGAAGAAGGCGGCCGTCGTCCTCGAGCCGGGTCCGCAGGGCCTGCTGGACGGCCTGGTCGCGTTCGCGGTCGAGGGCGGCGGTGCGGCGGCGTTCCGAGGCTTCGAGATCGACGTCGAGGACACGCCCCTCGGCCGGTTCCCCTCGCCCTTCGCGTTCCGCGGGGTGGAGACCTCCGCCCGTTTCGGCCGCGTGCGGACGGTCCATGCCTACGCCCGCGGCGGCGAGACCCTGGACGTGACGCTGACCGTGCGCGCCGAGGGCCCGGCGCTGCGCGTTTCCGCCTCGTGTCCGCGCACGATCACGCGGTTCCGGGTCGGGCCGTGGGACCGCACGGCGCCGCGCATCTACTGGGGCCACGGCTTCTGCGTCAGCGACCCGAAGCCGTTCCAGCAGTCCTTCGGCGGACACGGCCTGGCCTCGAGCCACATCGCCGCCGAGTTCGACGGCCTCGCGGTGCTGCAGGCGTTCGACAACCCTCCCGACTTCCTTCGCGTCGACCCGGCCTCGCGCACCTACGCGCTCCAGTCGCACCACGACGCGACACTGACGCTGCTGCCCGGCCGCGGCGCGATGGACTGCGCGATCGCCTACCGCCCGCTCGACCCGCGCAAGCCCGCCGGCGGCTACCGGGACCTCGCCGGCCGGATGTGCTTCGACATCTGGGGCGGCCGGTACGCCGAGATCGCGACGAACATGACGCGCATGCTCCGCTACGGCCTGTCCGACTCGTTCCTGACGGTGCACGTCTGGCAGCGCTGGGGCTACGACTACCGCCTGCCCGACATCTGGCCGCCGAACCCGCAGTACGGGACGCTGGACGACCTGCGCCAGGTCGGTGCGGTCTGCCGCGCCGCCGGCGTGCCGTGGGGGCTGCACGACAACTACATCGACTTCTATCCCGACGCCGCGGGATACACGTATCGGAAGATCTACTTCACGCGCGACGGCCGTCCGAACCGGGCCTGGTACAACGAGGGCCGCGACGCGCTGTCCTACAAGTGGCGTCCGGACGCGATCCTGCCCTTCGTGAAGCGGAACACGAAACTGATCCGCGACGGCGTCGGCGCCTCGCACAGCTTCGTCGACGTCTTCACCTCGCAGGGCTGCGTCGACACGTGGGACCACGAGGGCAACCGCCACCCGTCCACCGAGACCCGCCGCCACTGGGGCGAGGCCTTCGCGACGATCCGCGACATCCTCGGGGGCAACGCACCGACGACCTCCGAGGCGGGCCACGACCAGTTGATCGGATGGCTCGACGGCGCCGACTGCCAGTGGCTGCGGCTGACCTCCGATCGGCCGGCGCTGCATTCGATCTTCCTCGAGTGCGGCTCGTGGACGCGCGTGCCGTGGATGGACGCGGTCCACCACCACCGCTTCAACCTCCACGGCGCGGGCTACTCGGTCCGCTTCGAGGGCGGCCTCGGCCGCGCCGCTCACGGAATCCACAGCGATGAGTACCTCGCCTGCGAGATGCTCGCCGGCCACTCCCTGATGGTCGACGCCGGATCGTGGGGCGCCCCGGCCGTCCGCAAGTACTGGCTGATGCAGGACATCATCCGCTCGCTCGCGCGGCGCGACCTCGTCGCCCACGCCTTCGACGGCGCGCGGCGCGACCGCCAGCGCATCGAGTGGGACAACGGCGCGGTGGTGCACGTGAACCAGGGCGCGGACGACTGGGCCGTCGCCGGGACGGTGCTTCCGCCCAACGGCTGGCGCGCGGTGTCGGGCGCGCGGACGGCCTCGGTCGAGCGGATCGCGGGGCGCGTCGTCGAACGCGCCACGGCGCCCGGCGCCGTGTACTGCAACGCGCGCACGATGCCGCTCGAGGGCGAGCGGCGGCGCATGAACATCCGGCCGCGCCTCGAGGCGGCCTCGGCGGCCGGCGGGAAGCTCGCCTACTCGATGGTCTGGGACTGCAGGTCGAGACCCGGCAGGAACAACGCGGTCTTCGTGCACTTCGCCAGGGAGGAAGGCCCCTCCGGCTTCGGCGAGATCTCGTGGCAGGACGACTTCAAGCCCGTGCCGCCCGCGGAGGAGTGGAAGGGCGAGGTGCGGTTCGACAGGAACGTGGCGATTCCGGCGGGCCTCGCCGGCCGGTTCCGCGTGATGGTCGGCCTCTACGACAAGCACAGCCGCAAGCCGCTGCTTGGCGAGGACGACGGCGAGGGCCGCATCTGGATCGGGACGCTCGTGGTCGGCCGCGCCGCGGACGGCGCCCTGGCCTCGGTCGCGTTCGAGCCGCCGAAGGGCGCCGGCGGGCTGCCGCCGTGGATGAACCCGGAGGGGACGAAGACCGACTTCGCGTGGGCCGTGACCGACGGCGCCTTCCGGGTCGAGCGGGCAAAGGACGGCCTGCGGCTGATCCCGCTGCCGGGGTGCGGGCCGTTCGACATCGTGCTGCGGCTCGCGCACCTGCCCGGCGCGCCGGGCACGGTGAGCGCGGTGCTGGCCGAGCCGGTCGATCCGGCCGCGGAGGCGAAGCCGGCGGAGTTCAAGGCCGCCAACGGCTTGCTCGCGCTGCGGCACGACGGCGAGTCCTTCGGCTACCGGATCGTCACCGGCAACGCGAAGTAGGATCGAATCGCGAGGCCTGGATCTCCGTTTCCCCGCCCACCGGGACAAGCCCGGTGGGACGGCAGCCGGTCCGCTCACACGCGCCATTCAAGCCCGGTGGGACGGCAGCAGGTCCGCTCACACGCGCCATGCAAGCCCGGTGGGACGGCAGCCGGTCCGCTCACACGCGCCATGCAGGCCCGGTGGGACGGCAGCAGGTCCGCACCCGTGCGCCGTGCTAGCCCGGGGGGCGGATGCATCGGGAGCGACGGCGCGTACCCGCCGCGGGCTTGGCGAAGGCGCGGCTCCGCGGGCCGCCGACCCGCCGGTCAGGGTCGCGCGGGTGCCGCCCGTGCGGCGTGGCGTTTGCGGAGTTCCTCGAGGCACGCCTCGACCAGCGCGGTGTCGATGGCACCGACCTCGCGGCGCGACCCGATGCCGTCGGGGAACGTGACGCACAGTTCGCCGCCGAGATGCTCGCGGAAGGTGCGAAGGCCGTCGAGGATCTCCCGCGAACTGTCGGCGCCACGGCGATCGAACTCCGGGAACCACAGCGCGAACCCGGCGTCTTCGAGGGCGACGAGGATCGATTCCAGTTCCCCGTCCTCGAGCCAGCCCATGGCCCTCGCGTAGCACGAGTCGATGGCGATGCCGCCGGCGACGGCCTGCCCGTGCCGGATCCGGTACCCGCTCATCGACTCGAGCTGGTGCGCGGCCCAGTGGCCGAAGTCCAGGGGGCGCGCCGCCCCGCTCTCGAACGGGTCGCCGCCGGTGCGGATGTGGTCGAGGTGGAGGCGGGCGCACTCGACGACGAGCCGCTCCATGACGGCCGGATCGCGCGCCGGGATGGCGGCGGCGTTCGCGTGGAGCCACTGGAAGAAGGACCGGTCCTTGAGGATCGCGACCTTGAAGGCCTCGGCGGCGCCGCCGATCCAGTCGAGATCGGAGAGCGTCGCGAGGAAGTCGAGGTCGTTGAGCACGGCGAAGGGCGGCGCGAAGGTCCCGGCGGTGTTCTTGCCGCCGTCGGTGTCGATGCCGGTCTTCACGCCGACGCCGGCGTCATTCTGCGCAAGGACCGTGGTGGGGATCCGGACCATGCGGAGCCCGCGGTGGACGAGCGAAGCGCAGAAGCCGACGGCGTCGAGCACGGCCCCGCCACCGACGGCGACCACATAGGAGTGGCGGCAGAGACCCCACCGCGAGATCTCGTGCATCACGTCGCGGATCGCGCCGAGATCGGCCTTGATCGCCTCGCCGCCGGGCACGATGCGGGGCGGATGCACGAGGGCGAGGCTGCCGGGGTGCGCGGCGACGTAGGCCTCGACCTTCGCGGTCAGTCCCGGCCAGGCCGCCGCGACGCCGGAGTCGACGAACACGGCGACACGGTGCCGGCGCGCGGGCTCGGGCCGGGCGATCTCGTCACGCAGGATCGCGTTCCCGGGATCGAACGCGTCCCGGGTGAAGATCACGGGGTAGGTGAACGGAACGGAGAACTGCTGTCGGAACTCCCGGATCCTCGTCGTCACGTCTCGTTCGCTTCCTTTCCGGCCCGCCCACGGCAGCCCTTGCGTCCCTACTTCCGGCGGAGGCCGTCCGTTGGACACGGCCGGGACAGGGACCCCCGGTCATCCGCGCCGCCCGTCGAGATGGTTCTCGACGGCTTGGGCGAGGTGCAGAAGATCCTCGGGTTCCCTCTGGAAATCAAGGGTGGTCGCCCATGCGACATCCCGCGCGGGACCGGCGCGTCCGTGCGTTCCGCGGATGCGGGACGGATCGGTCGAGATCCGGGTGGGCGGGAACGCGGCGAACAGTTCGCAGGGGTCGTAGCCGGGCTTGTTGTGGATATCGATGTGCGCGGCGTAATCCGGGGCGTCGCGCGGGGACTCCCACCAGGGGTAGGCGAACCAGCGGCCCTCGGTGGCCACGAGCATCAGGTCGGCGCCCATGGGCTCGTCCACGCCCGCATTGCGCTGGCCCTCGGCATCGAGCACGAGCGCGACGCCGTCGAGCGATTCGAGCGCCCGGCGGGCCTCTCGGACGGCCGGTTCGTCGCGGGCGTACACGAGGGCGATCTCGTGGTCCGCCAGCGCGACCGCGCGGCTGCCGAAGAAGTCCGGGTAGGACCGCCCGCGGACGGTCCGCGCGCGGAAGAGACCCCGCTCGCGCAGGTGCCGCGCGGGGAACACAGGGGCGCCCGTGACGGGGGCGATGGCGTAATCGCCGAAGGCGAGCACATCGGCCCCCGCCTCGCGCGCGGCGCCCCAGATCCGGGCGAGCAGCCTCAGCGCATCGCCAAGCGCCCGCACCGCGCGCGGGTCGCCGGGACCGAAGCGCTGCAGATCGTAATCGAGGTGCGGCAGGTAAACCATCACGAGATCCGGCGCGCGGTCCTCGTCCGCAAGGACCGCGCACGCGGCGTCGGCGATCCATTCGCTGGACTTGAGCGACGCGAACGGTCCCCAGTAGTTGTGAAGGGGAAAGCCGCGGCCGAGGCGGCCGCGCAGCACGGAGTAGAGGTCGTCCGGGACGGACTGGCAGTCCGGGATCATCCCGCCGTGGTGCTTGTGGATGGGACGGGGCGACAGGACCAGGTCGGCGGCCTCGCCAAGGCTCTGCTGCCAGAACAGCATCCCCACGCGGCCGCCGGCGGACCGGAAGGCGGACCAGATCCTCCGCCCGTACACCAGTCCGGCCGACTGCTCCCAGAAGAAGGGCCTGGCGATCCGGCGTGCGAAGAACCCGTTGGCGGCGACGCCATGGAAGCAGGGATGCGCGGCGGTCCGGAACGAGGCCTGCACGGGGCACGTCAGGGCGGGAAACACGGTCCCCATCCGCCGGAAGCGGAATCCGTGGGCCTCGGCCACGGCCGGATGGGCCGAGACCAGGTCCCATCCCAGTGCTGCAACATCCACGACGACCAGTTTCCGCGACCCCTGCATGCGGTCCCCTCTCCGTGTGCGATCCGGCCGCCAGTGTACCGCCGCCCGCGGCCCCGGAAACGACAAAAAACGCGCGAACCACACGCGCCTTGACAGTCCGCCGCCGCCCGCTATCCTTCTCCGCGCTCTCCTTGTGGCGGGGTAGCTCAGCTGGTAGAGCAGAGGACTGAAAATCCTTGTGTCGGCGGTTCAATTCCGTCCCTCGCCACCACTTCCTGCGCGGTCCGGTTCCCCGCGCGAGGGGACTGCGGGTTCTTGACCCGGACCTCGATTCGCGTAGATTCTCCGACTTTCAGGACGACCGGCGCATGGTGTTGGCACAGCGGATCCGCGGCATCCTTCTTGCCGCATGGGCGGCGGCGGCCGCGGGCATGGCCTGCGCGCGGGCCGGGGACGTTCTGCCGTTGCGGTTCGGCGACGACGAGGCGGCCGCGGCGGCTTGGACGCCGGCCGAGGGCACGCCCCCGGCACGGGCGCAGGCAGGGGCGCTCCTGCTCCGCGCCCCGTTCTCCACGGAGTCATCCGACCGGTACATCTGGGACTGCAAACGGGACATCGACCTTTCGGGGACGCCGCTTCTCGCGCTCGACCTGACCTGCGACCATCCTGACGCGGTCCGCTCCATCAACCTCTACTTCGAAAACGGGCCCGGCTGGTATGCCTGGTCCGTGCCGGTCCGCCGGCCGGGCCGGCAGCGCGCCTTCCTGGCCACCGCCTCCCTCCACCCCGAAGGCTCGCCGGCCGGGCTGGACCGCATCACTCGGATCCGCATCTCGCCCTGGCGCGGCAACGGGGGCGACGCCCGACTGGTCGTGCACTCCCTTCGGCCCGCGACACCCGTCGCGGCCGTGCTGCGCGGGACGGCCTCCCTCCCCGATCCTGCGGAGCGACGGTTCGGCGAGTCGGCCACCCGTCGCATCCAGGGATGGCTGGAGGACGCCGGCATCCCCCACCTGGTGGCCGACGAGGAGGATTTCCGGCCCGACTGGCCCGTACGCGTCGCGATCCTCGGCTACAACGACATCCTGCCCGACGCGGTCTTCCGGACCATGGAGACGTTCGTCCGCGGCGGCGGTCGCCTGATCGCCTGCTACTCCTCCGACGCCCGGCTGGCGGAACTGATGGGGTTCCGCCTCGGCGAGTACCGGAAGCTCGAAGGCGATGCCCGATGGTCCGGATTCCGGTTCGATGAGGCCGCGGGACGCCACCTGCCCGCGATCGTCGGACAACAGACGTCCAACCTGCGCCCCATCAGCCCGGCCCGCACCGACGCCCGGATCATCGCCTCCTGGGAGGACGACACGGGACGGGCGCCCCGCGCGCCGGCCTGGGGCATGTCGGACACCGGATTCTGGATGACCCACGTGCCCAGCGGCGACGACACCGAGGGCAAGCAGCTCATGTTCGCCGCCATGGTGGCCTCGCTGCACCCGGCCGCGTGGCCCTGGGTCGCCGACATCCTTCTCGACGACGCCGGGCGGATCGATTCATTCGACGACCTCGACGATGCCGTGGCCGCCATCCGCGCCGCCGTCGCCCCCGGCGGGACCGGAGACTCGTCCCGCGTTCTCTCCCTGCTGGACCGCGTGAGCGCCGGCCACGCGCGCGCCACGGATGCAGCCGCGCGGGGCGACTGGGGCGCCGTGCTGGACGACAGCCGCGCCGTCCGCGCCGACCTCACCGAGGCCTACGCCCGCATCCAGCGCCCGAAGCCCGGCGAGATCGCCGGAATCTGGGACCACGCGGGCACCGGCTGGTACCCGGGAGACTGGGACCGCACGTGCCGCATTCTCCGGGAGAACGGAATCACCCACGTGTTCCCCAACATGCTCTGGGTGGCGCAGGCCCACTACCCCGGCACCGTCCTGCCGGAGACCTACACCTCGCGCACCCACGGCGACCAGATCGCCGCCTGCCTGCGCGCGGCCCGCTCCCACGGCCTCCAGGTCCACGTCTGGAAGGTGTGCTGGAACCTCGAGGGCGCGAACGGGGATCTGCGCGCGGAATTGGCCAGGAACGGTGCGCTCCAGACGACGGCCGACGGGAAGACGATCGACTGGCTCAACCCGGCCGTGGACGCGAACGCCGCGCGGGAACTGGCCTCCATCGTCGAAGTCGCGCGGACCTACCCCGTGGACGGGATCCATCTCGACTACATCCGCTATCCCAACGGCGATTCGTGCTTCGGCCCGGCATCCCGGTCCGCGTTCGAACGCGCCACCGGAATCCGCGTCGACGCGTGGCCGGGCGACGTCCGCAACGGCGGTCCGCGCGCAACGGAGTTCCGGGAGTGGCGCGCCGCGGTCATCACGGAATTCGTGCGGCGCGTCCGCCGCGAACTCGACGCCGTGCGCCCCGGGATCCGGCTGTCCGCGGCCGTCTACGCCAACCAGCCCGACTGCCGCCTCTCGATCGGCCAGGACTGGGGGCTCTGGCTCCGGGAGGGGCTCGTCGATTTCGTCGTGCCGATGAACTACGACGAGAACCTGCAGCGGTTCACCGCCCGCGCCCAGGCCCACGCCGCGCTTCCGGGCGCGGGCGGGCGCATCCTCCAGGGAATCGGCGCGACCTCGGGGGAGTCGCGGCTGCTGGCCGACCAGGTCATCGAGCAGGTCCTCGCGGCCCGCCGGTCCGGAGCGGCCGGCTTCGTTCTCTTCGATCTGAATCCGACGGTGCGCGATCGGATCCTTCCGGCCCTTCGTCTGGGCCTCACCGCGCCTTCCGACGGCGCCCCCGCGTCCGCTCCCGCGGCCGGGTCCGCGCCGCCGATCCCGATGCCCATCCTCGGACCGCCGCTCCCCGGGGGTCTCGACGAACCGGGGCTTTCGAACCGGCTCCGCTTGCAGTGAACGGCCGGACGGGTAGAGTGTCCAAACGTTCGAGCGGCCCGTAACGGGCTGCCGACGAGACGGGGTTCCTGTACGATGAGCTACTGGGTGTTTGTCCTTCCGGGGTTGCTGCTGGCGGTCCTCGCGAGCCTGATGACCCAGGCCACGTTCCGCCGTTTCTCGCGGGTCCGCGTGCTGAGCGGCCTGACGGGCGCGGAGGCGGCCGAGCGGATGCTGCGCTCCCAGGGCATCACCGACGTGCGCATCGAGCGCAGCCGGGGGTTCCTCAGCGATCATTTCGATCCGTCCGCCAACACCCTCCGCCTCTCGCCCGGCGTCTACGACTCCCCGTCGCTGTCGGCCGTCGGCGTGGCCTGCCACGAGGCCGGGCACGCCCTGCAGAAGGCCTCGGGCTACGCCCCGCTGGGAGTGCGCAGCTCGCTCGTCCCGGTCACGCAGATCGGCAGCCAGCTCGCGTTCCCGGTGATCCTGGCCGGCCTCCTTCTCCACCGGCCGGGCCTGTTCCAGCTCGGCATCCTGCTGTTCGCGGCCGTGGTCCTGTTCACGCTGATCACCCTGCCGGTGGAATGGAATGCGACGGCCCGGGCGAAACGCCTCATGGTGTCGTCGGGCATCGTGACCCCGCAGGAGCAACCCCACGCCGCGTCGGTGCTCAATGCCGCCTTCATGACCTACGTGGCGGCGGCGGTCTCCTCCGTCCTCACGCTGCTCTACTACCTCACGCTCGGCGGACGCCGCAGCGATTGATCCGCGTCAGCGGGGCAACCGGAGCACGCAGACGATCCAGGCGGTCCCGCAGGCCATCACGGCCGCAATTTGACCGATTCCGATCGCGGTCTGGGCCAGGACCGCGGCGGCGGGACGCCGGACGGCGCGGTGCACGACCGCGACCCCGGCGGATCCGGCCAGGAAAAGGACGATCCACGTCCATGCGGGAAGGTCGACGAACCGGGCCATCCCGGGCGGCATCGACGCACCGATCCCGTTCACCAGCCATCGCAACCCGGCGTTGCCGGCCCCGAGAAAGATGGACAGGACGGCGAAGCCTGCGACGTTGCAGACCGCCAGGAACCGCACCACGGCCAGCGTGGGACGGGAGGTGCATGGCGCCGGATTCATGGGGTGAGCCTCCCCCGGTCCGCGGCGGCAGGGGCCGGGATCGGACGCGCAAGGCCCAGCGCCAGGCCGAGGCCGAAGGTGACCAGGAAGCTCGCCGGGAACAGGTAGATCTCGTGGCACAGCCCCGCCCGGTGCACGCCGACCGTCAGCCCGAGGGCCACCGTCGCCGCCGGGAGCCAGTCCTCGAAGCGGCATCGCCGCGTCAGCATGCCCAGCGCAAACAGGGCCAGCACCGGCGCGCTGAAGAATCCGGTGAACGCGAAGAAGGCCTTCACCATCCCGCCGATCCTCGAGACGGAGAACGCCGCCAGGGTCGCCGCGGCCCCGAGCCCCACGGTCAGGATCCGCGCGAGCCCCAGCGCCGCCGAATCGGTCAGCAGGGCCCCGCGGACGGGTCGGACGAAATCCTCGACGACGACCGTGGCGATCGAGTTGATGCCGGAGTCGAGGCTCGACATGGCCGCCGCGAAGACGGCAGCGACAATGAGACCCCCGACCACCGGCGGAAGCTCCCGGATCGCGAAATGCGGAAGCCATGCGTCAGCCGGGAGCCCCGGGGCCGGCGGTCCCCCGCCGGCGGCGTGGAACGCCGCGAGCCCCAGCCCGACGAACAGCAGGACGGCCACCATCAGGATGTCCGTCACGGCGTTGAAGACGATGGCCCGCGTCACACCGCCGGGGGTTCGGATCGCGAGCAGCCGCTGCACCGTGACCTGATCGACCCCGTAGTCGTGCAGGAGAATGAAGGCGTAGGCGATCGCGACCGCAAGCCCGTTCATGCGGGACGGATCGAAGACCCAGTCCCGGGCGTGCAGCAGGCCCTCCGGGGCCGCGAGGCGGAGGATCGCCGCGGCGCCGCCGTCGACGCGGGCCGCGAGGGCCGAGGCGATCCACAGCGCTCCGCCGACCATCAGCACGAACTGGACCACGTCGGTCCAGACGACGGCCGCGAGCCCCCCCATCGCCGTGTACGCCGTGGCCAGGACGCCGATCGACACGATGGAGGCCCACAGCGGCAGACCCGTCGCCACCGTCAACGCCAGGGACGGCGCGTAGATCACGAGGCCCAGCCAGGCCAGCCTCGCGAGCAGGAACAGGCCGGCCGCGCAGAGGCGGGCCGGGCGACCGAACCGGTGCTCGGCGTACGCGTAGGATGTCGTCACCCCCAGCCGCCGGTAGACCGGCAGGACGAGCCGGGCCAGCACGGGCGCCACGAGCAGGCTCATCGCGCCGACCACGAGGAGCGAGATGTTGCCGGTCGATGCGACGCCCGGAACCCCCATGTAGGTGACGGCGCTCGTGACCGAGGCGTACATGCTCATCGCCACGGCAAGCCACGGCAGTCGCCGCCCCGCGAGAAAGAAGTCCTCCGCCGTGTGCTGGCGGTGCGCCAGGCGCAGCCCCATGGCGGCCATGGCCGCGCAGTAGACCGCGATCACAAGGCCGTGCGTCCCGCTGAATCCCGCATCCATCCGCCGTCACCCCCAAACGAGTCG
>CAYODK010000061.1:0-26186 GCA_964402695.1 uncultured Verrucomicrobiota bacterium
CGCTGTCGATCGACAACGACGACCAGAGCCTGGTGCTGACGGTCATCCCCGAGCCGGGTTCGCTGGGGCTGCTCGGTATCGTCGGCGTGGCGGGATGGTTGCTGCGCCGTCGCCGCGCGGGGTAGCCGCCGACGGGGAGGGGGAAGAGAAAACCGCCGCCGGTTGCCCGGCGGCGGTTTTCATCTCGTTCCGAGGAACCGGTCAGTACCGGGGGCCGCGGCCACCGCCGCCGAACCCGCCGCCACCGCCGAACCCGCCGTCACGGCGGGGGGGGCGATCCTCCCGCGGACGCGCTTCGTTCACCTTGACCGGACGGCCCTTGATCGGGCTGTCGTTGAGGGCCTGGATGGCCTTCGTCGCCTCGTCGCTGTTCGGCATCTCCACGAAGCCGAATCCGCGAGACTTCCCGGTCATGCGGTCGATGATCACGTTCGCCGACGTGACCTGCCCGAACGCGGCAAACGCCGCGCGGAGATCCTCATCCGCCACTTGGTAGGAGAGGTTTCCCACGAATATGTTCATTCCGTCCTGCTTTCCTGCTGGCCGCCCGGTCCCGTCCTGTCCGGCTTCCTCACCCCGGCGCCCGCGGCCTGGACCCTCGGGGTGACCAATGAAGCGGATTCTATACCCGATGGGGAACCGGCGGGGCAAGCCGAAAGCCGGTGGAAACCCCGCGGTTGACGGAGGTTGCCCCGGCTGTACCATGGGCGCGTGGCGCCCCGCGGCGCGCGGAGCCCCGAGGGAGATGCGGGCCATGAAATACGACACCGCGCTTCGAGAGTACGTTCTGGGCCGGATCGCCGAGATCGGCGGCGCGGACCTGATGGTGGGCATCCCCTCCTACAACGCCGAGGAGACGATCGTCGGCGTCATGAACGCCGTCTACGCGGGGCTGGAGCGGTATTTCCCGGACCGGCGCAGCGTGTTGTTCGTCTCCGACGGGGGATCCCTCGACTACACGCGCGAGCTTGCCCAGAAGGCGAAGTCCGACAAGGTGCCCAAGATCGTGGCGATCTACCGGGGGGTTGCCGGCAAGGGGACAGCCCTGCGCGCCGTGTTCCAGGCGGCGGAGCGCCTGGGCGCGCGGGCCTGCGCCGTCTTCGATTCCGACCTGCGCAGCATCACGCCGGAATGGGTCGCCACGCTGTTCCGCCCGGTCCTCGACGAGGGGTACGACTATGTCTCCCCCTGCTACGTCCGTCACAAGTACGACGGCACCATCACCAACCACATCGCGTACTCCCTGACGCGCGCGCTGTACGGGAAGCGCATCCGCCAGCCCATCGGGGGGGACTTCGCATTCTCCCGCCGCGCCGTCGAGTTCTTCACCCACGCGGACGTGTGGGATTCCGACATCGCCAAGTTCGGCATCGACATCTGGCTGACGACCGTCGCCATCTGCGAGGGGTTCCGGATCTGCGAGGCCTACCTCGGGCAGAAGATCCACGCGCCCAAGGATCCCGCATCGGATCTCGGCCCCATGTTCCGTCAGGTCGTCGGCACCCTGTTCGGCATGATGCCGCGCTACGAGGGGATCTGGCGCAGGGTCCGCGGCAGCGAGCCCGTCCCCGCCGCGGGCTCGCCGAGCACCGAGGAGCCGCCGGCGATCACGCCCTCGCTGGACCGGCTCCAGGCGAACTTCCGCGGGGGCTTCGACCACTTCGCCCCGCTGTGGCGGGAGATCCTCTCGCCCGGGAGCTACGGCGCACTCGACCGTCTTGCTTCAGCCCGGGAGCCGGACGCCTCCTTCACCGCGCAGCTCTGGGCCCGCATCGTCTACGACTTCGCGTATGCCTACCTGCGCTGGTCGCGTGACCGGTACAAGCTCGTCGAGATCATGACCCCGGTCTACTACGGGCGCATCGCCTCGTTCATGGTCGAGACCCGCGACATGTCGACCCTCGAGGCCGACACCGTCGTCGAGCGACAGGCCGAGGTCTTCGAGCAGGAGAAGGCCTGCCTCCTCGACCGGCTGGGTCACTGGGAGCGGTAGCCCGGGGCGGCCGGGCAATTGTCACAGTCTCCGACAACAGGGCATCCGTCCCCCTGCGGCCCGGGGACCATCGGGGGTTGCCCTTCATTCTTGTGGAGAATGCAGGCAGCCTGTGGTAGATTGAATGGATTCAAGTTCATCCCGTGGATCCGGCCCCCGGGCCGGCGGTCCGCGGGACATGCGCGAACAGGAAAGGACGAACCCGATGGGATTCAAGATACCCGGGCCCAAGGGTGCCGCGCTGGGCGCTTACAAGCCCCAGTGCGAAGCATGGGTGGATGCGTTCATGGCCGGCGATCAGTTCAAGCACGATCAGATCCGCAAGGCCATCGAGGCGCAGCCGAAGTCGAAGGAGAGGGATATCGCGCTGGCCTATCTTGACAAGAAGGCCAAGGTCGGCGTCCAGTCGCGGTCCGCGGCCGAGCCGCCCGCCCGGAAGCTGCCGATCGACACGATGCGCCTTGCGGTCAACCTGCTCGTGCTCAGCCGCAAGCCCTTTGCGGAGGCGCTGCTGGAAGCCGTCCAGTCCGACAAGATCACCGAGGCGATGCTCCAGGAGATCAAGATGGTCTGCGACTCGGCCATCGTCGCCGTGAAGCGCCACTCGGAGTTCCGGGACATCTTCAAGGTGCCTGACTCGATCAAGTAGGGCGGCGGTCCGCCCGGGAGCGCGGCCGGTGAGGGCGATCCGCGCGGACATCACAACGCTCGACGTCGATGCCATCGTCAATGCCGCGAATGTTACCCTGCTCGGGGGGGGAGGCGTCGACGGGGCCATTCACCGCGCCGCCGGCCCCGGCCTCCTGGTGGAGTGCACGGGCCTTGGCGGATGTCGCACCGGCGACGCGAAGATCACCCGTGGCCACAGGCTGAGTGCGCGCCATGTCATCCATGCGGTCGGCCCCGTCTGGCGCGGCGGCTCGCGCGGCGAGGCGGACCTGCTGGCCGGCTGCTACCGCCGCGCCCTCGAACTCGCACACGAGCGCGGCCTCCGCTCGATCGCCTTCCCCTGCATCAGCACCGGCATCTACGGCTACCCGGTCGACCAGGCGGCGGACGTCGCCGTGCGCACCGTCCGCGAGACCCTTGCCCGCCTCGGCGCCGATATCGACGTCATCTTCTGCTGCTTCTCCGAGGGCGATCTCGCAATCTACCGGGCGTTGCTCGCGGCGCCCGCCGCGACGTAGGCCGGGCCCCCGGCCGGCTCAGGGTGGAGCACTGGCGAAGGCGCCGATCATGTGCGCCGCGGCCGGACAGCGGTCTGCGTGCGGCCGGAGCGTCTCGATTACGGCAGCCCAGATGGACGCGTGGTTCGCGGGCGACTTCTGGCGCGCTTCCTTCCAGTCCAGGGGATCGAGGCCCTCGGCCTTGGAGACCACGTCATCGGCCCGGTCGAGCGCCTCGAGAAGCCGCCGCATGAAGTCCGCGCCGTTCAGCGTGTCGTCCCCGATCACGCGCGGCGTACCTCCGACGTAGGTCGCAGTGCGCAACGCATCCGGCAGGCGCATGCGTCCGTCCGGGTCGAGCGCCGCGGCGAGGCCGTTCCAGAAGCCCGCGGCATCGTAGCTCGCCTCGAAGAGCCGTCGCACCGCCTCCGGCGTCGCCGGGAGATCCTCCACGCGGCCGACGCCCCTCCGCAGCGCATGCTCCGACCACCGCGCGGTGCCCTCGAGGAACCATGCGTTCTTGAACAGCGTGTAGCCGTACTGGAACGAGTGAAAGAGCTCGTGGGCGGGGGTCAGGTTCGCGGGGGGGAGGTCGTTGGCGATGTCGATCGTCAGCGCGCCGACGCCGCCTGCGGGATCGCAGGGTCGCCGGTAGTTGACGATTGCGTCGCCGGCCTGTCCGTTCTGCCGCTTCGCGCCCGGCCGGAACGGGGGCGTGGCGACGTGCACGTCGATGAACCGCGCGCGCCCTGCGTAGCGCGGGCTCTCGAGCGGCGGGCGCAGCTTCAGGACATCCACGTAGAGCGACCGGGCGGTGACGAGTTGGAGGGCGATGTTCTCGACGCGGTCGGGCACGCCGTTGCTGTTGACGTCGGCCCGCTCGGGCAGTGCGTCGGGTCCGCCCACCGCGTAGAAGATGCGGAATTCGCCGGCCGGGTGCATGCGGTCCAGTGCCGCGCGCCGTCGCTGCCATTCCGGCCGCGGTTCCCCGCCGGGCGCGGACGCATCCGCGGCCAGCCCGAGAAGAACCAGCCCCGCCAGCCGCCGCAGGATCCACCGTCGCCGCATGCCGCGCATCATGCGCCGCCACGCGGCCCGGGGGCAAGCCGGGGCGGCGGTTGCGCTGGCGCGTCGGGCGGGCGGCGGGTAGGATGAACGGTGCCCGCGGGACCATCGGCCGCGGGCGGAGGATACGGCCGTGCAGATCTTTGCGCACCGCGGAAGCTCGGCCCGGGCGCCGGAGAACACACTGGCGGCCCTGCGTCTCGCCGTCGCCGACGGGGCGGACGGCGCGGAAATCGACGTCCAGGTCACGCGCGACAACGAAGTCGTCCTCGTTCACGATGCCGACCTCCTCCGGACCACCGGCGATCCCCGTCCCGCCTGCGGGTGCTCCGCCGAGGCGGTCGCGGCGCTCGACGCCGGCTCCTGGTTCGGTCCCGCGTTCAAGGGGGAGCGCATCCCGACGCTGGCCGAGGCGCTCGATGTCGCCCGCGACCGGCTCCGCCTGAACATCGAGCTGAAGCCCGCCCCCGGCCGCCTGGACCTGGCCGACCGTGTCGCCGCGATCCTGAAGGAGGCCCGCGCCGTCGGCCGCTGCATCGTGTCCTCGTTCGACGCGGCCGTCCTGCAGCGGTTCCGCGACGTGTGCCCGACCGTGCCCTCGGGGCGGATCCTGGCCGGCGACTCCGCCGGGCTGGATCCCACGGATGCGGGCTTCGTCAGCGTGGAGCACACCGCGATCGACGCCGGATTCGCCAGGGCCGCGGCGGCGCGGGGGATCGAGGTCCATGCGTGGACCGTCAACGATCCGGGGCGGGCGCTGGAACTCGAAACCCTCGGCGTCGCCTGCGTGATCACCGACGATCCCGCGGCCCTGCGGGCGGGAATGCGGGAGGGACCGGGATGACTTCGCGGGAACGCGTCCTCGCGGCGATCGAACACCGGGATCCCGATCACGTTCCGGTCGACCTCGGCTCCACCCCGAGTTCGGGCATCTCGGCGATCGCCTACGGCCGGCTCAAGCGGCACCTGGGGATGACCGGCGGCGCGACGCGCGTCTACGACGTCGTTCAGCAGCTCGCGCAGCCCGAGGATGGCATCCTCGACCGTTTCGGCATCGACGCCGTGGACGTCGGCCGCGCCTTCAATACCGCCGATGCCGATTGGCGGACCGTGACGCTGGGCGACGGGCAGCCGGCTCTGTACCCGGCGTGGTTCCACCCGGTCGCCGAGTCCGACGGCGCGTGGTCGGCGCGCGCCGCGGACGGCGTCGAGATCGCCCGCATGCCCCAGGGGGCCGCGTTCTTCGACCAGACCTGCTTCCCGTGGGTCGACGGCTACCCGGACGACCTGCGCGCCGCGCTTCCCGGCGCGATGGGCCGCGTTCTGTGGGCGGCACTCGTCCACAGCCCGTGGGACCGCGCCGGCGAGCCGGACTTCTGGACGCAGCTGCGCGAGCGCGCCCTCACGCTGCGCGCCCGAACCGACCGGGCGCTGATGATCGTGTGCGGCTGCAACCTCTTCGAGTGGGGCACGTTCCTCCGGCGGATCGACAACTTCCTTGCCGACCTCTACCTCGACCCCGCGCGCGTCGAAGCCCTGCTGGACGCGCTCATGGAATGCCACCTCGCCGCGCTGGAGAAGGTCTGTGAGGCCGTCGGCGATGTCTGCGACATCCTCCGCTTCGGCGACGACCTCGGCATGGACGCCGGGCCGTTCATGCCGCCGGATCTCTACCGGTCGCTGTTCCTGCCCCGCCACGCGAAGCTGTGCGCCTTCGTGCACGGCCACAGCCGCATGAGAACCTTCCTGCACTCGTGCGGGTCGATCCGCGAGCTGCTGCCGTCGCTGATCGAGGCCGGCTACGACGTGATCAACCCCGTGCAGACGAACTGCCGGGGCATGGACCCTGCGGAGCTGAAGCGGGAGTTCGGGCGCGACATCTGCTTCTGGGGCGGCGGCTGCGACACACGGCATGTGCTCAACCGCGCGACGCCCGCGGAGGTCCGCCGCCACGTGCTCGGGCGGATGGCCATCCTCGCCCCCGGCGGAGGCTTCGTCTTCAACACGGTCCACAACATCCTGCCCGACGTGCCGCCGGAGAACGTCGCGGCGCTCTTCGACGCCGTCGACGAATACAACCGCGCCGGGACCTGAGGCCCTCCCATGAAGATCCGCGACTCCCTGAAGCCGTCCGACCTCGCCGCCGCCGCCGACCGTTTCTGGCGCCTCTCCGGGGAGAAGATCCTGCGCATCGCCCGCCGGTACGATCCCGCCGCCGGTGCGCCGGTGTTCACCGTGCGCGGGCTCTACACCGCGCGCGGCTGGACCGACTGGACGCGCGGCTTCCAGCACGGCTCCGCGCTGCTGCAGTTCGAGGCCACCGGCGATGCGGCGTTCCTCGCCCTCGGCCGCGACGGCACGTTCGCCCAGATGGACGGCCACGTCACGCATTTCGGCGTTCACGACCATGGCTTCAATTGCATCAGCACCTACGGCGCCCTGTGGCGCATGATGAACGCCGGCCGCGTCCCGGACGACGCGGCGGAGCGGCGGCACCTCGAACTCGCGCTCAAGGCCTCCGGCTGCGTCCAGGCGCGGCGCTGGACCGACCTCGGCGGCGGCGCGGGGTTCGTCCACTCGTTCAACGGGCCGCACTCGCTCTTTGCCGATACGATCCGCTCGATGCGCTCGCTGGCGCTTGCGCACCGCCTTGGCGCGGCCTTCCACGGCGAGCAGGACCGTCGCGAGTCGCTCCTCGTGCGCCTCGTCGCCCACCTGCGCGCGACGGCGGAGTTCGCCGTCTACTATGGCGCCGGCCGCGATGCGTACGATGTGCCGGGCCGCGTCGCCCACGAGAGCCTGTTCAATCCCGCCAACGGGTCCTACCGCTGTCCGGGCACGCAGCAGGGCTGGTCGCCGTTCACCACTTGGACGCGCGGGCTGGCCTGGGTGATCCTGGGCTTCGCCGAGCAACTCGAGTTCCTCGCGACGGTCGACCCCGCCGAGCTCGAACCGTGCGGCGGCGCCGCGGCGGTCGACGCGATGGGTCTGCGCGCCGCGCGCGCGACGGCGGACTTCTACATCGGGAACACAGCGGAGGACGGCATCCCGCCGTGGGACACCGGCGCCCCGGCCCTCGCCGGGCTCGGCGACTGGCGCGCGCGTGCGTCCGATCCGCTCAACGACTGCGAGCCGTTCGACAGCTCCGCCGCCGCGATCGCGGCGCAGGGACTGCTGCGGCTCGGGCGCGTGCTTGCGGCGCGCGGTGAGGCCGCGGCGGGCGCGCGCTACATGGCGGCCGGGCTCACGGTTCTCGACACGCTGCTGCGGTCCCCGTACCTGTCCGAGGACCCCGCGCACGAGGGGCTGATCCTGCATGCCGTCTACCACCGGCCGAACGGATGGGACCACGTCCCCGAAGGCCGGCGCATCCCGTGCGGCGAGTCGTGCCTCTGGGGCGACTACCACGCGCGAGAGGCCGTGCTGCTCGCGCAGCGGATGGCCGAGGGGAAGCACCTGGTCTTCTTCCAGTGACGCGGGAGGTCGCGGGGGTCAGGTTTCAGGTGTCAGGAAGAGAGGACAGACGAACAGTGAACGCCGAACACCGGACATCCAACATCGAACGGCGGAGGTGGAGTCCGCCAACTTGAAACCTGAAACTTGGAACTTGAAACTCCTCCTCCTGACACCTGACACCTGAAACCTCCCCGGGAGCCCCATGATCATCGCCGATCTCGCCGATATCGCCGGCCGCACCTATCCCGCCCGCCGCCGCACGCAGAACCTCGCCGGCGGCCTCTCGCCGATCCAGGCGAGGAACTTCGCCATGGGCCACGTGACGCTGGAACCCGACGGCGGGCAGGTGCCGTGGCACAACCAGGCGCAGGAGGAGCTCTACTTCGTCATCGAGGGCGAGGCCGAGATGTGTCTCGGCGGCGAGCGGCGCGCGCTGCGCACGGGCCAGGCGGTCTACATTCCGCCCGGTGTGTTCCACCAGATCACCAACACCGGAAGCCGGCCGCTGCGGATGATCTACGTCTACGCGCCCGGCGGGGATGTCGCCCACTGGCGGCAGGAACTCGACGGCACCCTCCCGCGCGCCGGCCGCGAGGCGCCCCCGCTTCCGGAGGGCGCGCGGGCGCAGTGCGGGTGAAGGGGATCTCGTTGGAGGGATATGGAGGGCCCGCCTCCGTGCGGGCCGGTTGCGGTGGTCCCGTGAAGCCACTGTCCGCGGTGGCCCGGGGAACGCCGATCTGCTAGAAGAGCCGTCATGGAGAGAGCAACCATGAATGCGAAGTCCGGCAGCACCCTCGGCATCATCCTCAACGGCGTGACCGGCCGCATGGGGACGAACCAGCATCTCCTGCGATCGCTGGTCGCGATCCAGCGCCAGGGCGGCGTGCGCACACCCGACGGCGGCGCGATCATGCCGCGGCTGATCCTGGTCGGGCGCAACGAGGCGAAGCTCGAGGCGCTCGCGGCGCAGGCGGGCAACGTGCCGTGGACCACGGACCTCGATGCCGCGCTTGAGGACCCCGTCTACGCCGTCTACTTCGACGCCCAGACGACGGACCGCCGGGTCGGCGCCGTCCGTCGCGCGATCGCCGCCGGGAAGCACATCTACTGCGAGAAGCCGACCGCCCTGACGTCGGAGGAGGCTCTCGACCTCTGGCGCAGCGCCGAGGCGGCGGGCGTGAAGCACGGCGTCGTGCAGGACAAGCTCTGGCTGCCGGGCCTGCGGAAGATGCGCGGGCTCGTCGAGTCCGGCTTCTTCGGCCGGTTGCTCTCCGTCCGCGGCGAGTTCGGCTACTGGGTCTTCGAGGGCGACCGGACACCCGCCCAGCGGCCCTCGTGGAACTACCGGAAGGAGGAAGGCGGGGGCATCATCCTCGACATGCTCTGCCACTGGCGCTACCTGCTCGACAACACCTTCGGGGCCGTCCGCGCCGTGTCGTGCCTCGGCGCGACGCATGTTCCGCGGCGGTGGGATGAGAACGGGCGGCCCTACGACTGCACCGCGGATGACGCGGCCTACGCGACCTTCGAACTGGAAGGAGGGGTCATCGCCCACTTCAACTCCTCGTGGTGCGTGCGCGTGCGCCGCGACGACCTGCTGACGGTCCAGGCCGACGGCACCGCGGGCAGCGCGGTCGCGGGGCTGCGCAAGTGCTGGATGCAGCCCGCCGGCGCGACGCCGCGGCCGGTGTGGAACCCGGACGTCGACCAGCCGATCCGGTTCAACGACGGCTGGCTCGAGATGCCCGATGCCGAGACCTATGACAATGCATTCAAGGCCCAGTGGGAGCTGTTCCTGAAGCACGTCGTTCTCGGCACGCCGTTCCGCTGGACGCTGCTCGAGGGCGCGAAGGGCGTTCAGCTCGCCGAGCTGGCGCAGGCGTCGTGGGCGAAGCGCGCGTGGGTCGACGTGCCCGACCTCGCCGTCGCGGGGGCGGCCTCGTGAACCGGCGCGTCGCGCTGGTCACCGGGGGGCGTCGCGGTATCGGCCTCGGCGTCGCGACGGCGCTGGCCCGCGAGGGTTTCGACGTCGTGATCTGCGGCCTCCACGCGGCGGCCTCCGACGCTGTTGCGGCGCTCGGGGCGGCCGGAGCGTCCGCCCTGTACGTGCCGGCCGATGTCTCGAGTGCGGCGGACCGGGCGCGCCTGCTCGCCGCGGTGCGGGAGCGGTTCGGCGCGCTGCACGTGATCGTCAACAACGCGGGCGTCGCGCCGGACGTGCGGGCGGACCTGCTCGAGATGAGTCCGGAGAGCTTTGAGCGAGTCCTGCGGATCAACCTCGAGGGACCGTTCTTCCTGACCCAGGCCGCGGCGCGATGGATGGTGGAGCAGCGCGCGGCCGACCCGGCGTGGCGCGGGTGCATCGTCAACGTGTCGTCGATCTCGGCGACGGCCGCCTCGGTCAACCGCGGCGAGTACTGCATCTCCAAGGCCGGCGTCGCGATGGCCACGCGCCTCTGGGCCGCGCGACTGGCGGGCGAGGGGATCCCGGTGTACGAGGTCCGCCCGGGCATCATCCGCACCGACATGACCGCGGGCGTGACGGAGAAGTACGACCGGCTGATCGCCGGCGGATTGCTTCCGCAGGCGCGCTGGGGCGAGCCGGAGGACGTCGGCCGCGCGGTCGCGATGCTCGCCCGCGGCGACCTGGCCTACTCGACCGGGCAGGTCGTGATGGTGGACGGAGGATTCTCGTTGGAACGACTGTAGAACGAGGTTTCAGGTGTCAGGTTTCAGGGAGGCAGGAGCGGATGGAGGCCGAACATTCAACATCCAGCATCGAACGACGGACAATCGTGTGCGACTCCTCCTCCTCTTCCGCCTGACACCTGACACCTGAAACCTGCAACCTGACACCTCCGCGCTTGGAGACACGGCACATGAAATCGAACACGCAGCGTTTCCTCGGCTGGCGGATGCTGGCGATCTCGTTCATCTTCATGATGTTGATCGTCGGCTTCGCGCTGTACGGCGTGCCCCGGTACTACCCGGACTGGGTCAAGGAGTTCGGCTGGAAACGGGCGGACATCCAGTTCGGCAACACGCTGGCCAAGCTGGTCGTCGGTCCGCTGTTCGGATTCCTCGTCGGCTGGGTGATCGACCGCCGCGGCCCGCGGGGCGTCATGGTCTTCGGCGCGGTCTGCGCGGCCGCCGCCCTGCTCGGCTTCAGCCTGGTCGGGAACAGCCTCCCGATGCTCTACACGTTCTTCTTCCTCAACGCGCTCGGCTACCTCTGCGCGGGGCCGCTGCCGAACCAGATCCTGCTGTCGCACTGGTTCACCCGGATGCGCGGCCGCGTGATGGGCATCGCCTATGTCGGCATCGGCGTGGGCGGGATGACGGTGCCGTGGGTGATCCATGTCCTCGTCGATCGGTGCGGCGGCTGGCGCGGATCGCTGCAGGCCCTCGCCGGACTGTTCTTCGTCCTGATGCTCGTCCTGGTGGTCTGGGTCCGGCGGCGTCCGGCCGATGTCGGGCAGTCGCCGGACGGCGATCTCGCCCCGTCGACGCCCCAGGGGGCGAAGCCGCCGCCCGTGCGGCTCGGGCGCATCGTGCGGACGCCCGCCTTCTGGCTCCTGACGATCGGAAGCTTCATGAGCATCGGCGCCGTCGGCGGCGTCATGCAGAACCTGGCGCTCTACCTGGCCGATGTGCTGCCCGAGGCCGAGGCGAAGATGAAGTGGACGCAGATCGCCAGCCTGACGCTGTTCGCCAGCATCGCGGGACGCCTCGTCGTCGGCTGGCTGGCCGACCGCGTCTGCAAGAAGCACGTCATGGTCGGCATCTACATCCTCGACGGGTCGGCGATCCCGTTGCTGCTGCTGGCCGGCAGCCACCCCTGGGCCCTCTACGTGTTCGCGATCTGCTTCGGCTTCGGCCTCGGAGCGGAGTACATGCTGATCCCGCTGATGGCCGGCGAGTGTTTCGGGCTCGGCGCGCTGAGCCGGGTCATGGGCATCATCATCGCCACCGATTCCGTCGGCGAGGCGACGATGCCCTATGTCGTCGCCGCCATGCGCGATGCGACGGGCAGCTACATGGGCGGGATCGTCCTGCTGACCGTGCTTTCGTACGCCGCCGTGGTCGCGATCGCGCTCATCCGCTATCGCGATGGCGTCCCCGCGAGCCGCCGGGCGGTCGAGAACCCCCGGGCCGAATGATCGAAGGGGGGGCCGGCGGGGCGGGTGTCCCCAACCCGCCCCCTTTCCACTTGACTGCGCCGCCCGCGGGCGGAAACTGGTCATGGAGGTCGCCAGCCGTCGGCCGGTGACGTTCGACCGTGTACTCGATCTTCCAGTGCCTCGTGCGCCATTGGGATGCCCGCGCATCCCGGCACTGCGACGACCCTTCCGTCTGCCCGATCTGCCATCGCCGGATCGTGGCCGAACCCGAGACCCCATGCCATGCCATGGTCAGGCGGATCTGCCGCGGGAGGTTTCCGGCCCCCGCGTGCATCCTGCTGACGGGGTTCATCCTCGCCATCCTCGTCGTGCTGCTGCTGGGGCGGGAGGGATCCCCGGTCGTTGCCCGGATGACACAGCGATGGATCCCGGAGGCTTGGTGGAACTCGGCGGAGCGCGATCCGGTCTGGGACATGACCCTCATCGGGGTTGGCATCCTGGCCCTCGCCATGATCCCGCATCTGCCGCGCGCCGGAGGTTCGCCCGGAACCGCGGGGCCACCGGTCCCCCGCGCCTATCCTCCCGCCGCGTGTCCAACGATGCCGAAGCGGATCTGGACCTCGTCGGCGACGTGCAGGAAGTCGGGGTCCTTCTTCAGCCCGAAGTCCGTGCGCCGGATCGAGAAGGAGGCGCGTAGCGCGAGCAGATCGCCTTTGGCGTTCTGAACGCGGTCCCCCATCCGGCCGGGCATGTGATGGACGTTCACCTCGACGACGAGCGGCTTCTTCACGCCTCGGCATTCGAATTCGCCCTTCACCCGGAGCACGAACCGGCCGTCGCCGTCCCCCTTCCGTGCCTCCAGCACCGAGATGACATCGAAGCGGATGTCCGGATGGACGTCGATACCGAGCCAGTCGGCCCCCTGTGCCACCTTGGTCATCATCGGGTTCACGAACGAGATCTCCGCCGCCTTGACCTCGATGAAACCGGAGGTCTTCTCCGGGGCCGCCGGGTCGAACTTCACCTTCCCGCCCACGCCGCCCGCGACGCCGGCGATCGGCTCCAGAGGCGTGTCGAGTAGGATCTGGATCCCATTCACGCCCTTCGGGTCCTCGAAGTCGAACTCCGCCGCTGTTGCGCGCAGCCCCGCGGCAACCGCGAGGGCCGCCGCCACGGTCCATGTCATCCGTCGTTTCATGAGTTGCTCTCCGCCGGGCCCCCGTCGTCGCGGCGGGGGCCGTTCTGCCACACCAGTACGCGCAAGTCGGACGAACGCAAATGGCGTCCAAGGGTTGGACGGTCCCGTCGCGGCATTTCCAAGGGTTGGAACCCCGGGCGCGGCCCGCGGTCCTCCTCCGCCGACGGCGATCGCCATCGCTCTCCATCGTTCCGTTCACCGCCGTCGCGGCGGCCCGCCGGCCATCCGCCCACGTGTAACATTATTGAGTGCGACCGCATCCGGTAATGTTACACATGCGGGAGATTCCGCGGGGGTGGGGACGGGGCGCGGGAGCGATCGGCGGGCGGGTCAGCGCCGGGCGGCGACGATCGAGTGCATGCCCTCATCGCGCCGCAGGAGGCGGACGTCCGTGAAGCCCGCGGTCTCGAGGTCCTCGCGGTACTCGTCCAGCGTCCACGTTCCGCCTCCGGGCGTGGCGGCGAGCATGTTGACCGCGAAGAGCGCGCCCGCGACCGGTGCCGTTCGGGAGGGATCCATCACGATGTCGCGGATGAACACGCGGCCGCCGGGCACGAGCGCCGCCGCAGCGCGGCCGTAGAGTCCACGGTTTTCCTCGCGCGAGTGCTGGTGGACGATCGCGCTGATCCACGCCACGTCCGCGCCCGCCGGCAGCGGATCGCGGAGGTAGTCGCCGCCCGCGAAGCCGACGCGGTCCGCAACCCCCGACGCCGCGATGCGCGCGCGGGCCATGGGGATTACGTCGGGGAGGTCGAACACCGTCGCCCGGGCGCCCGGGTGCGCCCGGAGCCACGCAAGCGTCCATGTGCCCGAGGCGCCGCCGATGTCGAGGATGTGCGACACGGGGCCGGCGTCGATCGACGCGACCAGGCCGTCCGCCACCGGCCCGCTGACCACGTTCATCGCCTGGATGAAGGACTCGAGATCCGCCGCCGGGCCGAGGAGGCTCGGACCGGGATCCGACGGCGCATCGGCGCGCGCCGTCCACGCCAGCCGCGACCACCGCCGCAGGCAGTTCGCCTGGTGGAGGACCATCGGGAGCACGCAGGCAGGTTCCGCCGGATCCAGCGCCGCGCGCAACGGCCCCGCGACGGTGAATCGCCCCCCCGACTTCTCGAGGACTCCGACCGCCGCCAGCGCGTCGAGCAGGATCGCCACGGCCCGTGTCGAGGCGCCGCAGGAGACGGCCACATCGTCCGCCGTCCCGGGCCGCTTCGCCAGCGCGCCGAACACGCCCAGTTCCGCCGCCGCCGCAACGACGCACGGCACCTGGAATCCGCGCATCAGGTCCAGCAGTGCATTAGGATCCAAGATGGGCTTCACAGGGGATCGATGACCTCAAGGTTGGGGAATCGCAGGAAATCGCGGTCGCGGGTGTAGATCGTGCGGATGCCATGCTCGTGCATCAGCGCTGCCGTGTGTGCGTCAAACACCATGTTGCCGGACGCTCCCGGCACGGCGTTCAAGACCTCCGCGACAGCCCCGAAATGGCTGCGGGTCTCGGTCAGAATCCCGAGGGTCGGAGACGCGAGCAGCGCGGATACGAAGGACAGGGCTTGCCGCATGCGGAATGGAGTGACGAAGACCTTGGGATGAGTCACCACCCGCAGGAACTCATACACGATGCCCCACGTGAGATACCACGGCGAGGTACGTTGGCGCCACGAAGCAAGAAGCGCCGCGCATTCCGAATGACCCGCCACGTCGCGATTTGCCGCGAGGAGGAGGATGTTCGTATCGACGACAAACATGCGCCTACTCCATCGCATCATACAGTGCGCAGCGGTCTGCCAGGTCAACCTTGGCGCGACCGCCGTGGAACGAGGGCAGCGGGGGAAGACGGACGCTGACCGGCTTGGACTCGAGGAGCGCGCGGAGGGCGGACTCCACCATGTCGGACATGGTCCGACCCTGCCGGGCCGATTCCGCCTTCAGCCTGCGCATGGTCACCTCGCTGATCTCCAGTGTCGTCTTCATATGGAAAACCATACGACGCGCCCGGCCGGGCGTCAACCCGCCGCGGCTACGAGGAGGTGCGACCACGCCGCGCGGGCGGCGGCGAGGGCGTTGGCGCGGTGGGAGATGCGGTTCTTGGTGTCCGCATCGAGCTCGCCGAAGGTCCGGTCGTAGCCGTCGGGGACGAAGATCGGGTCGTAGCCGAACCCGCCGGAACCCCGCGGCGCGCGGGTGATGCGTCCCTCGATGCGCCCCTCGACGGTCTGCGGCGGGAAGCCGGGGCCGGTGAGGGCCATGACGCAGCGGAAGCGGGCGGTGCGGTCGGGCCGGTCTCCGAGTTCGGCGAGCATCTTCGCGATGTTGTTGGCGTGGTTGCAGGGTTCGCCGGCGTAGCGGGCCGAGTAGACGCCCGGTGCGCCGCCGAGCGCATCGACCTCGACGCCCGAGTCGTCGGCGATCGTCCAGAGGCCGGTCGCGCGGTGCAGTTCGACGGCCTTCTTGACCGCGTTCGCCTCCAGCGTCGTCCCGTCCTCGATCACGTCCGGGATTCCAGGGAAGTCGAGCGAGCTGACGAGCTCGAGGTGCGGCACGTCGAGGATCGCCCGGATCTCGTCGAGCTTGTGGCGGTTGCGTGTCGCGATGAGCAGCTTCATGGCCGCGCATCATGACCGTGCCGGCCCGTCCGACGCAATCCGAACCTGCGTGCCGCCACGAGGCCGGCCAGCAGCAGGACCGCGGTGCCGGGTTCAGGGACGGGGGTGCCGACGAAGGTGTGCCAGCTGTGTGCGTCGTCCTCGTAGCGGCCGACGATCTCGCCGGCATCGTTGATTCCGCCCGGGGACGTCCATGCCCCCGCCGAGTAGGTTGCCGATGTGCCGGTGGAGATGGAGTAGATGAACCCGTAGTCCACGCCACCGATGACGGCCGATCCACTGACGAGGCCCTCGTTGTTGATGTCCATCGCGCCCCACACGGTGCCGCCGGGGATGACGATCTCGTGGAAGGTGTATTCGGGCGCGGCACGCGCGACCGGGGCGCAGAACAGGCAAACGGCGAGGGCGATCCTGCGCCGCACGGTTCCCATGCCCCTCGCGATGGACGGCAGCCGCGTCATCGTCCAGTCCTCCGGCGGCATGGTGCCACCCGGCCATTCGCGGCGCAAGGGTTTCGCTTGGCATCGGACGCAAAACGCGGCAGATTGACGCCGTGCCGGCGTGACTCACCGCCACCCGTCGAGCGGGACAAGAGGGCGGAGGTCGTCGGCGGGGCCGTCGGGCCAGACGGGGGAGAAGAGGACGGCGATTCGCGTCCCGCCCGCCGCGCCGGGCGTGCGGACCACGAGCCGCTTGGCGCCTGCGTTGGTCTTCTCGGGCTTCGGCCGCTCGGCGGATTCGACCGCGAAGGCGGCGGCCTCCGGCGCGGCGAGGCGGACGACCAGCTCCTTGCCGTCCTTCCGCATCACCGCCCTGCGCGGTTCGGCGAGGCGGATCTCCGCGTAGGTTGTCACGCCCCAGGTGATCTCCGCCGGGGTCTTGAGGGTGAACTCGTCCTGCACCAGCACGGCGCGGCGGTTGCGCGTCAGCGCGACGCCCCGCAGGACACGGTCGGCCTGCGCCTTGTAGGCGCCGGTCAGGTCGATCAGCGCCTGGCCGCCGGTCTCGCCGGAATGGTAGCCGGCCATCTCCGCGGTCCCTTTTGGATCCTGGTCCCGTCCGGCGATGAGGGGGACGCCGTGGCTCTGGCTGTTGAGCCGGTAGTAGGACCAGCGCTGTTTTCCGAAGTAGCCGGGCAGGTCGTAGTCGTCGCTGCCGAGGTCAGTGACCCATCGCACGCCGAGGGCGTCGACGACGAACTGGCCGAGGTCGAGATGCGCGTGGTTGACGGTGTTGTGGCCGGCCTTCACCGCGACCCAGAGGGCGTTGGCGTCGTTCCATGCGCTTCGGAAGACCGCCACCGGCACGTCGCCGCGGAGCAGAGTGTCGAGAGGTCGCGTGGCCAGCACATCCGCGCGCGCCGGGGCATACCAGACGATGTGCCAGGGCGACGCCTTTCCGGACACGAGCGAGGCGTGTTCGTCCGCCGCGAAGGACTCGTCGCGGAACTTCCGCGCGAGCCAGAACATGCAGGCCATCGGCCGGCGCCTTGAATTCTCGCCACAGTCCGCGTGGTTGAAGAAGAGGCCGGTCGGACCGGCGAGCGTCATCGGCATCTGTCCGGCCTTCGAGAGGCCCGGCGTTCGGCCGAGCCCGAAATCGGTGCCGAGCGCGGTGTCGAGGGCGTCGAGGCCGAACGCGGTGTAGTCGGTCGCGTAGTTCCAGTAACCGGGCCCTTCGCCCCAGTTGCCGTCGGGCGCGTAGGAGGCGAGCGCGCGCGGCAGCGAGCGCACGGCGTGCGGCAGGATGAAGCGCAGGGGTTCGGGCTCGACGTCGCCGATCGCGAGCGCGCCGGCCAGCATGCCGCCGTTGCAGACCTGGTTCCAGTTGTGGTCGCACTTCGCCCACCAGCCGCCGCCCTCGTAGACCTTGATGCCGGGTTCGAGGCCGAGCCGCACGACGGCGCGTTCGATCGTCCGCCGCGCATCCGCGTCGAGCGCGTCGAAGGTCCAGTCGTAGCCGACGGCCATCGCACAGGTCATCTCGGCGGTGTCGAGGAAGTGCGACGGGTTCCAGTCGGGAAACGAGCAGGCCTTGAGCATGAAGGCCCGCGCCGCGTCGGCATAGGTGCGGTCGCCGGTCCAGCGATAGCCGAAGGCGAGGGCGCCGATGTGGTTCAGGTAGTCGCGGCTGACCGTCAACAGGCGCGGGCCGATCAGCTTGTGGTCGCGCGGCTTCGCGGACTTCGACTTCGCGGCCGCGGCGAGCGCGTCATCGACATACCGCTTGAGGCGCGGGTCGGCCGCGGCCTGCGTCCTGAGTTCGGCAAGTCGCTCCGCGGTCAGCCACAGGCGCGGATGCCCCGCGCGCAGCATCGCCGCCGGGTCGCGCGTGCCGCCGCCCGCGGCGGGCGGCGCCGTCTCCGCCGCGCGCCCCGCGGCGAGCGCCATCAGTACCGCCGCCAGGATCCACGCCGCCCGCATCATCCTGCCCTCACGCGGCGGGTTCGCGTGCCGGCCGCCGACCTCTGGCCGCGCTCCCGGAGCGTCGAGTACTCCCCGCCGGGTTCCCGGACCCCGTCGCCGGGCGGGTACAGGAACCGGTCGGGGCCGATCGCCACGTCCGGGCATTTGGCAAGCAGCTCGCGGTCCATCGTGACACAGGGCACCGCCGCCTGCGCGGCCAGGGTGATGTACTGACTGTCGTAGACCGTGACGCCCCGCCGGATGGCGTCGCGCAATACCGCGTTCCACGGGGGTTGGCGCTCGAGCGGAGTCAGGGCGGCAAGCGCGCGCTCCCAGACCGCCTCGGCGTCGCCGGTCGACATCCCCCCGTGCCGGATCCACTTCCAGAGCACACTCTGGAACTCGATTCTCCAGAGCGGCGGCACGATCCATTCCGGATCCGCCTCGCGAATGCGCTGGACGATCCCCGTCATCTCCCCCTCAATGAACAGGTGGGCCACCAGGTTCACGTCGGCGACGATCATGCCCGGCCCTCCCGGATGGCCGCGGAGACGAGGCGCGCCGTCAACGGCTTGGCGCTCCGAAACGGCACCACGGGGGGGAGGACCCGGGTCTCGGACAGGCCGGCCTGGAGGAGAAGAATGGCCTCCTGGTTCATGGAGCGTCGCGCACGGGCGGCGGCTTCGCGCAGGCGCCGGTGCACAGGCGCGGGAACGTTCCGGATCATGAGCGTGGGCATGGCGCTGGCTCCTTCCCTGATACGACTATGCTAGCACAATGCATGCATGTCAATGCGAGGGCGGGGGCGCGTCGAGGGCGGCGAGGAGGAAGGCGGCGATGCGGTCCTGCCAGCGGCGGTCGGTGATCGCCTCGGTGTGGTCGGCGCGCGGGACGAGCCAGAGGGTCTTCGGCTGCTTCGCCGCGTCGAAGAGGCGCTTCGAGTGCGAGCAGGGGATCACGCGGTCCGCCTCGCCGTGGAGGAACAGCAACGGAACGGGTGCGATGCGGTCGACTGTCGGTCCGGGGCTGTAGTCGTCGCGGATGACAGCGCGGGACAACGGTTCGCGAAGGGCGGACAGCCCGGGCATCGCGCCGATCTTGTCCTTCACGATCGAGCGGTACGAGAAGAACGCGGAGTCGGCCACGACCGCGCGGACTCCCCGTGTGCCCTCGCGGCCGAGCACCGCGAGCGCGTTGGCGGCGCCGAGGCTCTGGCCGAGCACGACGACGCGCGCCGGGTCGACGTCCGGCCGCGACAGCGCGTGCTCGAGCGCGGCGAGGGAGTCCTCGTACACGCCCCGGCGGTCCGGCGTCCCGGCCGACGAGCCGTAGCCGCGGTAGTCGAAGGCGAAGACGTTGAACCCGCGCGCCGGCAGCCAGTCGACGAACGAGAAGTGCGCCGTCATGTTCATCGCGTTGCCGTGCAGGTGGACGACGGTGCCCGTCGCCGCGCCCTTCGCCGGAACGAACCAGCCCGTCAGGGCCGTGCCGTCCCGGCTGGCGAAGCGGACCTCCTGGAACGTGAGCCCCGAATCCGCCGGCGAGCCGTACACCTTCCGGTCGGGGTAGTAGAACATCCGGCTGACGCAGCCGGTCAGGGAGCAGAAGAGGACGACAACCGCGAGGCCCAGCACAACGCCGCCGGCGATGCGGCCGAGGGAGGCGAGGACCGCGCCTGAAAGGGTGTCGTGCACGGACGGTCGTTTCACCGCGCCGGGGATGCCGCGCCGAGTTCCGCCGCGAGGGCGGCGATCCGCTCGCGCAGGCCGCTGGTCCCGGGCATGCCGTCCGCGATCGCGGCGGCCCGCGCCAGCGGCTGCCGGGCGTCGTCCGTGCGGCCCGCGCCGGCCAGGGCCCGCGCGGCGCGGTAGAGACAGTCCGCCTCGCCGGTCGTGTCGCCCGCCTTCCCGTGCGCCGCGGCGGCGGCCAGCAGATCGGCCGCGACGCGCGCGGCCTGGGACGCGCGCCCGCGGAACCCGGCGGCTTCCTCGAAGGCCTCCGCCGCGGCGGCGGGGACGTCGGCGGCGAGGTGCAGGCGCGCGCGGGTCTCGGCGAGCCACGCGAGCAGCGTGGGGGGGTCGTCGGGGCCCGTCAGCCGCGCGGCGCTGTCGACGGCGGCGCGGGCGACGTGGAACTCATCCGCCGCCAGTGCGATCTCGGCGGACAGCAGCGCGGCGGCGGCGCGGGAGGGGCGGGGCGGCGCCGGCATGGCCGCGAGCGACGCGGCGATGGCGCGGGCGTCGTCCGTGCGTCCCTGCGCGAGCGCGATGCGGCCCTCGAGGATCGCGGCGTCGGTCTCCGGCCGCGCGGCGCGGCGCAGGCCGTCGCGCGCCTCGCGGACGGCGGTGCGGGCCTCGTCCTCCGCCCCGGCGTCGAGCAGGCATGCGGCCAGGTTCGCACCGATGGCGCCGATCGCCGCGGCGTCGTCGAGCGCGCGGGCGCGCGCGAGCGCGTCGCGGTAGAGCGGCACGGCGCGCGCCGGCCCGCTCATGTCGAAGACCTTCCGGGCGGCGGCCGCGAGCCGGCCGAGGTCCGCGTCGGTGGCGACGGGCGGCTGCGCCGTGCGGCATCCGGCGGCCAGAAGCAGGCCGGCGGCCACAACGAGCCGGGAGATCGCTGTGGCCGCGACCGGTGGTCGCGGCGATGCGCATGGGGGCGCCTGCCGGCCGCGACCGGCGGGCGCGGCGACAGAAGGCGACGGGACGACCGCAGCGGCCCCGATGCGTCGCCCCCCCCCGGGGCACAGGGACGCGCGCAGGGTGCACCTCCCCCCACGGCTCCGGGCGGGATGGGATCGAGCGGCGTTCCGCCCTCCATCGAGCCCCGCAGAAGCCAGTGGCGTTGGAGTCCGGCAAGGAGCTTCTCCGTCTCGTTGAGCGTCGCGCGGGCCTGGAGGACGACTCCGGGGACGTCCCTCATTTCGCCGCGGACGGTCTCGACGACGTCGGGCAGGGCCTCGGAGGACTTCTGCACGTTTCGCAGGATGCCGTTGGCCTCGTCGATGGTCTTTCCGAGTTTCCCGAGCAGTTCGTTGACCTGGGAGACCGCCTTCGCGGCCTCGTCGGCGATGGCAGGATCGCGCAGGATCTTCCCGGCCGTCCCTTCGCCCTGCCGCAGGCCCTCGGCGATGCCGTTCATGTTCGCGAGGAGCATCTGGAGGCTGTTGGTCGGGCTGCGGAGGTCGGCGGCGAGGCCGCGGTACTCGGCCAGGGTCTTCTCGACCTCGGTCAGGGCCGGCAGCACGGCCTCCTGGATCTGCTCCACGACCATCTGCAGCATCTCGAGCAGCTCCGTGTCCTTGCGGATCGGGATCGCGGCGTTCTCGAGAGGCAGCGGAGCGCCGGCGCCGACCGTGATGACGATGTAGGACGCGCCCGCGACGCCGTACTCCTTCTTCACGACCGCGGCGGAGTCGGTGTGAAGGAACCGCGCGTACTCGCCGCGAATGCTCAGGATTCCCTCGATGGATCCGTTGTCGTTGACCCGGACGCGTTCCACGCGCCCCGCGACGCCGCCGAGGATCTCGATGCGCGCGCCGCGTTCGACGCCGAACGTGCCCTCGGCGGGGAACGTGACCCGCAGTTCGCGCACGGGTTCGAACCATCGCTGGGCCCGCGCCATCAGGAAGATCCCCGCGATGACGAGAACCACGGCGAGCACCACGAAGGTGCCCACGATCTCGTTCACATGCCGGAACCTGTAGGGTGTGTTGGCCATCGTCCACCTCGTTGCGCGCGCCTATCCTGCCGCGGCCGGCCCTCCGATGGCGAGCCGGATCGCCGGTTCGAGCGCCGCGGCCAGGGCTGCATCCTCCCGCCCGGTGATCCATACCGCGGCCGCCCCCGCCGCGAGGGCCTCGCGCAAGGCCGTGCGCAGCAGCGCGGCCGACCGGCCCGGAACGCCCGCCTCGGGCTCTTCCAGCACGAAGAGGGAGGGGTGGCCCAGCCAGGCCCGGACCCACTGCGCCACCTGCAGGTCGCGCGGATCCGCCCAGGCCGGCCGCCCGGCCGGGATGCCCGCGAGGCCGAACCGCCGGGCGAGGTCCTCCGCCGCCGCGCGGACCTCCGCCGCCGGCCGGTCCGTGTGGTAGAGCTGGGCCAGGATCAGGTTCTCGTCGACGTCCAGGTTGCTGACCCATGCGGTTCCGGCGAAGACGCGTCCGATGCGGGCCCGCCGCTCCGCCTGCGCGGCCGGGCTCCCGCTGTCCCACGGCCGGCCTTCGAACTCCACCGAGCCCGAACCCGGCGGGATCATGCCGCAGAGGAGATCCGCGATCGCGGGGATTGATCCCGGATCGGCGGCCTCCAGCAGGGCCAGCCGCCCGGGCGCCAGATCGAGCGAGAGGGGCGGCGCCGCGGGACATCCCGCCGAGGCGGGCAGAACCGCCTCGCGTACGCTCAGGACTGGGGAGTTGTCGCTCACAGGTAGGTCACCAGGGAGACGATCATGATCACGAAGAACAGCGCGGCGACCGATCGCACCACGCCGCGCGTGGCCGCCTGCGGGATCTCCGTGAGCGCCCGGCGGACGCCGAGGCCCTCGGACGTGCAGATGATGCCGGTCAGGAGTCCCGGGATCAGCGTCTTGGCCACGAGGTTGAGGACGTCCGCGGGGAGGATGGCCTTGGCGACGCTCTCGACGAAGATCGTCAGCGAGCCCATCGGGGCCCCCATCAGCACGCCGGCGGAGTATCCCACCGCGAAGGAGACGAGCACGAAAAGGATCGTGAGGCAGAACACCGACACGGCCACGCCGGCCGCGCGCGGAAGGGCGAGGTAGGGGAACGGGTCGAGCCCCTGCGCGTCGAGCACGCGGATCTGGCCGTTGATCTGCATCGTGGAGAGCTCCGACGCGATCGCCGTTCCGCTGCGCATGATGACGACGAAGTTGACCAGCAGCGGGCCGGCCTCGCGGATGACGACCATGACCAGGATCGGGCCGACCATCGCCGCCTGGCCGAGCCGCGCGAGCTGCGTCTGGGTCTGCAGCACGACCAGCAGGCCGATGACCGCCGCGACCATCGCGACGAACGGGATGGCGTCGACGCCCGTGAAGAGAACCTGGCGGGCAAGCACCACGCGCACCGGCCGGCGCCACGAGGAGGGGCGCAGCGCAAGCGCCACGGCCACCGTTGCCGAGGCGACGAGGTCGCGATGGGTCCGCCATCCGCGGATCGCGGCATCTCCGATGCGCCCGATGAAGCTCATGCGAGTGGCGCCGCCCGCGCGGCGCCCATGCCACGATTACTCCAACCACCCCGGGCGGACAAGGCCAAACGCGGGTGCGAACACCGAACATCGAACATCGAACCCTCCTTCGCCAAGGCTACGGAGGGCAGGCATCGGAGTCCGGACTCAACAGCCAACAACCATCGCCCAACAGCCAACATCCAACCCGACGGGATGACAGAATGAGCGGGATCGGTCGGAGCCGCCCGCCGCCCGTTTTCCTCGCGCGGCGCTGTTGACGGGCGCGACGGAGACGCCCACCATCGGGGTGTGCGGCGGATGGAAGCCGTCGCGCGTCGGATGGCATCGGATGCGACATGAGCGCAGCGCAGGCGGTTCCGTTCCGCGAACGGACGTGGGTCCGCCGGATCCGGCGCGGGGCGGAGCCCGGGTGGCAGTCGGGCGGATGTGGGGTAGGATGGGCGGATGAACGAGGCTCTCGCCATCACCCCCGGCGCCGCGCCCGACTGGCGCGAGGTCGCGCGGCTCGTGCTGCTGTCGCGCGCGCTGGACGAATTCGAGATGCGCGAGCTCTACGAGCCGAAGCGCATCGTCTACCAGTTCTCCGCGCGCGGCCACGAACTCGCGCAGGTGCTCCTGGGTCTCCGGTTGCGGGGCGCGCGCGACGCGGCGGGCGTCTACTACCGCAGCCGGCCGTTCCTGCTGGCCGCGGGCTTGGATCCCGAGGACGCACTGGCCGGCATGCTCGGCCGCGCCGGGGGGTTCTCGGACGGGCGCGACATCGGTGTCGTCTACAACCTGCCGCGGCGGAGCGGTCCGACGATCCTGCCAATGACCGGCGACGTGGGCGGCCAGTTCACGCCGGTCGCGGGCTGGTGCCAGGCGCTGCGGCATAGGGCGGAGCGGCTTGGCGAATCGGAGGCCGCGGGCTGCATCGGCGTCGCCCTCGGCGGCGAGGGCTCGACGGCGGCGGGCGGGTTCTGGTCCGCGCTGACGATGGCCACCACGCTGCGCCTGCCGATGCTGTTCTTCATCGAGGACAATGGCTATGCGATCTCCGTGCCCGGCGGGATGCAGTCGCCCGGCGGGAACATCGCGGAGAATCTGGCCTCCTTCGGCGGGCTGTGCGTGATGTCCGCGGACGGCGCCGACCCCGCGAAGGCCGCCGCGGCCATCGCGCAGGCCGTGGCGCACGTGCGCGCGTGGGAGGCCGGCCCGTGCCTGCTGCGGCTTTCGGTCCCGCGCCTGTGCGGTCACTCGGGGCAGGACAACCAGGCGTACCGCCCGCCCGGCGAACTCGGGGCGGAGGCGGACCGCGATCCGGTCGCGCGGCTGCGGGCCTTCTGCGTACCGGCCGTGATGGACGCCTCGGCGTGGGACGCGCTCGCCGCGGCGCAGGCGGAGGCCGTCCGAGCGGCCTTCGCGCGGGCGGATGCCCGGCCCGATCCCGATCCGGCGACCGTTGCGCGGCACCTCGTCCAGGAGACGACCGATCTGGGGGCGCCGATCCCGGCCGTGCGGGGCGGACTTCTGCCCGAGGCCGCCGTGGCGCCGGCCCCGGAGGCGGGCGAGCCGGAGACGACGCGGACGACGATGCTCGCGGCGATCCGGCGGACTCTGGAGTCCGAGCTGCGCGCGAATCCGCGCGTGGTGGTCTTCGGAGAGGACGTCGGCCGCAAGGGCGGCGTGCACGGGGTGACGGCCGGGCTGCAGGAGCGATTCGGCGAGGACCGGGTGTTCGACACGAGCCTGTCGGAGGAGGGCATCATCGGCCGCGCGGCGGGCATGGCGGCGGCGGGCCTGATGCCGGTGGCGGAGATCCAGTTCCGCAAGTACGCCGATGCGGCGCAGGAACAGCTGCACAACGTCGGCACGATCCGGTGGCGCACGGCGAACCGGTGCGCGGCGCCGATGGTCGTCAGGATCCCGGTCGGGTGCTCGCGGCAGACGGACCCATGGCACAGCGAGAGCGCCGAGGCGTCGCTGGTCCGCCTCCCGGGCTGGCGCGTTGCGTTTCCTTCGCACGCCGACGATGCCGCGGGCCTGCTGCGCGCGGCGATCCGCGGGCACGACCCCGTCTTCTTCCTGGAGCACCGGGCGCTGCTCGACGGCATCGGGGCGCGGCGGCCGTATCCGGGCGACGGCCACCTCGTTCCGTTCGGCCGCGCGCGCATCGTCCGCGAGGGCCGCCGGATGACGGTCGTTGCGTGGGGCGCGATGGTCGAGCGCTGCCTGCTGGCGGCGGCCGAGGCGGAGGTGGACGCCGAGGTGATCGATCTCCGGACGCTCGCACCGTGGGACGCGGAGGCGGTCCTCGCCTCCGTCCGGCGCACGCGGCGGTGCATGGTGGCGCACGAGGATGCGCTGACGGCCGGGTTCGGCGCCGAGATCGCGGCGGTGGTGGCGGAGCACGCGTTCGAATCGCTCGACGCGCCGGTCGCGCGCGTCGCGTCGCTGCCGGTGCCCGTGCCGTACCACCCGGCGCTGGTCGAGGCGGTGGTGCCGGGGGCGTCGCGGATCGCGGTGCGGATGCAGGAACTGGCGGCGTTCTGAGGGGAGGGGGAGCCATGAAGGTGGACATCGTCCTTCGGGAGACACTCGAACGGAACGGGGAATCGATGGTCGGCGCGTGGTTCGCCGCGGTGGGCGACCGCATCAAGGCCGGCGCCCCGCTGCTCGAGATCAGCACGGGCAAGACGACGATCGAGATCGCGGCCCCGGCCTCGGGCGTGCTGGCCGAGCAGGCCCGCGCCGTTGGCGATCCCGTCCGCGAAGGCGAACTGCTCGGCCGGATCGAGGAGGGGGCGGAGGCTGCCGGCGGGATCGCCGCCGCCGCGCCGCTGGTGGCGCCGCCGGCGGAGGGGGCGGGGGCATGGCTGAGCCCGGCGGTCCGGCGGCTGGTCCGGGAGCACGGGGTCGATCCCGCCCGAATCACGGGGACCGGCGTCGGCGGGCGCGTGACGGCCGAGGACATCGAGCGACAT
>CAYODK010000062.1:0-25611 GCA_964402695.1 uncultured Verrucomicrobiota bacterium
CCGGAACCACTGCCCCTTCCGGTAGCCATAGGCATGGTACGGCGGCGCCACGGTGATCTCGCGCCGATCGGGATCGAGCCGCGCGATCGGATGCCGCTGGTCGGCCCAGTCCCGGAACCAACAGCCCTGAATCCACGGGTCCTTCTCGCCCACCCACCGCCGCGGGTGGTCGCCCTCGTAGACGAAGTGGCCCTCCTTGCATCCGATCGTTCCGCGGACGTTGATCTCGGTCGGGCCAAGGACCTTCTCGATCCCGATGAACCCCGTATTGGGCCACCGGGCGATCTCCAGCGGACGGCCGTCGAAGAAGACCTCGGCGCGGGGCGAAACCGTCTTGCCGGCGCTCGCGTACGCGCTGCCCATGGCGTCTTCCCCCTGGCTGTCGACCCTCGCCAGCCACGTCTGGATCTCCCATTCCGCATCGAGACCGAGGTCGCCGTACTCCGTGATGCCCTGCGCAGCGAGATCGGCCGCCATCACACGGCCGCGCGCGGCGGAATCCAATCGTGCAAGCACCGCCGCGTCGGTCACGGGCTTCCACCCGGCGGCGGCGCGTCCTCCGGACAGCCGGACCTCCCCGCCCGGGCGCGCGCGGTAGACGACCGGGGAGTCCGCGGTGCCGGAGTCCTCCTCCCTCAACTCCACCGGTCGGTTGAACGGGTAAAGGCCGCCGAGCACCTCGACCGTCACGCCGCCCGGAGGCAACCCGCCGTTCCGCCTGAGGGCGCGGATCGCATCGCGGGCGCGCTCGATCGTGGCGCAGGGCCCGTTCGTCGCACCGGCCACGACCTCCGCACACTCCCCCGACCACGCATCATTGCCCTTCGGCGACACGTACAGCGTCACCGCCGCCGAGGCGCCCGTCGCCAGGAAGGCCCAGAGCAGCGACACGGCACCCGGCACGACCGCACCCTGTGTCTTCATTTCGCCCCCGTTCCGGCCCGCACGCCCGGCAGCTCCGCGACGTCGACTTCGCCATCCGCGACCGACCACGACAGGACGTCGGAATGACCCGGCCAGCGGATCGTCACGACCCGGCGATCGCGCTCGGCATCGAACCGGACCTCCGGCTCGGGCGTGTCCGCGGGGAGCGGGAGCAGGACGGCGATGAACCGCGGATTGTCGCCCCGCACCGTCGCGCGCAGGCGCGGAAACGCGGCGGGCGGGCGCGGGTCGACCGGGCGGAACACGTCGGTCGAGAGCGTCACATCCCCGTCGGCCCGGATCCGCACGACCATGCGCGGAACCTGGGCGGCCGATCGCACGATCCGCATCGGCGGCGACAGGCGTCCGCCCTCGGCCTCCCGGAACAGCGGGTCCGCAGGTCCGGCCAGGATGCCGGGAAGCGGGGCCACGGCCGCCCCGTCGCGGGCGAGAACGACGCAATCCACCTGGGTTCCGGGCTCGCGGGTTTGGAACAGAATCTCGCGCTTTCCGGCCTCCAGCCGGAACGTCACGGCGGCGCGATCGGCGCCGGAACTCACGCGGGCCCACTGCCACTCCCCGCCCGCGGGGACGTGCCACGCGACCGGAGGGGCCCCGTCGACGCCCACGAAGAACGAATCGGCCCCGCTTCCGCCGCCCGAGGGGACCCGGACCCGCGCCCACACGGCGTACGCGCCTGCCTCGCCAATGTCGAAGTCCAGACGGCAGTCGCCGCGCACCTTCGCAGGGCGCGCCCCGGACCCGCCGCTGGCAGGGGGCGAGTCGACATAGGCGTCGCCCGAAGTTTCCGGTGGCGTCAGCACCGCCCGGTCCCCGGCCAGTGCCACGCGCATGCGGTCGGAGACCATCATCTGCCATGTGAAATCGTGCGGGGAGTCATCCTTGCGAAGATCGTCCATCACCACGGCGTAGGCCGGTGCCCCGCGGTGGGGTCGAACGAAGACCGCGTGCCGGAGGGCGTGATGCACCCCGACGCCGGGCTTGCCCGCGCTGTTGCGGTTGTACGCCTCGGCGCAGTCGGCCAGCACATGACCGTAGCGTCCGCGGTCCTCGTGGCGGACGATGGACCCGTTGACGCCCCACCCGGCGCCGGAGAGGGCCTGGCCCTTCCCATCCACCAGCACGCAACTGTGCGCCTGCGCCTGGCCCCGGCCCTCCGGCCCGTGTTCGTTGGCGTAGCCTGGATCCGTCGCCCACCGGTGCCCCAGCCCGTACAGCGTGAAATGGCCCTTGTCGGCCTGGTTGTGCGTGACGGGAAGGAACGGCCCCGCCTCGATCGAGAACATCACGTCGTTCGACGTCCAGCCGGTCCGCCAGATGCAGAGCCCGCGGCCCCGGAAGTGCCGGGCGAGTGGAACTCCGGCGGCGACCGGATCGGCCGGTCGCACGTCATTCTCCCAGACGATGCGGAGGAAGCCGTCCTCGTCCCCGCTCGCGTCCCAGAGCCACCGGTAGAGCCCGCTCCGACGGCCGCCGGCCAGTTTCAGGAGCATCACGCCGAGCCCGTCGTAGGACGAGTCGTTGAGGGCGTCGTAGACCCTCTCGCCGGGCAGCAGCGACAGGGCGTAGTAGTCCGCGAGTCTGTCGAACGTCGGATGACGGAAGAGATCGCCCCGCCCCGCGCGCCGCAGCGCATCGGCAAACAGGAGCGTGTTGGAGAGCCCGTAGCCGGAGTAGGCGACGCCCTCCATGTACGCGCCATCCGCATCGAAGCCGGCCGCCAGCCACCGCTCGACGATGCGGACACACCCCGCAACCCACGCATCGCGCCGGCCGGGATCCACATCGTCCAGCGCCAACGCGAGGCATCCCGCGGCGCCGCCGTTCACGCCGTTGTAGTTGTGGACCTTGTGCCACCACATCCCCTCGTCATTGAACTCCGCCATCGTCCGGTCGAGGTATTCGGCGCAGACCGATGCAACGAGCCGGCGCTGCGGGGCGTCGAGGTGGCCCGACAGCAGGTCGAACCCGACGGCCAGCCCGCGCATGATGTCGCCCCGTCCGCCCGCGTAGCCCCGGGCGACGATCGGATTCGTGACGGGGAACCGCGCCGCGGTGGCGGCCAGCAGTGCCGCACCGTGGCGGCCCAGGTCCTCGCGACCTGTCATCTGGCAGGCGAAACCGAGGGTCTCCATCCGCTGCGTCAGGTTGCGTCCGACCGTGTGAACGAGCAGCGCGGTCTCGCGCGATCCTACCTCGCCCTTCGCGGGCATCGGACACGGATCCGCCGGGTCGGCGTAGCGCGGCGACGCTGGATCGCAGAACGCCTCGGCATCCTCCCGGATCTTCGTCCACAGGGGCGCGAACCTCGGATCCTCGATTCGCTTCCCAAGCGCCGCAAGGTCGCCCCGGTCGAAGAACAGGCGCGGCGACTCCGCCGCGGCCGACGCCGTGGCGAGGCCGAGGCACGCGATCCCCGTTCGCATCCCCCATTCGAACCTGACTCGCGCCGGCATCATTTCAGAACGCCACGGTCACCGCCACCGCAAGGACAGCGGCGACGGGCCATCTCATCGGCACGCCCCCGCCGCATCGGCCTCGCGACGGAGCTCCGCCGGCGACAGGGCACGCGACCAGATCGCCAGCCCCGCGATCCGGCCCTTGAAGAACATCGGGTTCGGGTCGTGCTCGCGCCGACCCATGCGGAGCGGACGGTCGTTGACGAGCGGGCCGATGCCCGACAGGTCGTGCGGGGCGCCGCTGGGCAGGCCGTTGACATAGCACTGCCCCGCCGTCCCCTTCCGCACGAAGGCGACATGGACCCACTGGCGGTCCTTCACCGCGCGCTCGGCGGTCGCGAAGTACGCATTCGTGATGCGCAGCGACATGCTTCCCGGGACGCCGTCCTTGCCGAGGCCGAACGACCATTGGTCGGGCCGGCCAAAGCCGTTGCCCTTGGACACGACCACCCCCGCACCCTCGCGCCAGACCCACATCGCCAGCGTGAAGTCGCCGGGACCGAGATTGAGGTCGTCGGGGCCCTCGGCGAACGCCTGCTTCCCGTCCAGCCGCAGCGCCGCACCGCCGCCGGGACCGATGCCGTCCTCGACCACCGCGCCGCCGCGCAGCACCGCATCGCCGCCGCCTCCGGAGACGTCGGCCAGCCGGGCGTCCGCATCGCCTGCGACCGGCTCGTACCGGACAACCAAGTCCTCCGCCGCCATCTTGACCCACGCGCTCTTCGCGATCCGGTTCGCGGCCGCCGAGCGATCGGCGACGCCCTCCACGGCGAGACTCGGGATCCCATTCGACACGAGGCCCTCCACGTGCAGGACCACAATCGACGGCGCCAGCAGGCTCGCCGAACGGACCGCCGCGGGCGGATCGATCCGATAGTGTGAAGGAATCGCAGCCGTGGCGGGGTCGACCGGCTCGTCGAACGCGACGCGGACGCGCCGGCGGTCCGTCGACATCCGCACCCCCGTCACCGCCGGGGCCGTGCGGTCCGGCGGCGTCTCGACCGTGCAGGATGCGGCCGCGCCGAAGTGGGAGAAATCGCCGACGCGCGCCGCAACCTCGTAGCGGTACGCACCCGACTCCGAGACCTTGCGGTCGGTGAAGCGCGGCCCGTCCGACCGGCCGACGGCGACGCCGTCGCGCCGGACGACGTACTCCACGGGGCCGGGCGCCGAAACCGCACGCCACGTCAGTTCGACGCGGTTGTGGGCCGCGGCGCGGACGCGAAGCCGCGACGGCGCGGGCGGCCGCGGCTCCTGCGCGGGCCGTCCGCCGAACTCCGCAGGGAATTCCGCCGTCAGGCCGATGGACGCGTAGTCCATCCCCCTCTCCGTGAAGCCGGGCATCCAGCTCACGTTCTCCGTCACGGCCGACTCGCCGTTGTCGACGCCGTGGCTGCGGAGCTGCAGGCCCTGCGCGCGGACGATATGGATGTTGCGGAAGACCTGCTCGACCGCCATCTTCGGCCAGTCGAGGAAAATGCCGTCCGGGGCGATGTCCTTCACCGACGCGATGGCCGCGGTGTCCGCCACGGTGATCTGCTCGAACACGTTCACGTTGCCGTCACCCGGGTTGTTCAGCGCCGCGCAGTGGAGCGCGCCCATGTCGCCGCCGTCCTGCCCGCAGCGCCACACGCGGAGGTGGTGGAACCGGTTGCCGCGGCACGGCGGATGCGGCGTGGTGACCGGCGGACCGTACTGCGCGCCGGTGTTGCCGCGCACCGTCACGGCGTAGCGGACGGAATGCGACAGGTCGCAATGGCCGACGTCGTTGTTCGCGACATTGAAAGCCGTGACGCACTCGGCGTAGGTGTGAAGCTCGCCGACGTGGCTGATGCGCGTGTTGTGCACGCGGTTGCTCTCGCACCGGTCGGCGGTGGGCTCCTTCCCGCCCGGCGCGGTGAACCGGTTGCACAGGCTCACGCCGTTGAGGCCCATGTGCTCGATCCAGCAGCCGTCGACCACGTTGGCGACGGCGTGCCCGATCATCATCACCCCGGTGCGGCCGCCGTTCCGCAGGTGGCAGCGGCGGACCTCGACCCGCGTCGCGTTGTTCATCCACACCAGCGCGCCGTCGGCGAGGCCGTTGTACGCCCAGAGCGGCTTCGGCGGCGCGTTGTCCGTCTCCTGCAGCGCGAGTCCGTCGAACACGAGATCGGATACGCTCTCGTCGCGCGAGCGGCCGCGGACCTGGATCATGCGGCCCAGCAGCGGGCGCGTGATCCCGAGGGAGTCGGGATGCCGTCCGCCATGCGGGCGGCAGTAGAGAACGCCAGCCGGCGCATCGACGAAGAACTCGCCGGGAGCGTCGAGGAAGCCCAGTTCATCCTCGAGGAAGTAACGCGAGCCGACCCCCACCCCGCGCCAGGCGTCCTCGCCAAGCTCGATGCGCCGGGCCGCGAGATCGACAGCGGTCACCGGGACGACCTCCCGCACCCAGTCGCACTTGCCGCCGCCGTAGATGTGGGCCCGCATCTTCGTCACCGCGGTGACCGGCGGAAGGTCCTCCGGCGCGAAGCCGATCCAGCCCGGCCGCCGGCCCGACGGACCGTCCCGATCGCTGCGCAGCGGACTGCCGTCGACGCTGACGAGGTAACGCCCGAGTGCGACCGGCATGTCGGGATCCGTCTCGAGGTTCGGGAACCGCGCCTTGTGAAGCCTTCGCCCGTTCTCGTAGAGCGCGTGGAAGACGGTGCCCGTCGGCAGCGCGGCCTTCCAGATGCCGTCGCGATGCTCCGCCCACCCGGTCACGGGCAGGCTGCCGAGCAGCCGCGCCTTCCCGGGTCCCGCGGCGCTGCGGTAGATCACGCGAAAGCCGTTGCGCCCGGAGTCCGCCTCGGTGAACTCCAGCGTCCGGTCGAGCCGGTAGTCGCCCGGCGCGAGGCTGACGACGACATCGCCGCGCATGTCCACCGCGACGGCGCGCGCCGCCACCTGGGCGCGGTGCAGCGTGCGGAGGGGAGTCTCCGCGGCGCCGGCCGCCGCATCGTCCCCGGAGGGGCTGACGTGGATCATCGCGGCGACCGGCGCATCGCCACCGGCCGCGCCAAGGGTCCATGAGACCATTGCCAGGGCCAGCACGGCCGCCGGCCATTCTCGGCGACGGCGTCCCCGGGGCGCGCATCGGCAAGCGAGCGCACCGGCAAGCCCGCCGCAGCCGCGACCGATGGTCGCGGCAGCGTTGTCCAAGGCCCCCATCCAGCCGCGACCACCGGTCGCGGCTACAGAACACCCGGTTCGCACTGAATCCGACCTCCCCCGACGTCTTATCGGCCCTCTCGCGTTTCCGACTGCGTCGATCACCCGCTCGTCCGATCAGTTCCCGGGCACGTCGTACGACGTGTACGGGCGCTGCATGACGTTCATCGGGTTGCGGAACCACGTCCGGTACAGCGAATCGGCCTTCCACGTGTTGCCGGCGGAGGCGTAGTCGCAGAAGTGGACCGGGTGCGGCTTCATCTCCTCGGACTCGGGGTCGGTGCCGGTCTGCAACTGGATGGTGAATGCGAGCCAGATGTCGGGGCTCGGGCTGGCCACCGGCGTGATCGCGACGGGCTTGGTTGTGTCCGGCATCTTCGCGGGCTGGTCCACGGCCCCGTCGGCGAAGCGCGAGTCGCGCGAAAGCACCAGCGGACCGCGGAAGAAGGCGAAATGCTCGTTCTTCGCGACGACGCGGCCGGCGTAATCGAACGCGACCTCGACCGTGTCGCCGGGTTTCCACGTCCGGACGATCGGCAGGTATGTGCCCGCCGTCACGCCGGTCACCGCGGCCCCGTTGACCTTCACGGTCGTCTTCGCGCTCCAGGCGGGGATCCGCAGGCGCAGCGCGAAGGCCGCCTCCTTGTCCGGGGTCACGAGAAGGGTTACCGTGCCGTCCTTCGGGAATTCTGTCCGCTGCTCGACCGTCACGCGGGTCCCTGCCGCGGGCGCCTCGATCGAGGCCTTCGACGCGTTGTACAGGTTGACCATCACCCCTTCGGCGTCGGCCATCAGCACCGACTCGGCGATCGCGACGAACCCGCGCGGGCCGTTCGCGGCGCAGCAGTTGATCGTCATGCCGCACTGGTCGTTGCCGCGGCTGCGCGTGCCGCCGAGCGGACAGTACTTCGAGAACGTCGAGCCGTCGCGCGCGAGCGTGGCGAGGTAGGCGTTGAACGTCGTCTTCTCGAGCTGGTCCGCGTAGACCGCCTTGCCGGTCACGCGGAGCAGCGTCTCGCAGAACCGCATCCACGTCGTGGTGACGCAGGTTTCCATCATGTGATACGCCGGCGCGGTCTCGAACCGGCTGCCGTGGTACCAGCACTCGTAGGACGCCCCGGAGCCGGCGGCATTGATCTCGTCGTCGAGGATGCTCTTCGCGGTCGCCTCGACGGCCTCCAGGTACGGCGCATGCCCCGTGACCAGGTACAGTTCCAGCAGACCCTGATAGCAGGACATCATCTCGTAGGCCTTGATCCCGTTCTTCCAACTCCACCACGGGTCCGGGTGCGGGAACCGCTCGGCCACCGGCACGCCGGCGAGGGCCTTGCTGACGAGCTTCGGGCTGTCCTCGAAATCCTCCATCGCGGCGGCAATGTGCTTCGCGAAAGCAAGCAGCTTCGCATCCTGCGTGCGGTTGAAGAGCCACACGATCGGTTCGAGCACCGAGCAGCTCGCCATGCCGTGGTGCATGCCGACGGTCTGGATGCGCCCGGTGGTTCCCGGCCCGACCTCGGTCATGAGCTGCTCCGCGACGCGGCGAGCGGCGTCGAGCGACGCCTTGTCGCCGGTGAGGTCGTAATGGTGCATCAGGCCCATCATCGTGTATTTGCGGCCCCAGATGTCCCAGCCCTGATGGTGGCAGTCGTCCTTGTAGTTGCCGAGGTAGCCGTCGGCCCGCTGCGCGGCGAGCATCATCTTCACCGATGCGTCGATGTTCTTGCGGAGCGCCTCGTCCTTCGTGTAGCGGTACGCCGGGACGGCTCCGTGCATCCACTTCCCCCAGAACTCGGTCTGCCAGTCGCGCGTGCCCTCGTGCTTCTGGAACACGGCGGCGAGGTAGGATCCGTCGACGCCCTTCACGTTGTTCGTGATGCAGGCGCCCATCCGCGCGCCGAGGTGGCCGCCGATGCGGACGTCCTCCACGCGGCACGCCGTGCGCACCGCCGGGAGATCCGCCGCGACCGCTGCGACGGCGGAGATCAGCAGCGCCGCCAGCGCGGACGTCTGCATTCGCCGGCCTGCAGCAGCCGCGACCGGCTTGTCGCGCCGTAGCGCATGCGCGAAGGCGGACGGTCGCGGCCGGCATGCGTACTCGTGCACATTGCCGCGACCAGCGGTCGCGGCTACAGCGGCCCGTACATTCCGATCAGCCTTCATTCCCCGTCTCCCTTCCTGAGTTCATCCAACATCGCCAGCAACTGGTCCGTGATGAGGACCGATGCGTCCTCCTGCACCCTCGATGTTCCAAGCCACGTCTCGTAGCCGCCGAGCTTGTGCTGCTCCGGAGTCGGCAGGTAACCGTGCGATCCGTTGGCGATGCCGAGGACGACCGTCCGAGGGAACGGGCTGCGCCGCTTCAGGTCGAGGCCGATCTCGGCGAACGTCTCGAACGGGATCGAGCACACCGCCAGGTCGCCGACGCGCAGCACCTGCAGCGCGACGGTCACCGCATCGCCGCCCTTGGCCAGGGCGAGCACGCGCCGGGCATAGGAGTCGGCGTGATTCGGCTCCCGGGCAAGCTCCGCCGGATCCTTGATCGCCGCCACCCGCTTCGCCCAGGCCACCTGCTCCGCCGTGGGCCGCCGCGGCTGGAGCGTCAGCTCCCGCCACACCGAGCCGACACGCACCTTGCCATGGTAGGAGTCGATCCCCTTCCGCGCGGCCGTCACGGTGTCCGCGACCCGGCCCGCGACGTGACCGATCTGCTCATAGGGTTCGCGGCGCGGGCGCCCGACGAGGAACGGGATGTTGTTGATGTCGCCGGACGTCCCGTTGGCCATGATCCCGACGAACCCCCCGTCCGCACCGACGCGCGACGGCAGGAGCCGGCAGACCTCGCCGTAGTAGTCGGCCGACACCTGTCCCCGCGGCACGCCGCCGACGTAGTGCAGCGAGTAGCTCGCGAGGAGCGCCAGGGGCTTCTTCCCTTCCGCCGCGCGCACGTCGATCACCGTGATGTCCGGATCGGTCGGCCCGGCGGGTCGATCGAGCACGTCGGCGCCCGTGCCGGGATTCATCTTCACCTGGTCCAGCCCCCCGAACGGGTTGGGCGGCATCTTGCCCGGCTTGAGGAACCAGCGCCGGTTGAAGACCTCGTCCGGCAGCGCGCCAACCGCGAATCCGACCTGCGCCGGCCGGAGCGCGGCGCACGCGCGCTCGATGGCACCCGCGATCCCCTCGACGAGGTTCGTCCGGTAGGCCCCCGCAGCCCCCCCCGTGCCGCCCGACGGCGGCGCGCTGTGCGTGTGCGTCGCGGCGATCATCACGTTCGTCGGCGCGAGGCCGCACCGCCGCTGCGCGAGCGCACGGGCCTCGTCCCCCGTTTCGCGCCCGACGCCGAGGTTGTCGACGACGACCACCGCGACCGTGACGGCGCCGTCCGCAAAGGCCAGCGCACGGGCGTGGAGCGGATCGTGCACCGTCTCCGCGGGGTTGGCGCTGAATCCGCCCGGCAGATTCAGCGGAAACTCGCGCGGCGTGATGTCGACCGCCGCCGCGCCGGCGCGGAGCGGCGGTTCCGCCCCTCGCACCGCGGCGGCCAGCGTCGCGATTGCAACCGCTGTCGCCGCGACCGCCGGTCGCGGCACTGTGCATCGGGACGCTTGCCGGCCGCGACGACCCGTCGCGGCTACAGTGGACGTTCCAGTCGTGCCCCCTGTGACCGCGACCGGCTTGTCGCGCCGTGGCGCATGCGCGAAGGCGGATGGTCGCGGCCGCGCAGGATTCGACGAACTCATGGCTTGCCCTCCGCCGCCTTCATCTTCTTCCACGCCTCGACGGCTTCCTTCGGGTGGGATGGCTTCACGGCCGGGATGATCCCCTTGAGCGCCAGGATCGCCTCCGCGCGCACGGCCGGAACGTCGAGCATCGGCAGCGCGAGGTCGAGCGCCGAGGGATGCGCAACGCCCGTCAGGGCGCCGAGGATCTGGCGGCGGTCGTCGTCCGTGCGAATTCCGTCCGCCAGCAGGCGGTATCTCGCGATCAGGGCCTCGTCGGGCTTCGCGTTAAGCGTACGGGCCATCCGGACCAGCCCCTCGAAGGCCAGCGCGCGCTGCGCGTCGCTCTCCGGCTTCTGAAACACGGCCGCCAGGGCGTCCCACGCGGCGACGTCCGGCCAGCCGGCCAGGGCGCGTACCGCGGCATCGCGCACACGCGCGTCGCTGTCCGCCACCGCCTTGCGCAGCGTCTCGAGTGACGCCGCATCCCCGGCCACCGGCAGCAGCCGCAACAGCGCACACCGCACCTCGACACCGGGTGTCGCCGCCAAGACGCCGAGGACCGCCTTTGACTTCGCCGCGGCGTCGGGCATGCGCGAGAGTGCCCGGGCCGTCGCCGCCTCGACCTCAGAGCGCAAGGCGCCGTCGCCGACCTTCGCCAGCCTCTGCAGCAAGGCCGGAACCTCCGCCGCACCGGCTAGCTTTGCCAGCGCCTGGTACGCGGCGCGGGCAACAGCGGCGTTGGTCGAGTCCGACTCGATCAGCAGCGCCGGCACCGCCCCCGCCGCCCCGCGGCGCGCCAGCAGGCCGATCAGCGCGACGCGCACCGCCCCCTGGGCCTTCTGGACAGCCTGGGAGATCGCGGTGTCCGTCGCGTCCCCCCCGCGCAGACCGGCCAGGGCCTGCTCGACCGCGGCCCTGTCCTCCGCCGTCGCAGCGCCCGCCAGCGCCGTCGCGAGCAGCGGCACCGCCGCGGCGCCCTCCAGCCTGCCGACGGCCGCGATCGACGCGCGACGCGCGGCCGCGTTGGTGGACGCCACCTGACCGCGGATCGCCGTCCGCGCGTCGGCATCACCCCTCGCCGCGAGCGCGTCGACCATCCACACCTGCTCGTCCGGCGGCAGTCCGGGCAGCATCGCCCCGAAGATCTTCGACGCGCCGGCGTCCTTGAGTTCGGCCACGCGCGCGATGGCGACCGGCACGAGCAGCGCCTCCGGCGGCTTCGCCTTGAGCGTCGCACGGATGCGGGCCAGTCCGCCATCCGTATCGGCGCGCAGGAGCGCCGCGAAGGCCCCTCGGCGCAGATGCGCGGCCTTCGCCCCCTTCAGGACCTCGTCGCAGATCGCGACGGCGGCGGCACGGTCCGCCATCCGGTCCGCCGCATCCAGCGAGGCGGCGACGACATCCTCCGCCATCGCGGCCGCCGCGTCCTTCCGCAGCGCCGCCAGGGCCTCGACCGCCACGGACGACGCGATCCGCCCCAGCGCGGCAACCGCCGCGCGGGCGGCCGCCGCATCGGCGTCGCGCGCGAGGACGGCGAGATCCGCGGCCGACGGCTCGTCGCGTCGGAGCCCCAGTGCCGAGATCACTTGCACGCGGGCCGGCCCCTTCGACGCCGCCAGCGCGGACCGCAGCGCCTCTCCGGCCTTCGCCGTCCGGATCCCGCCGAGCGCGGTGCACGCGATGCCCGCCGTCTCCTCCACGCCGAGCAGCGCCGCCAGGGCCGGCACGGCCGCATCGGAGCCGTATTCCGAGAGCCGCTCGCACGCGAAGCGCCGCGCCTCGAACGTGGCATCGGCCGCGAGCATCCGGATCAGGGCGGCCTCGGCCTGCGCGCGGTCGGCGGGCCGGTCGATCGTCGCGACCAGCGCCCGCTCGAATTCGCGGAGCGGCACGACATCGCCGCCGGACTGGTATTTCGCGGCCTTCTCCGCGAGCGCTGCGAAATCCGCCGCGCCGGCCGCCGTCGCCGCCGCCAGGACCAGGAGACTTGCGAGTGCGTTCTTCATGGGGGTTCTCCGGGTCACACGGTCCAGGGCGTCCGCGGCTCGCGGCGCAGCATGCGGTTGGCGGCTTCGCAGTCGAAGCGTTCCTTCACAGGATCCCACGCCAGTTTCCGGTTCAGGCGCGCGCTGATCGTCATCGCCTCGACGATGCTCTGCGCGCGGTGCCCGACCTCGGGATTGCACAGCGTCGGGCGGCGGCTGCGGATCGAGTCGAGCAGGTTGCGGATGTGGTCGCCGGCGTTGGACCACCCCACCCCGCTCGACCCCTTGAACTGGAGGATCGAGGCGGGCTCGGCCGTGACGACGTCGGTCTCGTCGTCGACCTGGATCCAGCCCCCGTCGCCGATGTAGCGGATGTAGCGGTCCTTGAACGCGCCCCGCTGGTAGATGACGCCCTTGATTCCGTTCGCGTAGCGGCAGCGGAACGTGCCCGAGATCGCCGTCTCGCTCATGCACGTCGCGGGATCCGGCCACACGATGTCGGAGGTCTCGAACTCGACCGGGCCGGTGCCGTCGGTGCCGAGCACCCACTGCATCTGGTCGGTGTAGTGCGTGCCCATGTCGGTGTGCATGCCCTCGCCGGTGTCCCAGAAGGAATGCCACCGGTCGCACCGCGCGCGGACGAAGGGACGCCACTGCACGGGCCCGAGCCACAGGTCGTAGTTCCAGCCCTCCGGGACCGGCTCCGCGGCGCTGTGCGGCACCGTCCCGCCGCACCAGACCTGCGATTCGACCGTGTGGAGCTTCCCGATCCTCCCCTGCAGGACCATCTCGCGCGCGAACTGGTAGGACGTGGTCGATCGGCGCTGCGTGCCGGCTTGGTAGATCGTGCCGTGGCGGCGGCAGGTGTCGACGAGCCTGCGCCCCTCGTCGATCGTCAGGCTGATGGGCTTCTCGCAGTAGATGTCTTTGCCGGCCTTCGCGGCGAACATCGAGGCGGTCGCGTGCCACCGGTTGCCGGTGGCGATGAGCACCGCATCGATGTCCGGCCGCGCGAGCAGGTCGCGGAAGTCTGGGAACACCGCGCAGTCCTTCGTGCCGTAGTGGGCGTCGATGATCTCCTTCGCCGACGCCAGCCGGTCGGCGCGCGCATCGGAAACCGCGGCCCACTGGAGATCCTGGAACCAGAGGAAGTTCGGCAGGATGGCCCGCGCGCGGTTGCCGATTCCGATCCCGCCGAAGACGATCCGGTTGCTGGGCGCGACGCCGCCGTCGAGGCCGAGCACGCGGCCCGGCACGATCATCGGCGCGGCGGCAAGGGCAAGACCGCGTCGCAGGAAGCCTCGGCGGTCGATGGAACTGCGCGGTCGTGTCATGGTCGTGCCTCCCGGCCGGTCAACGAATGCGTTCCCGGATGAACCCGATGCAGTGCTTCACGTCGTCGAGAAGATGGTCCGTCGTGTGCTCGTACTCGACGGCGATGTGCCCGCGAAAGCCCTGCGTCTTCAACTCGGCGATGACGCCCGCGATGTTGCCGATGCCCTGCCCGTACGGCACGTCTCCACTCTTCTGCGTCGCCTCCGTGACGTCCTTGAGGTGGACGGAGAGGATGCGCCCCTTGAAGAGCCGGACCGTCCCGACGGGATCGACCCCAGAGCGGCTCAGGTGGCCCGTGTCGAGCGAGAAGCCCATCCGCGGATCCCGCTTCTCCATCAGCGAGAGCAGGTAGGCCGGCTCCCAGTTGCGGTACTCCGGCTTCGCCGGATTGCGCGGATGGTTGTGGAAGCAGAGTTGGACGCCGGTCTCCTTCACGAGCCGCTCGACGAGGTCGAGGTGCTCCACCGCCGGCTCTCCGGTCAGCCCGCGGAGCCCGAGCTTCTTCGCAAACGCGAAGAGCTTCCGCGTACCCGCCTCCGCCCCGGCCGGATCCTGGAACGGCGCGTTGTTGAAGTAGGCGTTCACGGCGCGCACGCCGCACGCGTCGAGCTTCGCCTTCAGCGCCGCCACCTGCTCGTCGGGCAGATCCGCGTTGAGCACGACATTCGAGTGCGCGGGACTCAGCTTCTGCCACAGGAAGAACTCGATGACCTCGCCGCCGCACTCCTTCGTCTTCTCGATCGCCTCGAACGCCGTCAGGTGGCGGAACGAGTACGCGGCGACACCGACCTCGATCCCCTCCCCTGCCGCCGGCCCGGCCCGCAACGCCGCCACAAGCGCAACCCCCACGACCGCACAACGCATCGAATTCATATCCGTTCTCCCCTGGCCCGACTTCCGCCTTTCCACTTCCGTCTCCCGACTCCCCACTCCCGCCCTCGACCGCCTCACGGCAGCCCCATCCCGCCGTCGACGTACACATCCTGTCCCGTGATGTAGCGCCCGGCCTCCGAGCACAGCAGCAGCGCCATCCCCGCGCAGTCGCGCGGCTCGCCGACGTAACCGAGCGGGATCTTCGACTCGACCTTGCGCCGGTACACCTCGTCGGCCAGCACCTTCTCGTTGCGGCCCGTTTCGATCGCACCGGGCGCGAGGTTGTTGATCGTGACGCCGTCCTTCGCCAGGTCCGGCGCCAGGCTGCGCACCAGGTTCACGAGCGCCAGCTTGAGCGCCGAGTAGACGATCATCTCCGGGTGCGGCCGCACCTGCTGCACGCTGCCGACGGTGACGATCCGCCCCCAGCGCCGCGCGCGCATCGCGGGCGCGAAGGCCTGGACCGCCCACAGGCACGACGCGAAGTTCGTGTCGGCCTGCACGCGGTACTCCTCCGGCGTGACGTCCTGCCAGCGCTTCCGGATCTGCACCGAGGCGTTCAGGATCACGATGTCCGGATCGCCGATCGCCTCGCGCGTCGCGTCGCGCAGCACCGCCGCCGCGCCGGGGTCGGCCAGGTCGGCCGCGACGATCCCGCTCCTCGCGCCGAAGGCCTCGACTTCCGCCCTCGCGGCCTCGGCCTTGGCCCGGTTGGACGCGCAGTGGATCATCACGTCGGCGCCGTACTCCGCCAGCCCCGCCGCGATCGCCCGCCCGATGCCCTGGCTCGATCCCGTCACCAGCGCCTTCCGCCCCTTGAGGTCGAACATCCGCTTGAGCGATTCCATCGTCATCCCCGGAAGACCGGGCCTCCCTTGCGGTCGGTTGCGATCGAGAGCAGACACCCGCGGTCGGCGTCCGTCACGACCAGCCCGAGCCGGCCGGACGGATCGAACGCGCAGTTCGTCGGACGCTTCACCGGCAGTTCGATCGTCTCCACGATCGCGCCGGCGGGCGAGACGACCACCACCTTCGCCATGTCGAAGACCGCGACGAACAGGTTGCCCTCCGCATCGAAGGCGATCCCGTCCGGCCCGATCGGCCCCCCGATGTGCGCCCAGGGCTCCTCGTGGACGATCCGCGCCGACGCCGCGTCCCACCGCGCTTTCCAGAGGCGGTGACGGTAGGTCTCGGCGAAGATGAAGAACGAGCCGTCGGCGGAGAACGCGATGCCGTTCGTGAAGTACTTCTCCCGGCTGATGACCCGCGACTCGCCGGAGGGCGTGCGAACAAAGAGCCACCCGGTCGGCTCGGTGCGGCCGTCGCCGTGGCACGAGACGACGAGATTGCCGGCCGGATCGAAGGCGAGGTCGTTCGGACGATTCAGCTTCTCCCCGCCTGCCTCCGTCAGCGCGGTCTCCACCGCGCCCGTCGCCGGGTCGAAGACGCCGAGAACGTGCCGCTGCGAATCGGTGAACCAGAGCCGCCCCGCCCGGTCGAACGCGCAGCCGTTGGCGGCCTCGCCGACATGGTGGCGCTCCAGCCCGCCGTCGCGCCACCGCACAAGGTTCCCCGCCTTGATCTCCGTGCACCAGAGGTCCCCCGCCGCGTCGAACGCGGGTCCTTCGGGGAAGTTGAGCCCCTCGGCAAGCACACGGATGGGCAATTCACACATCAGGCGCTCCTCGTCCTCATGGCACGGATCCCGCGGCCCCGAGCGGTTCCAGGTCGATCCGACGGTATTCGATCTCCGCGCCCTCCGTCTGGACCAGGATCCGCCCCTCCGTCATGCTGCAGTCGGACGCCTCGTTGACGAGCCTCCCGTTGACGACGTACGAGAAACCGCCGCCCCGCACGGTCGCCTCGACGCGCGTCCACTCGCGCAGCGGCGACTCGACGTCCTGCCGGCCCCGGAAGCCGACCACGTCCTTCCAGTCGGGATCGCGCCCCCACCAGTTCAGCCGGAAGCCCTCGAAAGCCTGCAGTTCCGCCGCCGGATCGAAGACCCACTCGCCGTCCCGGTCCTTCCCGAAGCGCGCGCGGATCGTCGTCGGCCAGGGCCGGCCGTCGTCCGTCCAGCCGCCGAGCACGAGGATGTCGCCGACGCCGCCCTCGATGATCTGCAGCTCGACCGATTTCATCCACGGAGACTCGAACTTCGCCGGGGCATTCGTCTTCGACCCCGACCGCAGGTTCCCCGGGCTGCCGGTGCAGTGGAGGAGCAGACCGTTGTCCCGCGCCTTCGTCTCGCGCGAACCCCAGGTGCGGCCGGTCCACCGGAACTCCACCACCAGCCGGTAGTCGCGGTACGCCTGCTTCGTGATCAGCCCGCCGAAGCCCTCGCCGGTCACGCGCAGCAGCGGTCGTCCGTCCTCCCCCTTCTCGATCCGGAACACGCGGCCCGTGTCCTGGTTGAGCCCCTGCCCGACAAGCCAGGTGTCGAAGCCCGCGAGACCGCCGGCCCCGCCGTCCACCAGGTGAATCGTGCCCGTCGGCGCGATCGCCCCGCCCCGCGCGCCGACGGCGAGGCAGACCGCGATCGCCGCCACTCCCAGAATACGCCCGACGTTCGGATGCATGTCAGTCCGGCTCCCAGGGTTGCTCGAAGGGATTCCAACCGGCGCGGTCGAAGCGACCCTCCGCCGGCACGAGCTTGCGCAGGAGCGACGCGATCGTCGCGCGGAGGACCGAGCCCCCCATCTGCGGCAGGTCCGGCGCGGCGGGATCCTTCGACCACGTGCACGTCGCGACCAGCGGCAGCAGCGGGATGCTCTGCGGCAGGTGGTGCCACGTGGTCATCAGGTAGCCGCTCCCGTTCGCTCGCGCGCCGCGGGCGAGCGTCCGGATGTTGCCGGCCGAATTCCACGGGCACGCCAGCGTCTCGAAGCCCTTCTCCTTGAAGAGCGCGAGCGTCGGCACGTCGCCCTTGGTCACGCCGTAGTGCCAGTCCGCGATCACGATCTTCCGCGAGATCCGGTCGAGCGCGAGGTGGGTCGGCAGGTCCGGCGTGCCGTTGGCCTCGAACCCGGCGGGCCACTTGCCCCGCTCCAGAAGCGGATCGCCCCACATGATCGCGCGGCGGCCACGGGAGCCGATGTGCTCCGCGATGCCGTTGACGTGGTCGGCGAAGAGCTTCACGCGGTCCGTCACGCGGCAGCGGTCGCAGGTCGCATGGGAATAGGCCTCGTCGCAGCCGATGTGGAAGTACGCCCCCGGGCCGGCAAACGCCATCAGTTCGTCCGCGACGCTCCGCAGCAGCGCCTGCGTGCGCGGATTGGTCAGGCACCAGGTCCAGCCGTCGGGCTCGAACAGCGGCGCCAGCTTCGGGTTCTGGTCGAGCACGACGTGGCGCCCGTACTTGTTGCGGCAGGCGGTCGCGTGGCCCCACGAGTTGAACATGGGGATCACCTCGATCCCCATCGCGCGCGCGGCGGCGACCAGGCGTCCGGCGTCGCGCCGGCTCCACGCCTCGGGCCACGACAGTTCCTTCAGCGACTCCAGCCGCAGCATGCCCCAGAACTCAAGGACGACGTGCGTGAACTTGAGGAACGCCGCGAGCCGGATCGCCCTCTCGATCATCGCCGGCGTCGACTCGCGGAAGATGCACAGGTGCAGCCCGCGGAAGGCGACCGCCGGCGCGTCGCGGATCTCGACGAACGGGATCGCGGCGGATCCGTCGTCCGCCGGCTGGACCAGTTGCAGCAGAGTGTACCAGGCATGCCGCAGCGCCGGGGCGCCGGAAGCGGCGACGCCGACGCCCGAGGCGTCCGCGGCCAGCGCGTAGGCGTCCCCCGCCGCAAGCGCGGGCGGACGGCTCTCGCCGAGGACCATCGCGTTGGCGCCGAGCGTCGGGTCGCGGACGATGTCGAGGCCGACACCGTCCAGCGCGAAACGCGGCCACATCTCCTTCATCAGCGCCACGAAGTCCGCCGCCGGCTCGCCGCCGAGCGCCAACCGCGCACGGCCCTTCAGCCGCAGAAGGCCGTCGCGCCAGGCGACGGACGACGGGTACGGATGGATCGCGCGCGGCGCCGGGCCGGCAGCGACCGCCTCCGCGGCCCGCGCGAGGGGTCCGAACGCCGCCGCCGATGCGGCCACCGCCGAACCGCGCAGGAAATGCCTGCGGGAGACCATCGCGCCGGGGGGAAGTTCCAACCCTTGGAAACCGGCGAACGGCAGGCTTCCAACCCTTGGAAGATCCGCCGTTCGAAGCGACTGCACTGCGCGCGCCGGACTTGGGCAGTTCATCCGGCCATGGAATCGCATCCCGGGCGCGGAAGGAAGCCAAAACGGCGGGCACGCAGGACACCCGCACGGAGAGAACGGAGGAGGAGGAACAACCGAATGCGGACAACCGAATGAGGACGAGGGAGGACGGCGGCGAGCGGCGGGAAGACGGGTGGAAGGTTGAAGGTGGAAGGTGGGGAAAACGACGGTGTCGAGTGGCTGTCCCTCCTGATCGTAATCGTACTCGTAATCGTGATCTCCGCTCCGCCGCAGGGCCTCAAGGGCCTGGCGAACGGCCGGCGCGGGCGACCGGGACGGTCCGCGGCCTCGCGGACCGCCGACGGGGGACAGACTGGATGCTGAGTACGGCGGGGGCGCCACGTCCCCACTCCCGCACGAGCCGGCGGCCTCGCGCGCCAGTCGCTGGACAGCCTTGGGATGATGGAATAGAAGTCCCGGCCATGGTTGTCGAATCCATCGGCCGACGTTGCGGGCCAGCGGTCGCGGGGCTGCTTCTCACCTCCGGCGCGTTCACGTCGGTGACGGCCGCGGAGGCTGATGCTCCGGCTACGGCCGGACCGCAGATTGACGTCGCGCGGGTCGGGAAGATGCCCCGCCTGCCCGCGCCCCTGCACATCATCGACTGGCGGACGGCAGCGCGCGACTACTACGAGGTTCTCTTCGACCCCGCGTTCGAGGGCGTCGGACTGCCAGCGGTCAATCTCTCCGCTGATCGCACGCACTTCGGGTTCGACAGCTACCTCGGGCCGGATCGCCGCAGGGACCCGCGCGGCGAGGCGCAGGCCTGCCTCGTTCCCGTCATCGGCGCGAGCCTGCTCGGCCACGACATGACCCGCCTCCACGGCGTGAACTGGGTCGATCCCGCCATCAAGTGGTTCGACCCCGTCACCCGGATATGGTCCAACCGCCCCGGCTCGGGCCGCAAGGTGGCGCACGTCATCTACGAATACTGGCCGCTGGTCATCGGCACGTTGCTGGCCGACCGGTTCCCGACGAACACGGCCTTCGGCGAGGCGCTCGTGCAGCAGGCCGACACCCTCCTGCAGATGGGCCGGGCGATGGGCTTTCCCGGACGGCTCGATCTCGACCGGGACTACCAGTTCCGCGACGGCGCGTGGTCGGTCCTGCCCCGCCGCATCGATTCCAACGTCGGCAACGCGGCCTCGTTCGCCTGGGCGTTGCTGGCGGCGCACACGCGGACCCGCAATCCGGAGCATCTCGCGGCCGCGCAGGAGGCGATCGCGTGGTGGCTGGCCCACCCGGGCCGTTACGAGATGTCGCACGCGATGGGCCCGCTCGTCCTCGCGCGCCTCAACGCCGAGCACGGCTGCGACCTCGACATGCACCGCATGCTCGACATCTGGTTCGGCGACCACACCGCCTTCACGCCGCCGCCCCCCGAGGCGCAGGTCATGCCCTGGGGCATCACCGCCGGCACCCGGCCGGGCGGCGTGACGTGCGACGGGCTCGACGGCGCGTGCTGGCGTCCGCCGCGCGACGATGGCTTCTACGCCTTCGCCATGGGCAGCTACCAGGCCCCCGGCTGGCTGCTGCCGGCCGTCCGCTACGACGCGCGCATCGCCCGCACCGCCGCCCGGTACGCGCTGCACGCCGCCAACAGCTGCCGCTACTTCCTCGGGATCGATCTCGACGCCGACCACCAGGACCACATGGCATGGCGCGACGCGCTGCCCGGGCGCACCGGCAGCCTCTTCTCCTACGAGGGCCTCCGGTCCCTGCCCCACGCGGCCGACGACGCGCACCGTCCCCGGCCCTACGCCACCGGCGACGCGATCGTCGGCGCCTACCGCCGCGCCGGCACGCCGCTCGCGCAGTACTGGACCGACAAGAAGGACTTCAGTCGGCGGTCCGACAACATCGCCCTCTACATGGGCGCCAGCATCGGATTCCTCGGGGCGCTCTACCACGCGACGGGCGTCGAGGGCATCATCGCGTGGGACCTGAACGCCACGGACTTCTTCGCGCCGCCCGGCCACCCCACGCGCCTCCTCTACAACCCGTTCGACGCGGCGAAGTCGCCCGTCCTGCGCACCGGCGATGCGCCGGCGGACCTCTACGACGCCGTCACCGGACGGTTCATCCACCGCAACGTCCGCGGCGACGTCGCACTCCCCCTCGCCCCCGACCAGGCCGCCGTCATCGTCATCGTGCCCGCCGGTCTCGAGGCCAGGCTCGTCGGACGCCAACTCCAGGTCAACGGCACCCCCATCGACTACCGCGCCACCCGCCTTCCGCGGTGAGCGCCTCCCGGCTGGGGGCGAGTAGCGAGGCGGACAGGACTCAACATCCAACAGCCAACCTCCAACACCCAACATCCAACAGCTTGGAACTCCCCGCCCGGCACCATCACCCCCTCGCCCCTCGACCCTCGCCCCTCTTCCTCTGATGGAGGGCCGAGCTATGCGAGGCCGCGGGGGCGATGCTTCGGAGGCGCACGGCTCGGGCTCGCGGTAGCTCGCCCCTCCAGGATGTTGGATGTTGGTTGTTGGACTTGGGTTTTGGATGTTGGCCCCCCCTCGCCCCTCGGTGGGATTCGCCGGGCCCCCATCGTTTGCCATCCTCCGGCGGTCCGCGTTCGATGTTCGGACGGCTTGTCGTACCGCGCGAATCCTGCAATCGTCGCGGTATGAACACGACGCCCCGCATCCCGGCCACAGCGATCCGTTCCACCCTTGCCGCCGCCGCGGCGGCGCTCGCGCTGTGCGGCACGCCGGAAGGCGGCCGCGCGGCGGAGGCCCGGCCGCCGAACATCGTGTTCATCCTGTGCGACGACCTCGGGATCAACGACCTCGCCTGCTACGGCCGGCGCGACCACCGCACGCCGAACCTGGACCGGCTCGCGACGCAGGGCGCGCGCTTCACGTCGGCCTACTGCGCCCAGCCGATCTGTTCGCCCTCGCGCGCCGCGATCCTGACCGGCAAGGCGCCCGCGCGGCTGCACCTGACCACGTTCCTTCCGGGACGGTCGGACCGGCTTTCGCAGCGGCTCCTTCACCCGGAGATCCGGATGGAGGTCGGGCTGGAGGAGAAGATGCTGCCGCGCTACTTCAAGCCGGCCGGCTACGCGACCGCCGCGATCGGCAAGTGGCACGTCGGCGGCAAGGGGTTCGGACCCATCGAGCATGGCTTCGATTTCGCCCAGGGCGGACAGGCCAGGACCGTGCCCTCGGCGACGGAGGGCAGCAAGGGCGAGTACGAACTCACCGCCGCCGCGATCCGCTTCATCGAGGAGAACAAGGACCGCCCGTTCCTCGTCTACCTCGCCCACAACACGCCGCACATCCCCTACGCCGCCCTGCCAGGGCAGGTCGCGAAGAACGCGAAGGCCTTCGAACCGGTCTACGCGTCCGTGATCGAGACGCTCGACGACACGGTCGGCCGCCTGCTGGCGCGGCTGGACGCACTGAAGCTGGCGGACAACACGATCGTTGTCTTCACCTCCGACAACGGCGGACTGCACGTCCCCGAGGGCCCGCTCCCGCGCATCACGCACAACACGCCGTTCCGCGCCGGCAAGGGCTTCGCCTACGAGGGCGGGCTGCGCATCCCGCTGATCGTCCGCTGGCCCGGCCGCGTGCCGGCGGGGACGACGATCGACGCGCCGGTCGTCAACACCGACTGGATCCCCACCCTGCTCGACCTGGCCGGACTCCCCGCCCCGACGGGCCTCGACGGCGTCAGTTTCGCCGCCGTCCTCACCGGCCGCGGCCCCGCGCCGCAGCGCAGCCTCTTCTGGCACTTCCCGCACTACACCAATCAGGGCAGCCGGCCGCACGGCGCCGTGCGCGACGGGAACTGGGCGCTGGTGGAGTACTACGACGCGGACGCGAGCGAGCTCTACGACCTGTCGGCCGACATCGGCGAGGCGCGCAACGTGGCCAAGGAGCACCCCGACCGCGTCGCAGAACTCCACGCGGCGCTGGCCGCGTGGCGCGTCTCTGTCGGAGCCCAGACGAACACGCCGAACGCGGCGGTCGACGAGGCGCTGTACCGGCCGCTCTACGTCGACGTCGACGCCAGCCGCTTCGATCCCGCACAGGCCAACGACGCCGAATGGGCGCGCATGCAGGAATGGCGCAAGGGCATGAACTCCGCCCCGCCGGTCAACGCGCAGCAGAAGAAGAACCGAAAGCGCTGATCGCAGCCGGTCTTCTGTCGCCGCGACGGTTAGTCGCGGCCGGCGAGCGTCCCGGGGCTCATTGCCGCGACCACCGGTCGCGGCCACAGATCGCGATTCCCATCACTCCTCGCACACGACCCGGAAGCCGACGTCGTAGACGGCGCGGTCGGGCGGATAGGGCTGGCGGAAGGCGCTGCGGGCGCGGGCGGGGACGTCGTACCACGAACCGCCGCGCGCCACGACGCGTTCGCCGGGGCCGGGGCGCTCGCGGCCATCTGCGGAGTCGTAGGGATACGGCCGGTACGCGGTGCCGGTCCACTCGGCGACGTTGCCGTGCATGTCATGCAGTCCCCATGGATTCGCACCGTAGGCGCCGATCGACACAGCGACGCGTGCGCGATCATCGAAGCGCGTCTCCGCCGGACGCCACGGCGGGATCACCTGCGGCCGGCCGGACCAGCCGAACGGGTCGACCGCCTGGTGCGTCCGATCGGACAGGTTCGCGACGGACGAGAAGTCGGCGTCGGCCGCGCCGTACGATAACGGCGTCGTCGTGCCCGCGCGGCACGCGTACTCCCATTCCGCCTCGGTCGGCAGGCGGAAGCGGCGGCCGGTCTTCGCGGACAGCCACTCGCAGAACGCCCGCGCCCGGTGCCACGACACGCGGACCACGGGCTGGCGCGGACGCGACAGCGACCAGCCGCGCTCGCCGGGGCTGAAGTGGATGTAGTCGCCGAACTCCAGGCCGCTCGCGTGCGACGGATCGAACCGCGCGAACTGCTCGTTCGACACCTCGCACCGGCCCATCCAGACATCGCTTGCGATCCGGACCGCGGCGCACGGCCGCTCGTCGGCGGCGCCGTCCCCCTGCCCCATCACGAACCCGCCGGCGGGGATGCGCACCAGTTCGAGCGCAATCCCGCCGCCGAGGTCGACAGTGCGAGGTCCAGCCGATGGGGTGCCAGAGGCTGGCAGTGCCCGTAAGTCCACCGTCCGGACGGGCGGGCCGTCGGGCCCTACCTTCGACTCTGACTTGAAACTTGAAACTTGGAACTTGAAACTCCCCCCTTCGCCCACCGCCTCCGGATCCTCGTCGACGCCCTCGTACCGCTTCCGCATCTCGCGCCGCCGGGCGGCCTGGACCTGCACGCGTTCGGGGCCGCAGATGTCGGTCCACGTACCGTGCGCCGGGGCGCCCAGATCGATCCACGTGATCAGCCGGTCCCACGCCTCCGCGTCCAACGCGACGCCGTGGTGGCCTTTGCGGAGCATCTGCACGAGACGCGTGGTATCGGCATGGAACTCGCCCGGCTCGAGAAGGCCCATGTCGCTCTCGCGCGTCGGCGTGCGGACGAGGCGGCGCAGGACCTGGTAGGACGGCGTAAAGCGCGAGGCGAGGTTGTAGGCGTTCTTGTTGTCCTGCGCCGGCACGGGCGGACGGTCGGTCAGGTCGGGGATCGGCCGCCCACCCACACGCGGCTCGCCGTCATGACAGCCGACGCACAGGCGGTCGAGGACCGGCTGAACCTCGCGGCGGAAGTCGAAGCCGCGCGGCGGACCGTACCATGGGCGGATCGGCGCGGGCGGATGCGCGCCCGCGAGGGTTGCGCGCGCGGGCGACGCGGTGTTCTGCGGCTCGTGGCAGCCGACACACGAGAGCGTCTCGCCGGGCATCGCGGTGAACCAGCTCCGCATCAACTGCAGCGCCTGGCCCCCGGCGTCGAGCGGCTGCACGGAGATCGGTGTGTACGCGGGCACGAGGAACCGGGCGGATCCATCGGCCTCCACCGGCACCGTGCCGAGGACCCGCTTGACATCCCACGGCCCGTCGAGCCCCGGCGCGTCGGGCTCGCCGCCCATGCCCTGGTAGGCGAAGTGGTAGCTGAAGATCCGCAGCGCCTTGATCGTTCCGCGCGCAATGCCCCGCAATCCGGGGCCGGCGTAGACGTCGGCCAGCATCACCTCGGCGTCCGTGCGATTCGTGTCGACCCGGTCCGTGATGACCGGCGGACGCGGCACCGCCCGCAGAGGCAGAGGCTCCAGCAGCGCGTAGCCCGGCAGTTCGCGCACCGGCACCATGTTGTCGAAAACGTCGACGAGCCAGATGCCCCACGGCGCGCCGAACGACGGCTGGCAGGACACGAGGAAGTGCTTGTCGTCGAGCGGAAACGGATGGAGGAACTTCGGCCAGGTCTGGGCGATCGGCAGATCGAGCGCGATCGGCTCGACCGGGCGGCTGCGCCCGGGGATCCGCTGCACCGCGCCCTCCGCCTCGAAGCGGCCACGCGCGACGTCGAAGACCACGAGGTCGCCCATTCGCGGAAGCTCGTGATGGCCCCCGACGATCGCGACGAAGCGCGACGGGGCGCCGGGCAGCGGCCGCGCAAAGAACATCGAGCCGGGCCAGTAGGAATTGCTGCCGTAGTGCTCCATCTGACCCGTGCCGTCGGGATTCATGTGGAAGAGGATCCGAGAGAAGGCGTGCGGCAGGTCGGTGTACTCCCAGCGCAGGTACATGACGCGCCCGTCGGCCATCACGGTCGGACACCAGTCGTGATCCTGTTCCACGGTGAGGCGGCGGATGCGGCCGTCGGTCCCGCGCAGGTAGAGGTTCGCCACGTGCGCCGAGCCGCGCACGCACGGGACGCCGGTGAAGGGCGCGGTGGACGTGAACAGGATGCGGCCGTCGGGCAGGTAGCAGGCGTCGT
>CAYODK010000063.1:0-24812 GCA_964402695.1 uncultured Verrucomicrobiota bacterium
GGTGCACGACTACATGGCCGAGGGGCTGCTCGTGTACCTCAAGGATCTCGCCTTCGACGCCGGCGGACGGCCCGTGATCCTCTACCTGACGTCGACCGACTACATGCCCGGCCCCGCCGGCGACCCGCGCACGCTGCGCACGGCGCGGTGGGACGGCGCCGCGTGGATCATCCGGGACGTCGTCGCCACGGACCACAACTACGACTACGGGGCGTTCTCCATCGATCCGGACGGCACGTGGCGGATCGTGGGCACTTTCCTCCCCGGCCCTCAGGTCTACGGCACCGGCGGCGAGGTCGGGATCTGGACCAGCACCGACCAGGGCGCGACGTGGGCCCTCGACCGCGCGCTGACGTCCGGAAGCCCGCTCAACCACAACTACCCGCGGCGGCCCGTGGACGCGCACGACGACTTCTTCGCGATGTGGGCCGACGGCGACGCGTTCGCTCCGTCGGCATCGTCGCTCTACTTCACCGACCGCCACGGCGACGCGGTCTACCGCCTGCCGGGGGTGATGACGAACGAGTCGGCCTATCCCGAGGTGGTCGCGGTGGGCGACCCGGACGGCGACCCGGACGGCGACGGCGTGCCGACCGGCGAGGAGTTGCGGGCCGGGACCCACCCGCGCCGCGCGGACAGCGCCCTTCGCATGGCATCCCCCGGCGCGCCCCCGCACGGCGCGACCACCGTCGCGTTCACGACCGCGACGGCGATGCACTACCGCGTCGAGGTGTCGACCAACCTCGTCCTCGGGGAATGGAACGAACTCCCCGGGATCGTCGAGGGCACGGGGGGTGCGGTGCTCGTGACCAACCCCGCCGCGACGGCGGGGGCCCCGGTCTTCTACCGTGTGCGGCTCGCCGAGCCTTGATCCGGGGCTACACGATGGAGAACCCGGTGTCCGGCGCGATGCGCGCGGACGTTTCGGCGAAGAGTCGGATCACCGCCTCGACGTCGCCCGTGTGGATCATCTCGCACGAGCTGTGCATGTAGCGGTTCGGCACGCTGACGAGGCCGGTGATGACGCCGGCCCGGTTGACCTGGATCAGGTTCGCATCCGTGCCCGTCGCGCCGCTCTGCGCCTCGATCTGGTACGGGATCTTCTTCTTCTCCGCCGTCTCCACCATGAGATCGAACAACCGCGGATGAACGTTCGGTCCGCGCGTGATCACGGCGCCGGACCCCAGCTTGACCTTGCCGAAGCGCTTCACGGCGTCGTCCATGGAGGGGTAGTCCGTCGCGAACGTGACGTCCACAGCAATGCCCACCTGCGGGTCGATGCCGAACGCCGCGGTCCGCGCGCCGCGGATGCCGATCTCCTCCTGCACGGTGGCGACGGCGTGGATCTCGGCCTTGATCTTCATCTGCGAGAGGAGGCGGGCGGCCTCGAGGACGATGAAGGCGCCGATGCGGTTGTCGAACCCGCGGGCGACGAGGAACTCGCCCTGCAGTTCGCCCATCTCGTGGTCGAGCACGAGCGGATCGCCGATCGCGACGAGCTTCTCCGCCTGCTTGCGGTTCTTCACGCCGATGTCGACCCAGAGGCTGTCGAGCTTGGTGACCTTGTCCCGCTCCTCGGGCCGGATGAGGTGGACGGGCTTCTTCCCGATCACGCCCGGCACGCGTCCCTTGCGGCCGCGGATGACGACGCGGTGGCCCTGCGGGATCTGCGAGTCCCACCCGCCGATGGGCTGGATCCACAGGAAGCCGTTGTCGTCGATGTGCGAGACGAGGAACCCGATCTCGTCGTAGTGACCGGCGAACATGATCCTCGGCGAGCCGCCGGGGTTCACGACCGCGTGGCTGTTGCCGTGCGCGTCGTGCTTCACCGACGCGGCGAAGGTCTTCGCCTCCGCCTGCCAGACCCGGGCCGCCTCCTCCTCGTATCCCGAGGGGCTGATGGCCGCGATCAGGTTCCTCAGAAACTGCTTGGAATGGTCCTTCATCCGCCGTCCGTCCTTTCCGAAAAGCACCCCACCCTAGCCCGCGTCCGGCGGCGATTCAAGCCGGCGGGCCCCCCCGCAGCGCGCCTGTCCTGGGAGATGGGCCGACGGCCGCTACCGGGAGGCCGCCTCGCGCTCGACAAGGAGGCCCTGGTAGGCGGCGGGGATCACCAGACGACCGCGCCAGAACGCACAGGCGCCGGGGTGCCCGGTCAGTTCGTAGCGGCGTTCGAGCCTCGGGCTCGCCGGATCGCGGATGTCCAGCACGTCGACCGCCCGCTCGTGGCGCCGGGCCAGAGCCAGGCGCGTCCCGTCCGTCGACGGGCGCCCCCCCATGCGGACCCCCTCGGCCCGATGCGCCGGGATCTCCGAAGCGGCGCGACGCTCGTTCGGCTCCAGCGGCCGGTAGACTCCCCCCTTGACCAGCAGCAGACGATCGCCCAGCGCGCAGGCGCCGTCGGTCCAGCTGTAGTTCGTGGCATCCGGCGTGTTCCCCGCCAGCACGGGCGCTGCGCCGCCGACGTCGTACCACGCCGGTCCGCTCCGGTGCCAGTGGGCGACGAGGTAGCGGCCGCCGAGGCGTCGCTCGACGAACTGGTCGCCATAGAAGAGCCCGACCTGCGAGTCCTTCAGGACGATCGTCGGCCGGGCCGGATCCCGGACATCCGCCACGTAGACCGATGCGCCGCCGCAGTGGATCAGCGCATGGTCGCCCGGCGCGGGCACGGTGACCTGGCGGATGCCCTGCCCCGGAATCGTCAGCCGCCCGATTTCAGTCGCGCGGTGGTCGCCGGCGACGCGATGGATGCCCATCCCCGCCGCCCCCTCCGCGGTGAACAGGAGATCGCCGCAGAGGCTGAGATGATAGACGTCGTTCGTGCCGCTCCACGCGCCGGATCGCCGCAAGTCTCCATCCAGTCGCACCGCATGCACGCCCGCCGCGCCGCAGGCGGCCCACGCGAGGTCGCCATCCACCGTCACCGACCGAACCTGGCCCGCGGGCCGGTAAACGTGGAAGTCGGGATCGGCGTCACCTCCCGCCGCCCTGGCGGAAAGGACCGGAGCGCGGTCCGGCTCGCGCTCCGACGGATGAGCCAGGCCCGGCGCGGGAACGGCGTAGAGGCCGGTGTAGATGCCCGCCGCGTAGATGACGCCCTCCGCGAGCGCGACGCCGCCGACCGGGTCGGGACGGTGCTCCTTCGGCTCCGGCGGAAGTTCCGCCCGGGCGACGATCGCGGGCCTCGCCGGGTCGCGCACGTTGACGACGAACAGGCCGTTCCACGTGTCGGCCACGACGCAGTGGTCCCCGCCGACGCGCGCGCTCCACATGTCGTTGAAGATCGTGTAGCCGCGCGGGAACTTCACGCGCGAGACGAACGCCGGACGGGCGGAATCGGACACGTCGAAGATCTCGAGACCGTGCCCGCGTCCGTCGGCCTCCGCCTTGTCCGGATGACGCGAATGGTGGCCGGTGGCGGCGTAGCAGAAGCGGCCGCGCAGACAGCCGCCGTCGCCAAAGCCGTCCAGTGCCCCCTCGCCCGCGATCATGGGCCGCAGCGGATCGCGAACGTCGGCGACCAGCAGCTTCCGCGGCGCCCAGTCGCCGATGTAGAGGAAGCCGTCCCGCGCCCAGCACGACTGCGCCTCGCCCGTCCTCAGCGTCGTCAGATGTCGCACGCGCTTCGGGTCCGAAACGTCCACGATCTCGACGCCGTAGCACCGCGTCGCGATGAAACCGACGCCGCCCGAGACCCAGATGCCCGTCGCCATTTCGACCGTGTCGTAGTGGCTCACGAGCCGGGGCGCCGCGGGATTCGAGACATCGACGACCCAAAGGCCGTCCTGCCGCGCCGTCACGAAGGCGAGATCGCCGGTGACGAAGATCTGCCGCGTGGTCCCGAGCCCCCCCAGCCGACCCAACACCCGCGGCGTATCCGGCTTCGCGATGTCGAGGACGTGGAAGACACCGCCTCCCGCCGCGTACAGCCGGTCGCCCGCGACCTCGACCGCCATGCACGGCCCGACCCCGTCGACCTTGCGGCACGGCAACCGCCGTCCCCATGTCCCCTCCGCCGCATCCTAGGCCCGGGAACCCGCGGGCCCACAGGCAAGAACCCCCACGACGGCCAACGCACCCAGAATCGCTATCATGCCCGCGATCGTCGTCCCGCAACGCCCTTGCTGTCAAACCCCAGATCCGCCACGCCGCCGGCCCATCCCGCCGTCGCGCCAGGCACCAGAGCACACATCTCTGTCCCCGCTCCTTGGAAATTGATAGCGCCACTTTGGCGCACTCTGGCGCAGCACGCCAAACATGAGCCATCCTGTCTCTTTCTTGCTATCAGTCAGATGCGTCAGATCCGACTGATCTCCTTAGATTTACGAACATCGATCATCTCTGGCACGCGTGTTGCATAAGGAGAGGGCAGAACTCAGGAGGACCGAGTCATGATGATGCGAAGTGCGTTCTTGGATCCGATGGCGGAGCTGGTGAAGTTCCAGAGGGACATGAACCGGCTTCTGAACGGCTACTGCCGTCCTGCGGACGTTTTTCCGCGGGTGAATGCGTGGGCGGACGATGGCAAGGCGGAGGTCCGGGCCGAAGTGCCGGGTGTCGACCCGTCGGCGATTCACCTGACGGTCACGGGCGACGTGCTGGTGATCGAGGGCGAGCGGGTCGGTCTGGCCGACGGCGAGGGACGGGAGGTCCACCGGCGCGAGCGAACCGGCGGGGTCTTCCGCCGCGCGATCCGCCTGCCGTGGGAGATCGAGGAAGGCCAGGTGAAGGCGGCGCAGCGGAACGGCGTGCTGACGGTGACGCTGCCGCGGCGGGCCTCGACGAAGCCGCGGGCGATCCCCGTGGCGGCCGAGTAGCGAAGCAACCCTTGTTGACGGAGGACACGACCATGACAGAAGGAACCGAACTGAAGGCGGCCGATCCGAAGTCGGTCGAAGCGACGCGGGACCGCCCCGTGCACATCCCCGACGCGGACATCTACGAGGCCGACGGCGCGATCGTGGTCCTGGCGGACATGCCGGGGCTCGACGACAAGGCCGTGACGGTGGAGCTCGAGAACGACGTGCTGACGATCCGGGGCCGCGCGCCCGCGGCCGGTCCCGAACCGGCGGAGCCGCTCGTCCGCGAGTTCTGCGAGCGCGACTACGAGCGCTCCTTCGCGATCAACACGGAGATCGATCGCGAGCATATCAAGGCGCAGATGAAGAACGGCGTCCTGAAGGTGACCCTCCCCCTGGCGGCGGAGGTCAAGCCGCGGCAGATCGCGGTGGAATCGAACTGAGGCCCGACAACGAAAGGAGACGACCATGAGCAAGAGCCTGATCCCCTGGCGGCGGGACAGGGGTGAAATCCAGACCCGCCGGGAGGAGAATCCCTTCGAGCTCCTCCACCGGGAGATGAACGACCTGTTCGCGAGCTTCTTCCGGGACTTCGAAAGTCCGTTCCGCGGGCTGGCGCCGGCCACGGGCCGCGGACCGGCGGCGATGAGCGCGCCGTCGGTGGACGTTTCCGAGACGGACGACGAGGTCCAGGTCACGGCAGACCTGCCGGGCCTGACCGAGAAGGACGTCGAGGTGACGCTCGATGACGGGGCGTTGACGATCCGCGGCGAGAAGAAAGAGGAGCGCGAGGAGAAGAAGCGCAACTACCATCTCGTCGAACGCGCCTACGGGCGATTCGAGCGCTCCGTTGCCCTGCCCCATGGAATCGACCCGGGCAAGGTGAAGGCGCGGTTCAAGAACGGGGTCCTCCACGTCACGCTGCCCAAGACACCGGAGAGCCGGTCGCGCAGCCGCGCGATCGAAATCTCGGCGGGGTAGCGTCGATTCCGAGCATGCACCGGGCGCGCGGGCTCCCCCCTCCCCGCGCGCCCTTTCTTCATGCCTCCGGAGCGGCCGGGATGTCGCCGCGCTTCATGGCCTCGGCGGTCATGCCGCGCGAGCGGCGGATCATCCTCGTGGCATTGTCGAAGAGGTCCTGCCACGATCGCTTCGTGCGCGCGAGGCCGAGTTCCTGGGCCTTCATCCCCACGTCGGCGGCCTCGCGGGGGAAAACCTCCCAATCGTCCATCGTCGGCAGGATCCGGTCGGCCCGGATGTCGCTCCCGGCCGACGATGCCAGCGATTCGGCGGCGGCGAAGCACATCTCGTCGGTGATGGTCCGCGCCCGGACGTCCAGCGCGCCCCGGAAGAGGCCCGGGAAGCACAGGGAGTTGTTCACCTGGTTCGGGAAATCGGAGCGCCCGGTGGCGAAGACCTCGACGCCGGCCTCGGCGGCTTCCCACGGCCAGATCTCCGGAATCGGGTTGGCGCAGGCGAATACGATCGCGCCGGGCTTCATGGCGCGAACCCATTCCGTCCTGATGGTCCCGGGGCCGGGCGTGGAGCAGCCGATGACGACATCCATGCCGCGAAGGGCCTCCTCGATGCCCCCCTGGCGTCCCTCGGCGTTGGTGGTCCGGCAGAGATTCCATTTCGCCGCAAACCGGTCCTTCACGGCCTCGACGTCCGAGCGGTGGGCCCCGAGGATGCCGCGGCTGTCAACGATCATGCACCGGCCCGGGTCGCCGCCGCGGCCGAAGATGAGCCGCGCGGCCGACGAGTTGGAGGCGCCGGCCCCGACGAAGGCGATGCCGACGTCGCCGATCTTCTTGCCGACGACCTTCAGCGCGTTGATCAGGCCGGCGAGGATGACGGTGGCGGTGCCCTGCTGGTCGTCGTGCCAGACGGGGATCTCGGCCTTCTCGCGCAGCGTGTCGAGGATCTCGAAGCACTTCGGCTGGGCGATGTCCTCGAGGTTGATGCCGCCGAACGAGGGCTGCGCGGCGAGCACGAACTCGATGATCCTATGCGGGTCCTTGGTGTCGAGCATCAGCGGAAACGCATCGACGCCGCCGAGGTACTTGAAGAGAAGCGCCTTCCCTTCCATGACCGGAAGCCCCGCCTTCGGACCGATGTCGCCGAGTCCGAGGACGCGCGTGCCGTCGCTGACGACCGCCACGGTGTTCCACTTGTTGGTGTGGTCGTAGACGGCCTCCGGGTCGGCGGCGATCGCCTTGCAGGGCGCGGCGACGCCGGGCGAGTACCAGATGGCGAAGTCGTCGAAATCGCGGACGCGGCACTTCAGACCCGTCTCGATCTTGCCGCGGTAGAAGGGATGCAACCGCATCGCCTCGCGCGCCGGCGCCTCCGCCTTGGCCTTCAGCGCATCCACACTCACCCGGGGCTGTTCGCTCATGTCGTCGACTCCTTCCAAAGGGAAGCCGGGAGTATTGCGGAATCCCCCCTCCGTCGCGACAAGAAAACACGCGGCGGGCGGCCACGCCCCCCCCGGGAGTGATGTCCCTTCCCGCGTGACTTCGCGATCGAGTCGTGGCATCGTGGGAATGTCGGTGCGGCCCGGAATCCCGGGCGTGCCGCGGGAACCTACACCATGACACGACACGCCGACCGCACGGGGGACCGCCGGGGATTCACGCTGGTCGAGATGCTCGTGGTCATCGGGATCATCGCGGTCCTGCTGACGATGCTGGTTCCCATGCTCGGACCGGCCCTGGAGCGGGCCCGCCAGACCCGGTGCGGCAGCAATCTGTCCGAGTGCTTCAAGATCATCCTGCAGTACGCCAACGACAACTCGGGGCGTCTGCCGCCGGGGTACGCATCCGACCCGACGCAGCTTGTCGCAAGCCAGTCGAACGGAATCCCCCGGTACGTGGAGACGCTGAAGCTGCAGGGGGCCATGTGGTACTGTCCGTCGTTGATCCGACAGCGCCCCACCGACCGCAACATCGGCAAGTGGGTCTACCCGGTCCGCAGCAACGCCGGGGGCAGCCCCTTCAACATCGGCTACTGCTACATCGGCGCGCCGGCGGGCGACACGACAAAGTTCCTGGTGCCCTATCCCGGCACGAGCGCCGACCTCAACAACAGCGTGGCGATCATGGCCGACATCTGCGCGGCCCCGGCCACGGCGCCCACCGGCAAGCTGGTCCCGAAGGGACGGTGGACGACCTTCCCGCATGCCGGCGTCAACCGTGAACAGGTCTGCAAGACCTGCATGGGCGACGGCAGCGTGGACAGCCGGTCGAAGGACGTGATCGTCCGGTCCTACGCCGGCTCCGCCGACTCCCTGTACTGGTAGCGGACCGGCCTAGGGGGCGCCCCCGGGCTGCCAGCCGACGTAGATGTCGCGGAACGCGCCGGCATCCGGCACGTCGGGCTTCGAGGCCTTCGGTCCCTTCTCGAACTTCACCCCGTCGATCTGCGGACCGGCGCCGTTCCACCAGGTGGACTCGGCCCGAAGCTTGTAGACCCCGTCCGGGGCCGGCTGTCCGGCCGCGTCCTTCCCGTCCCATTTCGCCGTGATCTTCCCCCACTCCGTCAGGGTCGGGCCCGTGACGATGTCCACCATGGCGCCGCCGGAGGCCGCACGCCAGGCCTCCAGCCGCTTGTTCTGCTTGAGCCCATGAACCAGGAGCGTCTTCACGAACTTCCCGCCGGCATCCTCGATCCATACGGCGGCGACATGCTTCGGCGCGAACGCCTTCTGCTCCCCGCTGATCATCGCCTCGAACTCGAGCGTGCCGGCCGTGGAGGCCGCCTGCGCTCCGCAGAGACCCGCCCACGCCGCCACCGCCACCGCCCCGACCGTCCGCATCATCATCGTCATCCTCCAGCTGGCCACAGTCTTCCCGTGTGTCCCCGCGATAACGGCTCCGGCCTCCCTTGTCAATGCGAATGGAATCAAGGGTGGACACTTCGCCCCGTCATCGTAGACTGGCTGCATGGTGCGGATCCTGACCATCGTGGGCGCCGCGGGATGCCTGGCCGCGGCGCTTTCCGCCGCCGCCCAGGCTCCCGCCGCCCCTGCGCCCGCGCCGCCTCCGGCCGAATCCAACGCCCCTCCCGCATCGAAGGCGGCCGCTCTTCCGCCGGAGGCCGAGAAGAGCCGGGAGGCGTTTGAGGCGCGGATCCGGGACACGGACCGGCGGGCGGCCCAGCTGGCGAAGACCCTGGGGGCCGCCTATTCCGCGCTGCTCAAGGATCTGCGCGCATCGCTCCAGATCGCGGGCCGCGTTCGCGACATGGCGTTGGTGCACGACGAACTGATCCGGTTCACGAAGGAACGCACCATCCCCGCGGTCGACGCGATCAAGGAGCCTCCGGAGTTGCGTCGGGTCGTCGAACAGCTGGCCGCCCAGGCCCGCGACGAGACCCACGCCAACGAGGTCGAGATCGTCGATGCCGCCGCCCGGCACCTTCAAACGCTGGGAACGCTGGGGGTGCAGATGGCGCTCGGCGAGAAGGGCGGCGCGTTGAGCGCCATCGAGACCGAGCGGGACCGCGTCATCGTCCATCCCCGCCTGCGCGCGGCCCTTGCCCTCAGTGCCGCCGTGCCCAACCGCGCCGTGCTCGGCCCGGCCGCCGCCGAGGCGCCGCCGGTGGATGCCGCCTTGGAGATCCGCAAGCTCCGCATGTACTCGCCGGCGGGCGAGGATGCGGGCCGGGTCATGAGCTATTCGATCGATGCGGCGATGTGGGAGGACCGCACCCGCATGTACCAGAGCAAGACCGCCGGATCCCCCAAGCTGGGCCAGTCCCAGACCATGTCCGGCCCCGTCTCGTACAAGCTCCGGATGACCATCTCCTGCCGGAACGGCGAGATCCCCCCGGACTGCCGGCTTGTGGTCGAGTACTTCCGGCGCTCGCTGACGGACGGCGACAGGTCCTATCTCTCCGCCGAGGAGCTCAAGCTGCCGCCGATCGCCAGGAACGAGAGCCGGACGTTCGAGATCAAGGGCGTCGAGATGACCCAGTCCGAGACGAAGTCCACGACGCTGTACGGGAGCAACCGGACCCTTTCCGGGCACGAGCTCCACGGCATCATCGTGAGCCTGCTCGACCCGTCCGGAAAGGTGATGCTGCAGCGCTTCACACCGCAGTCGCTCGGCAAGGACGCCGTTCCGACGCCCGGGAAGCGCTGAACAACATCCAACGACCAACCTCCACCCTCCAACATCCAACGGATGGGTCCGCCATTGGATGTTGGCTGTTGGGTGTTGGAGATTGGCCTGTTGTCACCGGTCCGTCAGCGCGACGACGCCCGGCAGGGCCTTGCCCTCGAGAAACTCGAGGCTGGCGCCGCCGCCGGTGCTGATGTGGGTCATCCTGTCGGCCAGCCCGCTCTTGTTCACCGCGGCGACGCTGTCGCCGCCGCCGATGATGCTCAGGCACTTCGTCGCGGCGATCGCCTTCGCCATCGCCATCGTGCCGCCCGCGAACGGGGCCATCTCGAAGCAGCCCATCGGGCCGTTCCAGACCACGGTCTTCGCCTTCGCGATCTCGTCGCAGAAGAGGGCCGTGCTCTTCGGGCCGATGTCGAGAGCCATCCAGCCCTCCTTGATCCCCGCCTCACCCACGGTCTCCGTCGCCGCCGCGGCGTCGAACTTGTCGGCGATGACGTGGTCGACCGGCAGCAGCAGCCGGACGCCCTTGGCGGCGGCCTTGGCCAGGATGTCCTTCGCGAGGTCCGCCTTGTCCTCCTCCACCAGGCTCTTGCCGGTCGGCAGGCCCTTGGCCCGGTAGAACGTGTAGGCCATCGCGCCGCCGATGATGAGCGAGTCGACCTTCTCGAGGAGATTCGTGATGACATTGACCTTGTCGCTGACCTTGGCGCCGCCGAGGATCGCAACGAAGGGACGCTCGGGGCTCGCGAGCGCACGGCCGAGGTAGTCGATCTCCTTCTCCATCAGGAACCCCGCGACGTTCTTCTTGTAGTACTTGCAGACCAGCGCCGTGGAGGAATGGGCGCGGTGCGCCGAGCCGAAGGCGTCGTTGATGAAGATCTCGCCGTCGCCGAGCGGAGCGAGCTTCTCGGCCAGTTCGGCCTGCTTCTGCTTCATCTCGGCCTTGGCGGCCTTCTTCTCCTCGTCCGTCGCGGTGTCGGGCAGCTTCTTCTTGCCCTCGTCGGCGTAGAAGCGGGTGTTCTCAACGACCATAACCTCGCCGGGCTTGAGCGCCTGGGCCATCGCGATCGTCTCCGCACTGATGCAGTCCGATCCGAACTGGACCGGCTTGCCCAGAAGCTCGGCGAGCTTGTCCGCCGCGGGCCTCAGGCTGAACGCGGCCTCGAAGCCCTTGCCCTTCGGCCGGCCGAGGTGGCTCATCAGGACCAGCGCCCCGCCCTTCTCGAGGACGTGCCGGATGGTCGGAAGCGCGGCGCGGATGCGCGTGTCGTCGGCGACCTTGCCGTCCTTGATCGGCACGTTGAAATCCACGCGGCTCAACACCCGCCGCCCCGCCACATCCACATCACGGACCGTCAGCTTGTTCATCCTGTCATCTCCTGGTCATGTTGCCGGGACACCCGACCCGATTCCTTGTCCTATCGTCGGCCTGGAATTCGGCGACAGATATCATGAGCCTCCCCCTCTGTCCAGCCGCCCGCGACATCGAAGCCATGGGTGGGACGATGGGGGCGACAGCGTTCCCCACGGCGACGGCGAGGAGAGCCATGGCCCGGCAGAATGGTCTTGCGCCCAACCGTTGCCATGGACAAGGTTCGTGGCATGGGAAAGGCGAAACCGGGGTTCGGAAACCTCTTTGTGCGAGCGAAAGCGGGCGTCGGGGCTTCCCTGTTCGCGCTGGGCGCGGCATGGTGCGCTGCCGCGGAACCGGAGGCGGCCGACCGGACCGCCCTCATCGCTCCCATCCTGTTCTGCAAGCGTTTCAATTACCAGGGCCTGCACATCTACGACACGTTCTACCAGTGGCGCCCCGGCGGCGGCCTCTACGTGCTGGAGAATCCCGCCGACCCGCCGGAGCGGCACCGCGTGCGTCCGATCATCGATCCCTCGACGGCCGAAACACTGGGCGAAGGCATCTACTTCGACCCCTCGCTGTCCTACGACGCGAAGAAGCTGCTTTTCTGTTTCAAGGGCTCGGAGAGAGGCGGTTCGGCGATCTACGAGATTGGAACGGACGGACGGGGGCTGCGGCCCATCACCCGTCCCGACGCCGTCGGCAATCCCTACCGGGGCAGCGGCGGCGGACACCACGACGTCAAGCCGTGCTACCTGCCCGATGGCCGCATCGCGTTCACCTCCACGCGCTACAGCGGCCTGGTGCCGTGCGCGAACAACGGCGTGGCGATTCTGCACGCCATGAACGCCGACGGCGGCGACATCCACGCCCTCTCCGTGAACAACGTGACCGAGTTCGATCCCTGCGTGCTGCCGGACGGCCGGATCCTGTTCGGGCGCTGGGAATACGTCGACCGCAACGCGCTGGTGATCCAGAGCCTCTGGACGATGCTGCCGGACGGCCGCCACGAGATGGAGTATTTCGCCAACAACATGGTCTTCCCCGAGGCCGTCCTGCAAGCCAAGCCGGTGCCGGACCACAACGAGCTGGTGGTGGCCACCTTCGCGCCGCACAACGCGCCGCCCCGCGGCACGATCGCGATGGTCGACGCGCGCGTGGGCAGGAACGACCCCGCGGCCATCTTCAACTTCGAATCGCCGGACCGTCCCACGCACGACCGGGGCGAATCGTGCGACCCGTGGGCGCTGGGCCGGAATGTCGTTCTCTTCAGCGGCGTGCCCCCCGACACGAACGCGCCGACCATCCCGGTGGAGACCCCCGGCTTCCGGCGGCGCAGCAATCCCCGGCTCAACGCCCTCCTGCTGATCGACCGCGCGGGCCGCCGCGAGGTCGTGCACAGCGATCCGGCCATCGACCTGCACAACCCGATCCCGCTGGCGCCGCGACCGCGGCCGGCCACCGGCCCGGACCTGACCGACCGCACGCAGCGGACGGGCCGGTTCTTCGTGAACGACGTCTACGTCTCCATGCCGGAGGTTCCGCGCGGGACGGTCCAGTGGCTCCGCGTCCTGGAGGAGACCTCGCGCGTCAGCGAAAGCCCCGGCGGCACGTGGATGAACCAGACGTTCTCCATCTCGGCGGCGCTGGCGTGGAGCGCGAAGATCTTCCACGGGATCGTGCCGGTGGAGCCGGACGGCTCGGTCTACTTCGAGGCGCCCTCCGGCCGGGCGCTCTACTTCCAGCTGCTCGACGGGGAGTACCGCCTGGTGCGCGGCATGCGGACCTTCATTCAGGCCGTGCCCGGCACAACGCGCAGCTGCACGGGGTGCCACGAGTACGGGCCCAAGGTGTCGGCCGCCCCCCGGCCCGAGGACCGTGAGCTGCGCCGGCTGCGGGACGAATCGTGGGGCGGCGGCTATCTCGACTACACGGAGCGGGTCCAGCCGATCCTGGACGCGCGGTGCGTGAGCTGCCACGGCGGGGAGGAGGGCCTGGCGGCGGGGCTCGACCTTTCGCGCGGCTGGACGGAGTTCTTCAACATCTCCTACGAGCACCTCACCGCGCGCCGTGAGCGGATGTACACGGCCGACCTGATCGGCGGCATCTGCGCCATGAACGGGACGGCGCACTGGTCCTGCAAGGTCTTCGGCCCCTATTCCCACGGAAGCGGCAGGGCCCTCCTCGCGGACATCCTGCTCAGGGAACCGCACCGGAACCGGCTGACCCGCGGGGAGCGCGAACAGATCTTCGCGTGGATGGACTCCAACGGCATCTACTTCGGAACGTGGGACTACACGCAGGCCGGCCCGCGCTCCAGACCGTTTCTGGACGCGGTGGCGCGCGTGAAGGAGATCATGAAGGATGCGGGGTGCGTGCGCTGCCACGCGGACGCCAAGGGCGAGATCCGGCGCTTCGACCAATGGGTCAATCTCGACCGCCCGGAGATGAGCCGCGTGCTGCGCGCTCCGCTGCCGGAGTCGGCCTCGGCGGAGGGCGGCCACGGACTGGCGCTCTGCCGCGACCGGCCGGTGGATCCGTCGTTCAGCCGAAAGGGACTGATCTACGGCTTCGGCTACGCCCACGGGGTGAAGGAACTCGACTCGTTCCCGACGCAAGCCTGGCCCAAGGCATGGCCCCCCGAGGGCGCGCCTGTGATCACCTTCCCCTCCACCGCCGACCCGCACTACCGCCGGATGCTGGACGTCATCCGCGATGCGCGTTCGGCCCAACTCGCCGCGCCGCGCGTGGACATGCCGGGCGCCGAATGGGTCGGGGGCGGCATCCGCGAGGGACGCCCCCGCCAGATCCTGCCGCAACCGCTGCCGGACCCGTTGCCCGGGGTCCGGGCGTCGGTGGACGGGAACGGGTTCGTGCGGCTGGAATGGGAGCGTTCGGCGCGGATGATCGGCCTGATCGCCGAGGTCCACCGCGGCGCAACCGCGGACTTCGAGCCGGGCGAAGCGACCCGCATCGGACGGACCGAGCGCTTCGGCTTCTGCGACACCAACGCGCCGCCGGGCACGGCCCATTATGCCGTGGTGTTCGTCTCCGACCCGGCCGAGACCTGCGGCACCTGCAAGAGCGGCGCGGTGGTGACGTACGCGGGAGACCCTGACGGGGCGACCGCCGCCTCCTCGGACCGCGCACGCTGTCCGCTCTCGACCTTCGAACCCCGTCGCGGCGATCCGGTGCGGACGGCGGTCGCGGTACCGGCGACCCTCCCCGCGATCCGGGCCGGCACGCCGCAGACCGAACCGCTCCCGGGCCGGGTGCGGCTGCGCTGGGCGGAGGCCGGCACGCCCGGGCTGACAACCTACGACGTGTACGGCCAGGCGGCGGACGGCCCCTCGGAACCGCCCCAGCGGCTCAACCGCGAACCGCTGAAAGAAACGACGTTCGTCGACGCGACATTCCACGCGGGACGCGGGGTGCGCTACGCGGTCATCGCTCGCGCGCCGCGCCGCCCTGCGGCGGGAGCGCCCCCGCCCGGCGAGGGCTGGGCGACAACGCGCGCCCTGCCGGCGCGCACGGATCCCCTGTTCACGCTGGAGTCGGCGGCCGGCGAACTGAAACTGCTGGGCGGCGCGCGGCTGGAGAACGGAACGCTCGACCTCTCGCAGGGCGGATTCGCGACCCTGGCGGCGTCGGCCGGCCGCGTGATGGACGGACCGTTCAGTTTCGCGCTCGACGCGCGCTTCGACGAGGCCGGCCATATGCCCGTGCTGCTGGGCTTCGGCGCGTACAACGGGGCGGGCTGGTTCCTGCAGAAGATCGGCGGACGCTGGCGATTCCACCTCTCGGGCGTCTCCTGCGACGGCGGCGTCGTGCCGCTGGGGACCTGGGTGCGCGTGCTGGGCGTCTACGACGGCCGAACCGCGCGGCTGTACCAGGACGGGACGCTCGTGGCCGAGGCGGAGGTGCCCGCCGCGCCGGCGGCCCACGGCCCGGAATTCTCCTTCGGGCAGTACACCGCGGCCGGCGAGGCCCCCTACCAGTTCAAGGGCGCCATCCGGAACCTGGCGCTCCACGATCGCGCCCTTGACGCGAAGGGCCGGTAGGAATCACCCGTTGCCCGCGTTGCACCGCCGGGCGCACCAAGAGAAACGCGGCGGGGTCCGGGGACCCCGCCGCGTTTTCGTTCAGGCCGCGAGGCGGCCTACTTCACCGTGTCCATGTGGCAGATCAGGTCGAGGACCTTGTTCGAGTAGCCCCACTCGTTGTCGTACCACGAGACGATCTTCGCGAAGTTCGGGTTCAGCATGATGCCGGCGCCGGCGTCGAAGATCGACGTGCGGGCGTCATGGTTGAAGTCCGACGAGACGACGGCCTCCTCCGTGTAGCCGAGGATGCCCTGCAACTCGCCGGCGGAAGCGGCCTTCATCGCGGCCTTGATCGCCTCGTAGGCGCTCGCGGCGTCGGCGCCGGGGGCCTTCTCGAGACGGACGGTCAGGTCGACGGCCGAGACGTTCAGCGTCGGGACGCGGAACGCCATGCCCGTCAGCTTGCCCTTCAGGGCGGGAATGACCTTGCCCACGGCCTTCGCCGCGCCGGTCGACGACGGGATGATGTTCCCCGCCGCCGCACGGCCGCCGCGCCAGTCCTTCTTGGACGGACCGTCGACGGTCTTCTGCGTCGCGGTCGTCGCGTGGACCGTCGTCATCAGCCCCTCGACGATGCCCCAGTTGTCGTGCAGCACCTTCGCGACCGGCGCCAGGCAGTTGGTCGTGCAGGACGCGTTCGAGACAAACTGCTCACCCTTGTAGGCCTTGTGATTGACGCCCATCACGAACATCGGGGTGTCGTCCTTCGAGGGGGCGGACATGACGACGCGCTTCGCGCCGGCCTTGATGTGCCCCTCGGCCTTCGCCTTCTCGAGGAAGAGACCGGTCGACTCGCAGACGTACTCGGCGCCGACGTCGCCCCACTTCAGGGCCGCGGGGTCCTTCTCGCCGGTCACGCGGATCTTCTTGCCGTTGACGACAAGACTGCCGGCCTCGTGGCCGACCGTTCCGGCGAAGACGCCGTGCACCGTGTCGTACTTGAGCATGTACGCGAGATATTCCGCGTCGAACAGATCGTTGATGCCCACGATCTCGATCTTCGGATTCTCCATCGCCGCGCGGAAGACGAGACGGCCGATGCGCCCGAACCCATTGATGCCGACCTTGATAGCCATGACTCTCTGTCCTTTCTTTGGTATCTCTGTCACTGCCGGGCAACTCCAGCGCCCGGCCGTTCAGAAATTGAAGCCGATACGATAGGGAAAAACGGGCCGCCGGTCAACTCCGATCCGGCGCCGGATGCCGTGCGGAGCGGGACCCGCCGGCGTTCCCGTGGTCAGCGGGCGGCGGTCGCGGGGGCCGGGGGCGCGTCGCAGACGACGCGGAACCCGATGGTCCGGTAGCGGCCCCACGGTTCGAGCGCGAGCCGCGCGGAGCTGCGACCGAGGAACGGCCGGTCCCAGTAGGACCCTCCGCGGACGACGCGAAGGCCCGCGGCCGCCTCGTCGTTGCGACCGTCGTCGTCGCGCCACGGCAGCGGGCGGTACAGCGAGCGCGTCCACTCGGCCGCGTTGCCGTGCATATCGTGCAGGCCCCACGCGTTGGCCGGATAGCGGCCCGGCCGGTCGGTCACGACCGCGCCATCGTCGGCGGCCTCGAACCGCGGGATCCACTTCGGCGAATCGCGGAAGGTCAGCTCGGAGATGCGGCGGTCGGCGAAATTGGCCAGCTTGGAGAAGTCGGCATCGATGCCGCCGTAGTGCATCGGCGTCGCGGCGCCGGCGCGGCAGGCGTACTCCCACTGCGCCTCGGTCGGCAGGGCGAAGGCGCGGCCGGTGCGCGCGGAAAGCCAGCGGCAGAACTCGGCGGCGCGCGTCCACGACACGAAGATCGCGGGCTGCTCGGGCCGGTCGGCCGGCTGTCCGGGCATGTTGTGGTCCTTGTTGAACTGGCTGATCGCGCCGGAGTCATGGGCGGGATCGAACTGTTGGAAGGCCGCGTTGGCGATCTCGAATCGCGACATCCAGAAGTCGCGGTCGATCCTCACCGGCGCGCGGGGTCGTTCGTCGGCGAAGCCGTCGTCGCCGCCCATCACGAACGATCCGGCGGGGATCCGCAGCATCTCGATCCGAACGCCGGGGGCGAGATCCACGGCAAAGGACTTCGTCCCGCCGTCCTGCTGCCGCCTCGCCGCCTCGGCGGCATCGAACGGCCAGCCGTCGGCGCGAATCTCGGCCGGCGCCGGCGCGGCGACCTTCGCGGGCGCGACGAAGGCGGGCTTCGCGGGCGGGTCGGACGGATAGGTCTCATAGTCCTCGGCCCGGTTGGCGTAGGTCTTCCGCATCTCGACGCGCTGCGCGGCGAACTTGGGGTTGAGCTTCCCCTGCTCCGCCCACGTTCCGTGGTCGGGGACGTTCAGGTCGATCCACGTGATCAGGCGGTCCCAGTCCTCCGCGTCCAGTTCGACACCGTGGTGCCCCTTGCGCAGGCGCTGCACCAGTTCGCTGGTCTCGGCGTGGTACTCCATCGGCGGGCGCACGCGGTAGTCGCTCTCGGGCCCGGGCCGGTTCACGTAGGGGTGCAGCGCGACGTAGGACGGCGTGAAGTTCCGGAACTGCCCGCCGCCGTCGGCGCGGAAGTCCGGCAGGCCGGGCCTGGACCCGTCGTGGCACCCGACGCAGCGGCGGTCGAGCACCGGCTGGACCTCGCGCTTGAACGAGAACGGCCGCTCCGGGCCGCGCCACGGCTCGATCGCGGACGGGGCACGCCGGAAGGCGGCGGCGGTCGCGGACTGCGGCGCCTCGTAGTTGCGCTCGTGGCAGCCGACGCAGCTCAGCTTCTCGCCGGGCATCGCGGTGAACCACGACCGCATCACCTGGACGGCGCGTCCCTGCGCGTCGAGCGGCTGGCAGGCGATCGGCGTGTTCGCCGGCACGACGAACGCCGCGGAGCCGTCGGGCTCGACCGGCACGGTGCCGAGGATCCGGCGCGCGTCCCACGGGCCGTCGATGCCGATGTGGATGTGCCCGCCGGTGCCGGGGAACGCGTAGTGGTAGGCGAAGAGGCGGAGCGACTTGACGACCCCCCGCGGCACGCCGCGCATCGCGTCGCCGGCGTAGACGTCGGAGAGGTAGACCAGCCCGTCGCGGCGCGACGGGTCGACGCGATCCGGGATCGCCGGCGCCTGCCGCGTCGCGCGCAGCGGGACCGGCTCGAAGAGCGCGGCCTGCGGGTCCTCGCGCACGAGCACGAGGTTGTCGAAGACGTCGACGAGGTAGATGCCCCACGGCCGGGCGGGATCGGGCTTCATCGACACGAGGAAGTAGTGACCCGCGCCCGCGTTCGTCCCCTCCTCCGCCAGCGGGAACGGGTGGAGGAACTTGGGCCACGAGGCGTTGACGAGCCCGTCGACGATCACCGGTTCGACCGGCCTCCCGCGGCCCGGGATGCGCTGCATCACCCCCTCGGCCTCGTACTGCCCGCGGTTGAGATCGAAGAGCAGCAGCTCGCCCATGCGCGCCACGCCGTGGTGGCCGGAGATGACCGCCACGATGCGGTTCGGATGGCCGGGGATCGGGCGCGCGTAGAACGTCGAGTTCGGCCACCACGAGTTGCTCCCGTACACGGCGCGCTGCGCGGTGCCGTCGGGGTTCATCGCGAAGAGCAGGCGCGAGAAGTAGTGCGGCGTGTCGGTGTATTCCCAGCGAGAGTAGAGGATGCGGCCGTCCTCCATCACCGTCGGACACCAGTTGTGTTCCTGGTCGAACGTGAGCTGGCGGGCGCCGGAGCCGTCCGCCGCGCTGCGGAAGAAGTTCGCGACGCGCGAGCCTCCGCCCACGCACGGCACGCCGGCGATGCAGGCGGTGGAGGCGAAGAGAACGTCGCCCTGCGGGAGGTAGCACGGGTCGTAGTTGTCGACGTCGGGCGGGAAGCCCTGCGTGACCTGCCGCAGCGACGTGCCGTCGGCCCGCATCTCGTAGACCTGCCACGAGTTGTTCGACCCGGCCGGCATGCAGAAGAGCATGCGCCCGCCGTCCGGGTGCAGGTCGATGTCCGCCAGGACGACGGGCTTGGCGGGGCGGTAGACCGTTGTCAGCGAGCCGTCCGGCCGCAGCGGCGAGAGCGTCGCGATCTCGTTGACCGCGCCCTGCCGCGGCAGCGCGCAGTTGCCCTGCCAGTTCTGCGGCAGCCCCATGCGGCCGCCGTTGAGCCCGTCCGTCGCCGGGGCCTCGCGCCGGATCAGCAGGATCTTCCCGAACGCGAGCAGCGGGTTGGCCAGCAGCGCCTCCGACTGCAGCGCGCGGAATTCCGGCGCCATCGCCTTGCGCGCCTCCGCGTCGGCCGCCTCGTACTTCGCCTCCATCGCGTCGATGCGCCGGAGCCAGCCCTCCGCGCCGGGGTAGCGGGCGCCGAAGGTCGCGGCGAGGTCCTCGACCGCCAGCCGCAGGGCGTCGAAGTCGGGCTCGGTCGGGACGATCCCCTTCGCCCACTCGGCCAGCTGGCGCGCCTGCTTCTCCGCCTTCGACCGGGCGCGCTTGGAGGCCTCGGCCTCGGCGGCCTTTCGCTTCTCCGCCTTGGCGGCCTCGGCGGCGCCCCGGTCCGCGGCCTTGTCGGCCGGGGCCGCGCGGATCGGCGACGACGCGGGGAGCAGGGCGAGGCAGAACGCGGCAAGCAGGGGTCGGCATGTCATGGCGTTGTCTCCGGCGTCAGCACAAGGCCTTCCAGGTTCAGCGATGGCGACCTCGCCACCGCCGGCTTCAGTGTCACATCGTACAGTCCCGCGGCCGGGAAGCGAAGCCTTCCCGCATCGGTCGGCCGGAAGTCGTCCCACCCCGGCGTGCGGACCGGCGTGAACTCCGGCCCGGCGACGGCCCCGTCCGCCGGGTCGCCCGCGCGATGCACCGTGATCCGCATCGGAACGCCGCCCCCGCCCGCGTGCGTCGCGCGCGCCGTCCACGCGCCCGGACCGGGCACCGAGATCCGCCACCCGACCGCGTCGGCCGGGTCGATCCAGTGCCCGATGTTCCCCGCCTTCGACTTGAACTCCCGCAGCAGCCCCGCGCCATGCAGCACCGCGTTCGTCGCCATCAGCCGCAGGGTCCCGTCCGCCCCCGGCCGGACGATCGACGGTTTCGGCGAGCCGAACCAGTTCACACGGTCCGGCTCCGGCTCGACCGGGGCCAGGACCCGGTCCGCGGCGTCGGGCGCCGCGCCGGCGGGCGTCAGCAGCACCGCCTCGCCCTTGCGCAGGTCGACCGTCGTCACGCGCCGCCCGTTGCGGTCGGGCGCGGTCGCCAGCGCGAACGCGCGCTCGCCGGAGGCGGCCGCGTCGCCCGGGAATCCGGTCTGCACGCGGCACGGGTTCCCCGCGAGGCTGCGGATGCGGATCCACCGCGTCGTCCCGCCGCGCCGCACCGCCGACACCTCGAAGCCGCCGGCGGCGAGAAGGTCGCGGAACGATGCGTCGGGCCAGGTGTCGGGCACGGCCGGGAACACCCGGATGTGCGTGCCGAACGGCTCCGGGCACCACGACTGCAGCACGAGTTCGTGGATCGTCGCCGCGCCGGCCAGCGGCGTCTCGATCACCGGCCCCGCCTCGAGGTACATCGTGTTCGGCTTCACGTAGCGGTCGAGGAACTGGTTCATCAGCGACACCGCCGCGTCGCGCCGCCCGAGCCACGCGGACATCGCCCCGGCGCCGGTGAACGAGTAGCCCTGCAGCGCGCCCTCGAAGTGGATCCAGTGGTCGAGCGACGTCTCGATCAGCGGCCGGTCCGCCGCCGACTCCGCGTCGACGAGGGCGAGCGGGTAGACCATCAGCAGGTGCGAGAAGTGCCGGTGCGACACCGCCAGCGGCACGCCGGCGCCGATCATATAGCCCGTCTTCGGGTCGACGGGATACGGCGCGAGCCGCTCCAGCGTCGCGCGCCACTCCGCCGCCTTCGGGTCCTTCAACGCGAACCGCTCGTCCGCGGCGATGAGCGCCTGCAGCGCCCAACGCAGCAGGGCGAGGTTGTAGTTCGTGTCCGCGGCCCTCTCGGGGTACTCCGGCGAGGTGTCCACCGGGACATGCAGGCGCCCGTCGTCGCCGGGCTTGAGCTGGTGGACCATGTACGCCGCCGCGCGCCGGAGCAGCGGCACGAGCGTGTCGCGCAGCAGGGCGTCGTCGCCGCCGGCGCGGGCCTGCATCCACACGTTGTGCAGCGCCCAGGTCAGGTTGCCGAGCTCCGACCCCGCGCCGCCGCGGCAATCGTAGCTCGACGTCCGCCCGATGCCCGCCGAGTCGCCGCGCAGCGCCTCGGGAACGTTGGCGATGAGGTTGGTTTCGCCGGCCTTGAGCATCCGCACGAGGGATTCGCCGAGGTCGAGGCGGTTGGCGGTGGTGACGGGCCAGTAGGTGAGCTGGATGTTGAGGTTCCACCAGATCCGCGGCCACGGGGTCGACCGGAACCACGGTCCCATCAGGTCGATCGCCGGACGGTCGGCACGGGTCGCCGAAGCGAGCTTGTACATCTGGATCCAGTAGAAGCTCTCCATCCGCGTGTCCGGGATGCTGAGGAAGCTCTTCGGCCACCAGGCGTGCCACCAGTCGCGGTGCGAGGCCTCCAGCCTCGAACCCCCGCGCGCCAGCGCCTCGCGGACGCGCGCGAGGGCCGGCGCGGCGTCGGGCGCGGCCTCGACCGTCCAGACGAGGAGCCTCCCGGCGCCCGATGCGCGTTCGGCCCATGCGACCGCGTAGCCGCCGCCGGCCTTGAACGGCTGGACGCAGTGGCGGATGCCGTCGGTTTCGCCAAACGCCGCATCCGGGTTCCGCTCCGCCTCCGGGATCGGCTCCTTCTTGTGGGCCTTGCGCGCGTCGAGGGCCGGCTCGTGGCGGAACTCGAACCGCGCGGCCGTCTCGCCGCGGGAGGGCGTCCATTCGACAGCCTGCACGAGGTCCGACGCGTGCGTGAAGGTGCGGAAGGCGACGGCGCCGCGGTCGGTGCCCAGTTCGCCGCGCGCCTCGGCGTTCCACAGGTCGAGCCGCATCGTGCCCGCCTTCGGCGCGCCGGCGGGGACGAGTTCGAAGAAGCCGATCGCGAGCCGGTTCCCGCGATCGGTCACGTCCGAACGGCCGACGTCGAGGCAGACCGTGCCGTTCGTACGGGCGTAGATCATCGCGCCCATCAGGCCGTTGCCCGTGAAGGCGCCCTCGTGCCAGCGCGCGGGGAACGTCTCCCAGACGAGATCGTGGCGGCCGAGGAAGGCGGGCCAGTCGACGCGGTCCTCGATCGCCGGACCCGGCGCCGCACACGCCGCCGCCACTCCGAGCGCCCCTGCCAGCGCCCCCACCGCCCTCCGCCCTGTCCGGTCCATGCACGCCCCCGCCGTTAGGGCGGCGATTATCCCGACCCGACTCCCGCCTGTCGATAGCGAAGGGGGGCGTTCGCCACGCATCCATCCTCCCTCATCGTCGCGCCCCGAGCATCTCGAGGGCCGCGGCGAGCACCTGGCTCGGGAAGATCCGGCGCATGCAGGCGAGGTCGCCGCGCTCGCACTGGCCCAGGAAACACGGCTGACATGGCAGCCGGGCGGTCGTCAGCACGCGGGCCCTCGGTCCGTAGGGACCGGTGCGCACCGGGTCCGTCGGGCCGAAGAGCGCCAGCACCGGGACCCCGAGCGCCGCGGCCATGTGCATCGGGCCCGAGTCGACCGTGATGGCCAGCTGGGCGTGCTGGAGCAGACCGCCCAGCTCCAGCAGCGTGGTCTTCCCGGCGAGGTTCTTCAGGTTCGGCCGCGCGCCCAGCGATCCCGCGATCGCCTCGCAGGCCGCCCGCTCCGCGGCTCCGCCGACCAGCACGACCGTCGCGCCGCGCGCGAGGAGGTCCTCCGCGACCTCGACGAACCCCTCGACGGGCCAGTTCTTCGTCGCCCACCGGGACGCCGGAACGATCACGACGCGCGGCGAAACGCCGGGGGCCGGCTGGGGCGGGAAGCGCACCGGGAACGCGATCGGCAGTTCCGGCCAGCCGAGGTAGCGGACGACGTCGACGTTCTCCTCGACCGCGTGACGCTCCTTGTTCCGCGGTCCCGCGACGGCGTCGTACAGGAGGCGGGATCCCTCGCGGTGGAAGGACGGGCCGATCCGGAACGCGCCGTCGGCCATGCGCGTCGGGATCGCGCTCTTGAGCAATCCCTGCAGGTCGACGACCAGGTCGTACCGATCGCGCCGCAGGTCCGCGAGGAACTCCGGGCCGCCCGAGAGGATGCCCCGGCGCGGGAACACGATCGTCCGCTCCACGTCGGTGAAGCACCGGACGAGTTCCGCGTACTCGGGCTGGACCAGCCAGTCGACCGCCGCGCCCGACACGGACTTGAGATTGTGCACGGCCGGCAGCGCATGGAACAGGTCGCCCAGCGAGCTGAGCTTGACGACCAGGATGCGCCGCACGTCGGACGGTTGGAGCGGGACTTTCATTCTGCGCGCGGAGTGTATACGGACCGCGTGATGACGCCAACCCGGAGCACCGGGCCGGCCTACCGCGGGCCGGATGCGAGGTCCACCCGCACCACGAGCGAGCGGCGGAAGGCCGGCAGGACGGCGCGTCCGCCGGAGACCCGGACGGCCTCCGACACGTCGCGCCACGGATCGTAGGCCGTCGCACGCGGGGCGGCACGACCGCGCAGAAGGGTCGAGAGGTCCGGCGATGCGCCCGACACCTCCGCGGGCGGCCTCCCCTGCTCCAACTCGCTCCGCCAGTCGGCCCGACCGTCGCGGCACCAGAGCAGCAGGGTCCGCCTTCCCTCCAGCGCGTGGATCCGCAGCGGACCGTTCGTCGTCACCGCCGCCGGCCGGAAGCCCTCGGCGGCGGGGTCGAGCCCGGCCACCGCCTTCGCGAAGCGTCCGAACTGCCACCACAGGCCGTTCGGATCGACGTACTGGTGCCAGTGCCAGCCCTGCCCGGCCCCGGCGGCGCCGGCGAAGAACGGCGCGAACAGGACGTCGTGCAGAAGGACACCGTCGCGGTCCTTCGCGTACAATTTGAACGGACCGGTGTGGCCCGGCTCGACGGCGCCGCCCTCGGCCAGCACCGCCGGGCGCCGCGGGTCGAAGGCCAGGAGTTCCGCGATCGCATCCGCGGCGAGGACATCCATCGGCCCCTTGCACACGTCCAGCGCCGCACCGAGGTCGAGGTAGCGGTGCACCTGCGCGACGTCGTTGCCCGGCATCGTCATGTACTTCCGATAGCCGTCGCGCGCCGGGGGCCGGTCGAAGGATCCGAGGCTCTGCATCACGAGGTGGCGGGGAAACCGCGTGCGCAGTTCGGCCAGCATGTCGCGCGTCCACGCGAACTGGCTGTCCGCCCCGCCGCCGGCCGCGTTGATCTCGTTCCACAGTTCCCAGCCGAAGATCTCCGGCCGGTCGCGGAAGCGTTCGGCCAGCCAGTCGAGCCGCTTCACGAAGAGCGCGCGGCCGGCGGGCGTGTCCCAGAACTCCTTCATCGAGGCCACCGGGCCGCCCTTCGAGACGTGGTACGCCTCGCGCATC
>CAYODK010000063.1:24822-25410 GCA_964402695.1 uncultured Verrucomicrobiota bacterium
TCGCCCAGGTCTTGCCCGGGTTCGCGGGATTGATGTCCCGGAAGTAGTCGAGCGTCAGCTTCACGCGCACGCCACGCGGGCCGCAATAGTCCAGCAGCGACCGCAGACGGCGCGCGCCCTCCTCGTCGAACACGCCCGGCGCGCGCTCCGGGCACCACCACGAGTGCCAGAGCCAGACGCGGATGAAGTTGCCGCCGTTCGTCGAGAGCGCCGTGACCCAACGCTCCATGCAGGCCTGTTCCTGTCCCTTCGGCCCGCCGGGATGGACCATGTTCAGGCCGTTCGGGATCCAGGGCGAACCGTCGGACAGCTCGAAGTACCGGGTGTCGCGCGGACTGACCCGCACCCATGGGATTTCGGCCGCGGCGGCCGAAATCCCATGAGCCGCCGCGAGGACGGCGGCGACCGGGATGAGTGTCCAACCGTTGGACGCCGCCCTGCACACCGCGTTCAATCCCTGGAACGAACGCATCGCATCCTCCGATCGACCGCCCGCCGCGGCGGGTGCGGTCGCTAGAGCCGCCGCGCCTGCACCCGGCGCAGGTGCAGCATGAACTCCGAGTGGATGTGCAGGCGGTTCTCGGCCTC
>CAYODK010000064.1:0-25262 GCA_964402695.1 uncultured Verrucomicrobiota bacterium
CCGCAGGAGGCGCGGCCGGAGGACCTGCGCCGCGTCGGCCACCTCGAAGGCAGGCGGCGGATGGCGGCGGCGATCCTGACGAACCTCGACGACGCGATGGGCCGCCTGCTCGCGACGCTCCGCGAGACCGGCCGCGACCGGCGGACGCTGCTCATCTTCCTCAGCGACAACGGCGGCGAGCCGCCCGTGCTCGGCACCGACAACGGCCCGCACCGCGGCATGAAGTTCGACGTGCTCGAGGGCGGCATCCGCGTGCCCTTCGCGGTGCGCTGGCCCGGGACGCTGCCCGCGGGGCGGACCTACGAGCCGATGGTCCATGCCATCGACGTCTTCACGACCTGCCTCGGCGCCGCGGGGATCGCGCCGCCGGAGAACGTCGACGGGGTCGACCTCGCGCCCTTCCTCCTCGGCCGCCGCGATGGCGTTCCTCACGAGCGGCTCTTCTGGCTGTACAACGATCACAAGGAATGGCGCATCCCGGGCCGCGACACCAACCTCGCGCGGCCCCTGCGCGCGGTGCGCGAGGGCGACGAGAAGCTCGTCGTGGAGGGCGACAACCCGCCCGAGCTCTACGACGTCGGACGGGACCCCGGCGAGGCGCACAACCTCGCGGCCGAGCGCCCTGCGCGCGTGGTGGGGCTGAGGAAGGCCTTCGATGCGTGGCGCGCGGAGATGAAACCTCAGGTGATCCCGGACGATCACCCGGTCTACGGCCGGTACAAGCGCGGAGGCCTCGGCGAACATCGAACGCCGAACATCGAACATCCAACACCGAACCCGGAACCCGGAACTCGGAACCCGGAACGGGGAACCCGAAGCGCGGAGCCCTGAGCCGCCGCGCCGCAGGGCCGGTGCGGAGGGTCGGGTTTCAGGGGCCAGGAGGGCGGGGCCTGCGATCGCGATCCCGGCGCGCGCGAGTCTTCCAACCCTTGGAACCTCCGGAACCCGCGACGTCCAACCCTTGGAACTCCCGAACCTCCGAACCAGAGAACCTGTGAACCCAAGAAGAGCAACTGGACAGGATAACAGGATGTACAGGATTGCAGCGGAGCCTGTTTCAAGAACCATGGACTTCATCAGGTGAGTGCAGCGAGTGGCTGCCGCAACTCCATCCTGTTGATCCCGTTATCCCGTCCCGCCTGTCTGAATTGCGGAATCCAGAGTGAACCTCCGTCGCGGCCGCGCCGCTGGAATCCCGGGCCGCCGGCGGGTATGGTGCAGCGCCCATGACTGAAAGCTGCCAGACCGCGGCGCCGACGCGTGCGGAGGTGCTCTCGTGGTTGTCCCTTGAGGGGGCGGACCGCGAGGCGCTCTACCGTCGCGCCGACGCGGTGCGGCGCGAACGCAAGGGCGACGAGGTCTTCATCCGCGGCATCATCGAGTTCTCCAACGTCTGCGCCAACGACTGCCTCTACTGCGGCATCCGGCGCTCGAACGCGAACGTGAGGCGCTACCGGCTGCCGGCGGACGAGATCCTCGACGTCGCGCGGAAGATGACCGGCTGGCGGCAGACGACCGTCGTCCTGCAGTCCGGCGAGGCGCCCTCGACCGCCGGCGACCGCGAGCTGGGCGAGATCATCCGCCGCATCAAGGCCGAGACGGGCCTGGCGGTGACGGTGTCCGTCGGCAACCGTCCGCGCGAGGTCTACGCGGAGTGGCGCGAGTGCGGCATGGACCGCTATCTCCTGCGCTTCGAGACCAGCGACGCCGCGCTGTTCGCGCGGCTGCATCCCGACTGCACGCTCGAGGAGCGTCTCCGCTGCCTGCGCGACCTGCGCGAGCTCGGCGTGCAGGCCGGCGGCGGGTTCATGATCGGCGTGCCCGGCGAAACGCGCGAGGTGCTGGCGGACAACCTGCTGCTGTGCCGCGAGCTCGACCTCGACATGGTCGGCATCGGCCCGTTCATCCCGCATCCGGACACGCCGCTCGGCGGCGAGCCCAACGCGTACGCGGACGACCCGGACATGTTTTTCGTCGCCCTTGCCTCGCTGCGGCTGGTCCATCCGCGCGCCCACATCCCCGCCACGACCGCGTTCGATGCGGTGTTTCCCGGAACGGGCCGCAACCTGGCGCTGAAGCGCGGAGCGAACGTCTTCATGCCCAACAACACGCCCGGCGAGCGGCGCGGCGACTACCTGCTCTATCCGAACAAGCCCTGCGTCGACGAGAACGCGGGCCAGTGCGCCCAGTGCGTCGTCCTCCGCCTCCGTTCCCTCGGCCGCACGATCGGCGAAGGGCCGGGGCATGCGGACGTCCCTGGAATTCCCGCCTGCACTTCTCTTCCCATGGATGAGGGTTCCGCGTTCCGGGTTTGGGATCCCGGGCTGGCCCGCGAGGAAGAACGAAAGGACGGGATGACAGGATGAACAGGATGGAGCGGAGCAAACGCGACGATGCGAGCAAGTTGCGACAGACTGAACTGGCCGAGGGTCGGCTGACGCGGATCATCATCGGGGCCGCATACCGGGTGTATAACACAATGGGATTCGGCTACTTGGAGTCGGTCTACGAGAAATGCATGATGATCGAGTTGGGGAAGGCGGGAGTCGATGCGTCGCACCAGCAGCCTATCGATGTCACCTATTGTGGAGAGCCTGTCGGCCACTTCATCGCCGATCTTCTGGTCGGCAAACGGGTGATCGTGGAGCTGAGATCCATCCGCACGTTGAACCGTATTCAGGAGGCGCAGTTGGTGAACTACCTGGTGGCCACCGGCCTCGACGTGGGATTGCTGATCAACTTCGGCGAGAAACATGTGGAGATCCGGCGCAAGGTGCGCCGCCTCGGATATCATCCTGTGAATCCTGTTATCCTGTCGCCATGAACGTATCCATCGATCAGAAACTTGAGGTCCTCCGCAATTGGCTCCGCGACCGCGGCTCGGTCGTCGTCGGGTTCAGCGGCGGCGTCGACAGCTCGTTCCTCGCGTCGGTCGCGACGGAGGTGCTGGGCGACAAGGCCCTGGCGGTGACGGCGGACTCCGCCTCGCTGTCGCGCCGGCACCTCGAGCAGGCGCGGGAGATCGCGGCGCGGTTCCGCATGAACCACCGCATCATCACGACCGACGAGATGGCCAACCCCGCCTACGCCGCAAACAACCCGGACCGCTGCTACCACTGCAAGACCGAGCTGTTCACGCGGCTCTCCGCGATCGCGCAGGCGGAGGGGTATGCCGCGGTGCTCGACGGCACGAACGTCGACGACCAGGGTGACTACCGGCCCGGCCGGCAGGCCGCGCGCGAGCGCGCCGTGAGCAGCCCGCTGGCCGAGCTCGGCTTCACGAAGGCCGACATCCGCGAGGCGTCGCGACGCATGGGCCTGCCGACCGCCGACCTGCCGGCCTCGGCCTGCCTCTCGTCGCGCGTGCCCTACGGCACCGCCGTCACGCCGGAGATCCTCGGACGCATCGAGCGGGCGGAGGGGGCGATGCAGGACCTCGGCTTCCGGCAGGTGAGGGTCCGTGCGCACGGCGACGTCGCCCGGATCGAGCTCGATCCCGCCGGTATCGTGCGCCTGCTCGACCCGGCCGTCCGCGCCGATGCCGCGGCGCGGGTCCGCGCCTGCGGTTTCCGCTACGTGACGCTCGATCTGCTCGGCTACCGCACCGGCAGCCTCAACGAGGCGCTGGCGTAGGCGAACATCGAACGCCGAACGTCCAACATCGAACACCGAAGTCCGCGTGCGGTCGGCTACGGCGCCGGGTTGGCTCCGGGCACGGCCGGCTCGATGGTGCCTCCGCCGAGGACGTCGTCGCCGTCGTAGAAGACGGCGATCTGGCCGGGCGTGGTGGAAAACTGGGGCGCGTCGAATTCCACGTCGACCGTGGCATCCTCCACGCGCCGCATCGTGGCCGGGGCGCCCGCGTGGCGCTGGCGGATGCGGCACTCGATGTGCGCGGGCTCCGCGGGGGCCGTGGCGAGGCCGATCCAGTTGACCCTCGAGGCGCGGAAGCGGAGTCCGCCGAGATCCTCGCGCCGGCCGACGACGACGCGGTTCTTCTCGGCGTCGAGTTCGACGACGTACCACGGTTCGCCCGCGCCGCCGACGCCGAGTCCCTTGCGCTGGCCGATCGTGTAGTGGATGAGGCCGCCGTGGGTGCCGAGGCGTTCGCCCGTGCGAGTCACGATCGGCCCGGGGCGTGCATCGCCGCTGCGGAACAGTGCGCCGTAGTCGCGGCTTTCGATGAAATCCTGGCTTTCGGCGCGGGCCGCGAGGTCGGGGAAGCCCGCGTCGACGGCGAGGGCGCGGACCTCCTCCTTGAGCAGTCCGCCCAGCGGCAGGACGAGCTGGGCGAGCTGCGCCTGCGACAGGTGCGAGAGGAAGTAGGTCTGGTCCTTCGAGGCGTCGGCGGCCCGCAGCAGGCGGTGCCGCCCGCGGGCCGCGTCCCACGCGTGCCGCGCGTAGTGGCCGGTGGCGAAGGCATCGAACTCGACGCCGAGCTGGCGCGCGCGCTCGAGGAGGAAGCCGAGCTTCATCTGGCGGTTGCAGTGGACGCAGGGGTTCGGCGTGCGGCCCCGGAGGTACTCTTCGCGGAAGTAATCGAGCACGACGCGCCGGTATTCGTCCGCGAGCGGCACCACGTGATGCGGAATGCCGAGACGGCCGGCGAACGCGCGCACGGCCTCGAGGTCGCGGACCTCGCCGGGACCGAAGCAGCCGGACCGGCCCTCGTCGGGGAGCGGGATCGAGCCGTCCCAGATCTGCATGGTGAGCCCGACGATGTCGAAGCCGGCGCGGCGAAGCAGAAGGGCGGTCATCGACGAGTCGACGCCGCCGCTCAGGCCGATCGCGATCCGCGCGCCCGGCCGCAGGCCGGCCAGCGCGTCGCGCAAGGCCTCTGAAATGGAACCCTCCCGCCGCATGAAGCGCACCATAGCCCGGCTGCGGGGCCGTCGCAACCGCGGGCCTGACCGCGCGCCCGAAAGCCCTTGCCTCGGCATGGGCGGACCGCCGTTCTGTTGGCGGCAACCGGGAGTGCCGCCATGTCCGACGCCGCCGACCGACGCGAGTTCCTGAAATCCGCCGCCGCGTTCGCCGCATGGCCGGCGGCCTGCGCCCCTTCTTCCACCAGCTGCCGAAGTCGCTTGCGCTGGACGTGCAAGGGCCGGCCGCCGGCCCGGGCGACCGCCCGGCGCGCTTCGCCGGAATCGAGGATCCCGGAATGCGCTTGCAGGAAGGCGGGGGAGGGCGTTCCCTTGTCAACGGAGGAACCGACATGATGCGATGCGCATGTTTGTGCGCCGCCCTCGCGGCGGCCGGTCTGGCCCGGGGTGGGGGGACGAACGCGCCGGCCCGCCCGCCGCCCCCCGCGGCGGCCGTCCGGGCGGTCGATCCCCTGGGGATCCGGCTTCCCGACATGGATTTCCGCCAGGCCCCGGTCGTCGAGATCGTCGACTGGATCCGGGAGGAAAGCGCCAAGGCCGATCCCGCGGGCATCGGGCTCAGCGTGGTGCTGAAGGACGACGCGCGGGGGACGATCGCCGCGACGCGGCTGACGCTCGGGCTGACACGGCCGACCGTGCAGCGCGCCCTCGATCTGCTCGCCACGTCGGCGAACCTCTACATCCGGCGCGATGCGCGCGCGGTCGTGATCGAACCGTCCAAGGCGGTGATCGGGCGGTAGGATCCGTCCGTGCGACGGGGAGGACCGGGGGCCTGCGCCTCGCGACGGGCGGGTTCCCTGTCACGCGTCGAAGACGAGATCCCCGAAGCAGCGCGGCAGGTGGAAGTTCAGCTCGTCCACGGGGGACCACGCGATCCAGTGCGGCGCCGGGGTCTCGTCGCCGCACTTGTAGAAGTTGCCGCGCCAGCGGTCGCCGGGCCGCGGCACGCGGGCGCCGGCGGCGCGGACCAGCACGTCGAACGGGATCGAAAAGGCCAGCCGCCACTCCAGCGGGCCCCGGACGGCCGGGTCCGTGCGCGGCGGAAGGGTGGTCGCGACCCGCACGCCGGATACGTCCGGGAGGGCCAGATCGCGGAACGCGCGGAACCGGTCCGGCGCGACCCGCGCGGGATCGGTGATGTGCTTCACGAGCCACGATCCGCCGCAGTTGAACTCGAAGTTGCAGTAGCCGGCGCCGGGATGCGGCTCGACGAAGAACTCGACGCACGAGTCCTTCCATACGGGGGCGCCGAAGCCCTCGTGGACGCACCGCACATGAACGTCGCGCACCTCGAACAGGCCGTGCAGGCGCAGGTCGTCGTACAACAGCCGCACGCGGACGCGGGGCTCCGTCGTGCGGCTCTCCGGCCGTGCGTGCGCCACCCCGACCCCGGCGGCCAGCGACCACGCGGAGTCCTCCAGCATGGCGGCCGCGGCGACCGTTCCCCGCCGGATCACGAAGACGGGTGTCGTCATGGTGCAGCCGCTACCGGGGTTCCGTCCGGGCCTCGGCGCCCGCCAGGCGGAGCTTCATCCTGGGGATGGGGAGGGCGATGCGGCTGGTGACGATGCGGTCGCCGGGTTTGAGGCCGGCGCCGACCAGGACGGTCTCGGGGCGTCGGCGAGCCACGGTGACGGAGCGGATCTCCAGTTCGTCGTTCGAATCCATGATCCAGAGGCGGTCGCCCTCGCGGACGGCGGTGCGGGGGATCTCGAAGACATCCGGCATCGGCCGGCCCGCGATGCGGGCCGAGACATAGCTTCCCAGCAACAGCGGCGCGCCCGACGCGGTGTCCAGCGGATTCGGAACCTCGACCAGCAGCCGGGCCATGCGGCCGGCGGGGTCGAGGTCGGCCTGCACGCGGACCACCCGCCCCGTGCGCCCCGCCACGGCTCCGTTGCCGAGGTCGAGTTCGATGACGGCCTCCGCCCCCCCGGCCCCGGCCGCGTCGGGCCAGGCGAACCAGCCGAGATCCGCGGCCGGGATCAGGATCTGGGCCCAGAAGGCCTCCGTGCCCACCAGGCGGGCCACGCGCGACTGCGGGGTGACCACCTGGCCGGGATCGACCGATTCCTCCAGCACCACCGCCGCGAAGGGGGCCTTGAGCGTCGTGCGCTCCAGGTTCAACCCGGCGCGGCGCAGGGCGCTTTCCGCCGCCTCGAGCGATGCCTGCGCCAGCCGCAGGTGCGGTTCGCGCAACGCGAGGGCCCGTCCGGCATCGCTGGTCGGCACCTCGCCGCCGAGCCGGCTCCACTCCTCCCCGGCCACGGTGCGGCGGCCCTCCTCGACCGCGAGATCGAAGCGGGCCTTCTCCAGCGCCGCGCGCGCCTGGTCGCGGGCCGCCTCGTAGTCGCGGGGATCGATGCGGGCCAGTTCCTCGCCGGGCTTCACGCGGCCGCCGGGCACCAGGTTGGGATTGAGGTCCACGATCATGCCCGTGACCTCGGGGAGAACCGTCGTCTCGCGGGCCGGAATGACGGTCCCCATGCCGCGCACGATCACGACCGCCGCCTCCGGCCGGGCCTCGAGGATGTCGACCAGCGCGGTCAGGGCGGGGCGGGGGCGCTCCCCGGCCTGGGGCTTCGTGCGCACCAGGTAGACGGCGGCGCCCACGGCGGCGCCGAGAATCACGAGCGACAGGAGGATGCGGAGGAACTTCTTCATGTCAGGGCTCCCGGGCCGTCGCCCGCTGCAAGGACCGCGGCCAATCCCCGCCCAGCGCGCGGTGGAGCTGGACGCGGTACGCCAGGCGCTGGCGCCGTGCGGCAACGAGCGAGCGGTCGGTCTGCTGCAGGCGGTCGAGGGCGACCAGCACCGACAGGTACTCCGCCTGCCCGTTGACGTAGGACGTGCGCGCCTGCGCGAGCGTCGCCGCCGCGGCGTCGCGCTGGGCGCCGAGCCGCTCGAGGAGCTCGATCTGGCGGCGCTCGAGGACGAGCGCGTCCTCGACCTCGCGAAGCGCCTGCAGAACGGCGAGACGGAAGGCGTCGAGGGCCTCGTCGCGCACCGCCCGGGCGCGGTCCGCCTCGGCGCGCCGCCGGCCGCCGTCAAGGATCGGGCCGACGAGGTTTCCCGCCAGGCTCCAGACCCAGTCGTCGAAGAGGGCCGCGGAATCGAACGACTGGGTCCCCCCGCTGGCGCCAAGCCGGAGGGCGGGCAGCCGGTTGGCGATCGCCGCGGCGGTGCGCTCGTCGGCCGCGCGCAGGCGGGCCTCCGCCGCGGCCACGTCGGGGCGGCGGCGGAGCAGGTCGGCGGGCAGGCCCGGCCCCGGGGGCGGGGGCGGGTCGGGCAGGAGGCCGTCGGACTCCGGCACGGCGCTGCCCGGCGGCAGCCCGGCGAGGACGGCCAGCTGGTGACGCAGCGCGGCGAGGCGCGCATCGACCGGCGGCAGGAGCGTCTCGAGGGCGGTGGTCAGCTGGCGTTGCTGGTAGACATCGAGCGCGGATGACAGCCCCTGGCCGAAGCGGTACTCGACGAGCCGCGTCAGGTCGCGGCTGGCTTGGATCTGGCCCTCGATCAGCGCCCGGACGGCGGTCTGCTCCTCCAGCGAGAGCCACGCCTCGGCGGTTTCGGCCGCCAGCGTCAACGCCGCGGTCTCGAGGTCCGCCCGGCTCGCGCGCAGGTCCTCCGTCGCGGCGCGGGCGGTCGCGGCGACGCGGCCCCACAGGTCGACCTCGTAGGACGCCGCAAGGCCCAGCGCGAAGGTGCTGGTGGTCCGCGCGAACGCCCCCGAGGGGAGTTGGAGGATGGTCTGCGCGCGCCGGGCCGAGGCCTCGAGGTTGACCGAGGGGATGCGCTCCGCTCCGGCGATTTCGGCGGCCAGGCGCGCCTGTTCCAGACGCGCCCAGGCGCGGCCGAGGGACAGGTTCCCCGCGAAGGCGCGTTCGATCCACCCGTCCAGCGCGGGCTCGCCGAACGCGGTCCACCAGCGGTCCGGCGAGGCGGGCAGGGCGGCCGCCTCCGGCGCGGCCTGCGCAAACCGGTCCGGCAGGGCGACCGGTCCGCGGCCATCGCCGGCCCGGCGGTGGGCGCAGGCGGAAAACGACACGGCGACGGCCAGGAGCCATGGCAGGCGGCGGGCGGGGCTCACGAGACGCCTCCCCGGCTCCTCGGCGCCGCGCGCCGCGCCCGGGCGCGGCGCCAGGCGGCCGAGGCCGCCCAGACAAATCCGGCGGCGAGCAGGATGTGCACCAGTGCGCGCGTGTCCCGCGCCCCCTCGTCCGAGGGCGGACACACCGGCATCTCGACCGGCACGCTGGCGATGGGGTGGGTCATGGGCCGCATCATCCCTTCCGCAGGTGGGAGGGCGGGATCCTCAGTTCCTCGCGGTACTTCGCGATCGTCCGCCGCGCCACCTTGATCCCCCGCTCGCCCAGCTTCCGCGCGATCGCGTCGTCGGCCAGCGGCTTCGCGACGTCCTCCGCCGCCACGATCTCCTCGATCGCGTCCTTGATCGCCTTGTTGGACAGCCGCTGGCCGTCGGCCGCCTCGTAGCCCGGCGTGAAGAAGAACTTCATCTCGAAGAGGCCGCGCGGGGTCTGCATGTACTTGCCCGAGACGGCCCGGCTGACCGTCGTCTCGTGCACCCCGAGCACCTGGGCGATCTCCGCCATCACGAGCGGGCGGAGGTGGCTGACGCCGTGCTCGAGGAAGTCCCGCTGCACGCGCACGATCTCCCGGGCGATGTTGGCGATCGTCTCCTGCCGCTGGTGGATGCTGCGCAGCATGAAGGCGCCGGCGCGGATCTTGTCCCGGATGTAGTCGCGCGTCTCCTTCGGCGTCGCGGGGTCCTCCATCAGCTGCCGGTAGTGCTTGCTGATCCGCACGCGCGGCAGGCGCTCGTTGTTCAGCGTCACGGTGTAGTCGTCGCCCGACTTCGCCACGGTGACGTCCGGCACGACGTAGGCCGGCGCGTCGCCGCCGAAGGCCCGCCCGGGGCGCGGCTCGAGCGTCGCGATGAGGCGCGCCGCGTGGTGGACCTCGGACACGGGCACGCCGAGCGCCCGGGCGATGTCCGCATGCTTCATCGCCGCCAGGTCCGCCAGGTGGCGGTCGACGATCCGCGCCTCGATGCCGTCCGCCCGGCCGGACCGGACGAGCTGGATGCGCAGGCATTCCGGCAGGTCGCGGGCCGCGACGCCGGGCGGATCGAGCTCCTGCACGGCGTGAAGCACGCGTTCCAGCGCGTCGACCGGCAGGCCGGTCGTCTCGGCCAGCTCCCCCAGCGTGATGTTCAGGTAGCCGTCGTCGTTGATGCTGCCGATCAGCATGACCGCGACCTGCCGGTCGGCGTCGGCCAGGTCCGTCAGGTCCAGCTGCTGGATCAGGTGCTCCTGGAGCGACATCTCCCGCGTCAGCGAGTCCAGGAAGTGCTGCCGCCGCTCCTCCTCCTCGGTCGACGGCCCGCGCGCGGCCCCGGCCACCTGGAAGTACTCCCGCCAGGACGCATCGAGCGCCGCCAGCTTCTGGTACTCCTCCTCGGAGGCGGCCTCCGCGGCGCCCGCCGCGCCCTCCTCGCCGGGTTCGATCTCCAGCGGCGTGTGGTCGTCGGCCTTCTCCTCCAGCGTCGGGTTCTGCTCGATCTCCTTGCGGATCAAGGCCCGGAGCTCGAGCATCGGCACCTGCAGGAACTCCAGCGACTGGCGCATCTGGGGCGCCAGCACCTGCTGGAGTCGCTGCTGCTGGGTCTGGGCTAGGAACTGATCGTACACACGTGCACCCGATGCGCGGAGTATACGGGGACGCCCCCGCCCACTCAAGGAACCCCCGTGCCGACCCCCGCCATCCGGCCCGCCGGGACGCGTCTTCGGGACGAATCGCATTGCACGACGGCCACGGCGGCGTACGATGCGGGGGCATGGAACCTGCGCCGGAATCCCGGCGCCGAAGAAGGAGCTCCGCATGAAGATGCTCGTGAAGGCCGCCGCGGTCGCGGCGGCGACCCTGGGGTCCGCAGCCCTTGCCGCGGACGAACTCGCCCCCCTGTTCGACGGCAAGTCCACCGACGGCTGGATCCAGCGCGGCGGCAAGGCCTCGTACCGCGTCGAGGACGGCTGCCTGGTCGGCCGGACGGTGCTGAAGGAGCCGAACTCGTTCCTCTGCCCGCCGAAGGAGTACGGCGATTTCATCCTCGAGTACGAGTACAAGGTCGATCCGAAGCTGAACTCCGGCGTCCAGATCCGCAGCCAGTGCTTCGACGAGGAGACCAAGGTCGAGCACAACGGCAAGACGATCAAGGTCGCGCCCAAGCGCGTCCACGGCTACCAGATCGAGATCGACAACGAGCCCAAGCGTGCGCGCTTCTGGGCCGCCGGCCTCTACGAGGAAGGCTGCCGCGGCTGGATCTTCCCCGGCTTCGGCGGCGGGGATGCGAAGGCGTTCAGCGAGCAGGGCGCGAAGCTGACGAAGGTCGACGGCTGGAACAAGGTCCGGGTCGAATGCCGCGGCGATTCGATCAAAACGTGGCTCAACGGTGAACCGCGCGTGGATGCGAAGGACTCGCGCGTCGCGAAGGGCTTCATCGGCTTCCAGGTCCACGGATCCAAGGAGGATGGCCTCGAGGTCCGCTGGCGCAACATCCGGATCCAGGAACTGAAGTAGCCCGTCGTGCAGGGGGAGGACGCCCCGTGCCGGCCCCCGCGGCCCGGGCGGGCGCGTCGCCGGACGGGATTGCGGGCGGTGCGCCGGAGTGGCTATCCTGCGCGGCATGAACGCGCGCATGCTCCCTCATCTGTGCCTTCTCTCCGCCGCTCTCGCCGCCTCCGCCGCCGACTTCGCCTTGCGCGAGGCGCCGGACGATGCCGCGACGCTGGCCTGGGTCCGGTTCGACGGGCAGACCTATCGCGACGTCGGCTACCAGTTCCTGGGAACGTCGGAGATCGACATCCGGTTCGAGGTCGCTCCGGCGCCGGGGCAGTCGATCGACCTGCGCTGGGGCGCCAAGAAGGATGTGCGCGGCGCGGACGTCGCGATCGGCGGCCACACCCAGCGCGTCGAGGCCGGCGGCCACGACGGATTCCGCTGGCTGCGCGTCCCGGTCCCGGCCGGGCTCACCGGCGCCTGTGTCGAGGTCCGGCTGCGCGAGGCGCCGCCCAAGGCCGCCTTCCTTGCCGAGGCCCGCCTCGTCGGCGCCGCGGCGGCGCCCTCCGCGCCGGACCTGAAGGCGGCGTCGCACCGCGCGAAGGCGACGATCGCCATGGCCGGCGCGGGCCCCGCCGGCGAGGCCTTCCCCGATATGCGTGCCGTCTGGGATCGCGATCCGCCGCCCGCGCCCGCCGGGGCCGGGCCGGACGAGGCCCTCTTCCGCGCCGCCGAGCGCCACGGCCGGCAGGCCAACGAGGCGTTCTACCGCTCGCGCCGGTTCATCGACGGCTGGCTCGCGCACGCCGACCCCGCGACCGGTCTCATCCCGCGGAACCTCCGCGAAAGCCGCGATTTCTGGAACGGGCGCGACGCGGCCGCCGACAACTACCCGTTCATGGTCCTCACCGCCGCGATGACCGACCGGCCGCTCTTCGAGGGGCGCATGCTCGAGATGCTGCGCACGGAGACGCGCCTGACCCCGCGCGTCGACCGGCTGCCGGACGACTACTCGTTCTCGAAGAAGGGATGGCGGCGCGAGATGGTCGATCTCGACGCCATCGTCTTCGACGCCGCCGAGTACGTGAAGGACGGTCTGCTGCCCATCACCGAGTGGCTCGGCCCGAGCCCGTGGTCGGAGCGCGCGATCGGCATCATCGACGACCTCTGGAAGCACGCGCCCGTCGACACGCCGTTCGGGCGGATCCCGACGCTCAACTTCGAGGTCAACGGGGACCTGCTCCAGGCCTGCTCGCGCCTCTTCTGGTTCACCGGCGACCGCAAGTACCTCGACTGGGCGATCCGCCTCGGCGACTACTACCTGCTCGGCGACCACCACCCGACCCGCGACGCGGAGGAGCTCAAGCTCGGCGACCACTCCTGCGAGGTCATCAACGGCCTCTCCGAACTCTACGTCGCCTGCGCGCACGCCGCGCCGGCGAAGCGCGAGGCCTACCGCGCGCCGCTCCACGAGCTCTACGAGACCCTGTTGAAGGTCGCCGTCAACGAGCACGGGCTCGTCTACCTGCGCGTGAACCCGAAGACCGGCGTGCACGGCGACGCGCTGACGGACAACTGGGGCTACAACTTCGACGGCCTCTACACCGCTTTCCTGCTCGACGGCACGGCCGCGTACCGCGACATCGTGCGCAAGGCGCTCGGGAACCTGAAGGCGCACTACTCCGGCCAGGGCGGCATGTGCCAGAGCAACACGGCCGACGGCTACGCCGACTCGATCGAGGGCGCGATCACGCTCCACAACCGCGAGCGCGTCGAAGCGGCCGTGGACTGGATCGACACCGAGATCCGCACCATGTGGTCGAAACAGAAGGCCGACGGCGTCATCGAAGGCTGGCACGGCGACGGCAACTCGGCGCGAACCTCGCTCATGTACGCGCTGTGGAAGACGCAGGGCGTCACGATCCGCCCCTGGCGCGCCGACGTCCGCTTCGGCGCCGTCGCCGGCGACGACGGCCGCGTGCGGCTGACCTTCGCCGCGGACCGGCCCTGGGAGGGCGTCGTGATCTTCGACCGCCCGCGCCATCGCGAGCTCATGAAGCTGCCGCTCGACTACCCCCGCATCAACCAGTTCCCCGAGTGGTTCACCGTCCGCGAGGGCGACCGCTGCACCGTCCGCGCCGACGGCAGCGCGCCGGTCGCGCACCCCGGCCGCGCCCTCCGCGAAGGCCTGCCGCTGAAGCTGACCCCCGGCGTCGAAGTCCGCTGGGTCGTCGAGGCCGCCTCCCCTGCGGCAACGCCGTGAGGATGGGGGCCGGAAAGGAGCACGCCATGGGCGAGCAGACCATGCCGGTCATCGTGGAACGCGTCGAGCAGGCCATCCGCAGGATCCGGGGGCGGCGCGTCATGCTGGATGCGGACCTGGCCGCATTCTACGGCGTCTCCACGGCCGCGTTGAAACGCGCCGTCCGACGCAACAGCGGCCGGTTTCCACCCGACGTCATGTTCCAACTCACTCGCGATGAGTCGGATACGCTTTCCCATTTAAGATGCCAGTTTGGCACCTTAAAGCGTGGTGGCCACATCAAGTACCTGCCGTACGCCTTCACTCAGGAGGGCGTCGCGATGCTGTCCGGCGTGTTGCGCAATCCGCGGGCCGCGCAGGTGAACATCGCCATCATGCGGGCCTTCGTGCGGCTCCGTGAAGTTCTGGCGCTGCACCATGAACTGGCGCACAAGCTGGGGGATCTGGAGCGACGTCTCGAAGGACACGACGCGGATATCCGGACGCTGTTTGAAGCGATCCGTCAGTTGATGGCGCCTCCCGATCCGCCGCCGAAGCCGATCGGCTTCCACGTGCGCGAGCCGGGAGTGAGGTACGAAACCCGAAAGCGGAGGCGGACTCCATGACGGATCGCGGCTGGATCGGAATCGCACTCTGCATCCTTGCGGCGGCGGCGCACGCGGCGGAGACCGGGCCGCGGTTCTCGCGGACGCAGATGCTCGCCGGGCTCGACCTCGCACGGCCCGACCTGTCGGCGGTGAGCAACGCGCTCGCGCGAGGCGATGAACCGGCCGCGGCGGCCGCATTCGCGCGGCACCTGCGGACGCGCGCCGTGCCGCGATGGGAGATCGATCCCGCCGCGGCCGGCCGGTCGCCGAAGGCATCGACGACGAAGGCCCGGACCGCGATGCGACACCGGCTCGAATCGATCGGCATCCCGTGGCAGTTCGGCGCGACCATCGACTGGGCGTTCAACCCGACCGCGCAGCCGGACTCGAAGTGGCCGGTGAACAAGGAATGGACCTGGCAGCTCAACCGCCACCCCATGTGGCTGGACCTTGCGCGAGCCTTCCACGACACGGGCGACGAGGCGTATGCCGCCGAACTCGCCGCGCAGGTCCGCGCCTGGGTGCGCGACTGCCCCGTGCCCGTCGCGAAGGCCGACAACGGCGCCGGCTCGCGCTGGCGTACGATCGAGGCGGGCATCCGCACGGGCTCCGTGTGGCCCGAGGTCTGGCCGCGCGTCCTTGCCTCTCAGGCCTTCGACGACGACGCGCTGCTGCTCTTCGTCGCGAGTTGGGTCGAGCACGCGCAGTACCTTATGAAGTTCAAGACCGGCGGCAACTGGCTCGCGATGGAGTCCAACGGTCTCTACCACACCGGTGCGCTGTTCCCCGAGTTCCGCGAGGCGAAGCTGTGGCGCGACACCGCGCTGGAGCGGCTGACCGCCGAGCTCGACATCCAGGTCTATCCCGACGGCGCGCAGGTCGAGCTCGCGCCCGGCTACCACGGCGTCAGCCTGCGCAACTTCCTCGGCCCCGTGAACCTCGCCGCCCGCACCGGATTCGAGGTGCCGCCGGCCTTCCTCGCGAAGCTCGAGCGCATGTTCGACACCTACGTCACCTCGATGCAGCCGACGCGCCGCACGCCGGCGCTGAACGACTCCGGCGCCGGTGATGTCGTCGGCATGCTGAAGGAAGGCGCGCGGCTGTTCCCGAACCGCGCCGACTTCCGCTGGATCGCGACCGGCGGCAAGGAGGGCGCGCCGCCGGCCGGCCTGTCGCGCATGCTGCCGTACGCCGGACAGGTCTTCCTGCGCAGCGGCTGGGATCCCGACGCGCTGTGGCTCTGCATGGACGCCGGCCCCTTCGGCTACGGCCACCAGCACGAGGACAAGCTCGGCGTCACGCTCACCGCCTTCGGGCGCCCGCTGCTGGTCGAGGGCGGCGTCTACACCTACGACGCCAGCGACTGGCGGCGCTACGTGCTTTCGAGCCGCGCGCACAACGTGGTGATGGTCGACGGTCTCGACCAGGCCCGGCGCAAGTCGCCGCGCGAGACGTGGGTTGTGAAGCAGCCGCTGCCGCTCGCCTTCGGCACCAACGCGGCCGCCGATTGGGCGGAGGCCGCGTACGACGAAGGATGGGGGCGTGATGCAGAGCGGATCGTGCGCCACACGCGCCGCGTCGTGTTCCTGAAGCCCGACCTGTTCGCCGTGGTTGACCGGCTCGAATCGCTCGACGGCAAGCCGCACCGCTACGAGGCGCTCTTCCATCTCGATGCGGCGGAGGCGGCGGTCGATGGGCTGACGGTGTCCACGCGCAACGACGGTCCCAATCTCGCGATCCGCGCCTTCGGCGCCGACGGCGTCTCGATCGTGAAGGGTCAGAAGGAGCCGGTTGTCCAGGGCTGGCTGCCCGACTCCTCACAGGGCTACGGCGGCATCCGCCCGATCCCGACCGCGGTCTTCGCGAAGGAGGCCGCCGGCGCGGCCACGATGGTCTACGTTCTCTGTCCCTCGCGCGGCCCGGCCGCCTGCCCGGTCCGGCGAGCCGCAGTGGAAGGCGAAGCGCTGGTGGTGGAGATGGAGAACGGCGACGTTCGGAAGATGGGTCCGTAGCGGTCCAGATCATGGCTCAAGAGCTTATCGATTCATGAGTTGCCGTGGAGCATAAATATGCTAGTATACGGATATGAGAACGACGGTTGATGTGCCTGATGCTCTCTTCAAGCGCGCGAAGTTGAGGGCGGTTCACGAAGGCGTATCGCTCAGGGACCTTTTCGTCCGCGCGCTTACTCGTGAGATCAGTCCGCATTCTGTCTCCGCACGGGCGGAGCGTGCGGCGGCGCTCTTCGCCGCATTGGATGCGAGCCGCAATACGGTGCCGGTCGGTCGTCTGAACCGTGGGGACCTGCATGATCGCCCGGTGCTTCATTGACACAAACGTCCTTCTATATGCGGGTTCCAAGGATCCGGCTGATGGAATGAAGCGGGCCGCGGCCAAGGCTATCTTGAGCACCGAAGACGTGGGGTTCTCCGCCCAGGTGATGCAGGAATTTGTGGCCGCTGTGGCGAACAAGAGGCGCCTGGGGATCACCGACGACGAGGCGATGGCGGTGCTTCGCGCGATCATGGGCTACCCGGTTCTTCCCATGAGCGGGGAACTGGTGATCCGCGCGGTCGGGATCAGGAATCGGTATCAGCTCTCGTACTGGGACGCATCCATTGTGGCCGCCGCGCAGGAAATGGGATGCGAGATCATCTACTCGGAGGACTTCAATGAGGGACAGGAATTCGAAGGTGTTCGAGTGGTCAATCCCTTCACGGCGAAGTAGGTCGTATCCGATGGCGCTCGCGGCTTCCGCCTCTTTGATACTTGCGGCGGTCGTGTTTGTCTCGTCAGCCGCCGCGGACGGCGTCCGCTGGCCGCGCTGGCGCGGGCCGGCGGACAACGCGGTCGTGGAGCAGGCTCTGCCGGTCGCGTGGAGCGACACCTCGAACGTCGCGTGGAAGGTCGCGATGCCCGGCCGGGGCTGCTCGACGCCGGTCGTCTGGGACGGGACGATCGTGCTGACCGCCCCGGTCGAAGGGCGCGATGCGGCGCTCGCCTTCGACCTCAACGGTCGCGAGCTGTGGCGCACCGCGTTCGGCGAGGAACGGCCGGGCAAGCACAAGTCGGCCTCGGGCTGCAATCCCTCGCCGGTGACGGACGGCCGCACCGTGTGGGTCTACTTCAAAAGCGGCACGCTCGCGGCGCTGTCGCTCGACGGGAGGGTGCTGTGGAAGACGAGCATCCCCGAGCGGTTCGGACCCGACGAGTTGGTGTGGGACATCGGCACGTCGCCGGTGCTCACGGAGAAGGACGTCATCATCAACGTGATGAACGGCCCCAACTCGCACCTGGCCGCCTACGACCGTGCGACCGGGACGTTGCGGTGGAGCGTGCCGCGCAACTACCCCTGCAAGTTCGAGGCCGACCAGGGCTACACGACGCCCATCGTGCTGCCCTTCGCCGGGCGCGAGTCGCTCCTCGTCTGGAACGCGGAGCACCTGACGGTCCACGACGCCGCCGACGGCGCGACGCTGTGGGACTGCGGCGGGCTCAACCCCGAGGGCAAGAGCAATTGGCCGCCGGTGTCTTCGCCGCTTTTGATGGGCGACACGGTCATCGTGCCGTACGGTCGCGGCAAGCTTCTGCACGGGCTCCGCCTCGCCGGCCGCGGCGACGTGACGGGCAAGGCGCTGCTCTGGTCGCGCAGCGATACCGGCAGCTACGTGCCGACGCCTCTCGCGTACAAGGGGAAGGTCATCCTGCTCCGCGACCGCAACGAGGTCGACTGCATCGATCCCGCGACCGGGCGCACCGAGTGGACCGGCGAGTTCGAGAAGAGCGGCACGCCGTTCTACGCCTCGCCCGTGATCGCGGCCGGGAAGCTCTACGTGGTCCGCGAGGACGGCGTCGCCTTCGTCGCGAAGCTCGACGGCGGCTTCGAGGTCCTCGCCCGCAACGTGATGAACGAGAAGATGTGGGCCACGCCCGTGCCCCTCGGCGGACGCATGCTGCTCCGCGGCGAGAAGACGCTCTTCTGCATCGGCGCCCCGTGAAGCCGCTCGCCGCCGCCGCACTGGCCGTCGCGGGCCTCGCGCTCGGCGCGCAGGCCGCCGACGCATGGCGCGCGCTCGACTATGCGCCCGCGCCGCCGGACAACCCGCTCAAGGGTCTCGTGCCCTACGCCGGGCAGGCACGCGACTTCCCGCACAGCCTCGAGTTCCGCTACCTGCCGCTGCGCGCCGTGATGCAGGGCATGGACCGCTTCGACTGGGCGCCGGTGGAGAAGCTGCTGGGCGAGACGTCGTCGCGCGGCTGCCAGGCGGTCTTCCGGTTCTACCTGGAATACCCCGGCCACGAGTGCGGCATCCCGCAGTTCCTGATCGACGAAGGGGTTCGCACGCACGCCTACACCAACTCCAATGCGCAGCCTCCTCGGCCGGTCGTCACGCCCGACTACGCCGACCCGCGCCTGCGCGCCGCGATGACCCATGCGATCCACGCCGCCGGCCGCCGCTACGACGGCGATCCGCGCGTCGCGTTCCTCACCGCCGGCTTCCTGGGCACGTGGGGCGAATGGCACACGCATCCGCGCCACGACCTGTGGGCGCCGAAGGAGACGCAGGTCGAGATCATGGACGCCTTCGAGGCCGCGTTCCGGCGCACGCCCGTGCTGTTGCGCTACCCGGCCGGCGACTCGGACCCGCAGTACGCCCCGAACCACCGCCGTGCGCTCGGCTACCACGACGACTCGTTCGCGTGGGCGACGCTGGAGACGGGAAAGAAGAGCGACGGCTGGTTCTTCATGGCCCGCATGCGCCGCGCCGGCCCGGAGGCGGTGGAGAAATGGCGGACGCAGCCGGTCGGCGGCGAGGTGCGGCCCGAGAACTGGCCGGTCCTGTGGAACGATCCGTCCGGCACGCCGGCGGGACAGGAGTTCCTCCGCTGCGTCGAGGAGACCCACGCGACGTGGCTCATGGATTCCAGCATCGTTCGCAAGCTGACGCCGGAGCAGCGCGCCCGCGCCATCGAGGGCGCGCGGCGGCTCGGCTATGAGTTGCACGTCCCGCGCGCCTCCGTCGCCTCCGCGCCCGGCGGCGGACTGCGCGTCGCGATCGCACTGCGGAACCGCGGCGTCGCGCCGTTCTACGCGGATTGGAAGGTCGAACTCGCCGCGCTCGACGCAGCCGGCACGGCGGTTGCGACATGGACGCCGCCCTGGAGCGTGCGGGGCCTGCAGCCGGACGACCCCGAGCGCATGCTGACCTTCGAGACCCCGGCCGCCCTTCCGCCCGGCGCCGTCGCGATCGCGATGCGCGTGGTGAACCCGATGCCCGGCGGCAAGCCCCTGCGCTTCGCGAATGCGGCTCAGGACGCCACGGCCCCCGGCTGGCTCACGCTCGCCCCCGTCCCGGCCCGCTGACGCGCCCCCGGCTTTCGTCTTCGGGCATAAGGGGCGAGGACGTACGCGCCACGGGACCTCATGACGATCCCATTAGCGATGCACCGAAACCACCGAAATGGTACAGTGTTTCTCATGAAGGCGAGGGTTTATATCGAGACGAGTGTCGTCAGCTACCTGACGGCGCGCCCCTCAAGGGATATGGTGATCGCCGCACATCAGGAACTGACCCGTCAGTGGTGGGACAGACGAGCGGCGGCATTCGAGCTTCTCGTCTCGGAGCTTGTTCGCGAGGAGGCTGGCGGCGGAGATCCCGAGGCGGCGAGCAAGCGCTTGTTGGCAATTGGCGAGATTCCGCGGCTCGAAGTGAATGCCGACGCTGTTGCACTTGCCGAACGGCTCATCTCCAACGGTCCGATCCCTCAGGACTCCGCCGCCGATGCGTTGCATATCGCTTTGGCTTCCGTGAATGGGATTGACTATCTCCTGACGTGGAACTGCAAGCACCTTGCAAACGCGGCTCTTCGGCAGAGGATCGAAGCTCTGGTCGAAACAGCGGGGTATGCATGCCCTGTCATCTGCACCCCCGAGGAACTCATGGAGGAATAGTCATGAGGAATGACCCTGTGGTGGATGAGATTCGCCGGATTCGGCATGCCTATGCCAAGAGTTTCGGTTTCGATCTGCGCGCAATGGCCGCCGATCTGCGCCGGAAAGAACAGGAGCATCCAGACCGCCTCGTGTCGTTTGCCCCCAAGCCGGTCCGGCGTCTTCGAACAGCGTGACTTTGCTTCCGGGAAGCCTCCGCATCGCCCGTCCACGCAGGATGACCTTTACCCTCTCGCCAAGGCCGGCTTCCCGAGGTTGAATGCGCGACGACGGGCCTACGGAATTCGCACGGTCACAGTCCCCAACCGGAACGGCGGACCGCCTTTATGGGCCGGCTCACGGGTTCAAGACCGGTGCGCCTGCGGCGGCGATGTCGGCGGTGTTCCGGGTGACCGCGGGCCCGGCCATGCGTCCATGAATCGCCGATTGACAATTCTCCCCCTTCATGGCGATTCTGCACGCCGTTGGCTGGGGGCGCCCATGCACGGGGCGCGGGCGCCGGATCGTCGGACGAAGGGCCTGTGCCGCTTCGGCGGCGGGAGGGTAGGGGCATGCAGTCACGGCGGATGGCGGTGTGGATGGCGGCGGGACTGGTGGTGGCGGCCGGCGCATTCGCGGGTCCGCGGGTCAGCATCGACGACCAGACCTGGATGGAGTTCGGGCTCCTGGGGCAGGTCCATGCGACGTACACCGAGGACGCGGCCGACGAGACGGACTTCTTCCTCCGTCGCGCGCGCATCATTCTCTCCGGCCAGGTCATGGACGGCGTGAAGTTCTTCGTCGAGACCGACAACGACAACGCGGGGAAGAACGGGGCGCCCGACGCCTCGACCGACATCCAGGACGCGTTCCTCGACGTCCGCCTGCCGGTGGCGACGAACCACTGGATCAAGGCCGGCCTGATCCTCCTGCCGTTCTCGTTCGAGAGCCGCTCCGGGGCGACGACGCTCCTGGGCAACGACTACAACGCCGAGGCGATCAAGCTGGTGAACACCTTTGTCTGGCGCGACTACGGCGCGGAGGCGCACGGGCATTTCTTCGACCAGCGGCTCGCGTACTTCGCCGGCGTGTTCGACGGCTACGACGCGGAGAACAGCACGAAGAACGACGACGCCGACCTGCGCGTGACGGGGCACCTCGCGGTGAACGTGATCGGCACGGCCGAGACGGGGTGGTTCTTCAGCCAGAACCGGCTGGGCAAGGCGGGCAACTACGTGTCCATCGGCGTCGGCTACGACGCGCAGAATGACGCCTCGAGCATCCCGGCGGCGGTCGTCGAGGGCGAGTCCGCCCCGGCGGAGCCGCCGCGCATCGTCGACTCGGAGAACTACGTCGTCGACCTCCAGTCCGGCTACGACCTCGGCCCCTGCGGGCTGACGCTCAACGCCGCCTGGTACGAGTGGGACAACTCGCTGTTCTCGGGCAGCACGGCCTTCGTCGAGACCGGCGTGCTGGTCGGCCGCCTGATGCTCACGGGCAAGTTCGTCACGCAGGATCCCGACGCGTCGGCCACGGTGGAGGACGTTGCGGTCGGCCTGCATTTCTTCGGCAAGGGGCACAACGTCCGGGGCGGCGTCGAGTACCGCTGGGGCGACAACCCGGACCAGGTGCTCGTCGGCGTCCAGTTCCTGTTGTGACCGCGCCGACCGCGCGGCGTTCGAGGGCAGACTACTACCGGGCATGATGTCCGGATCCACGAGGTGCGGCATGTTCCATGAGAATACCCCCCAGGGCCAGGACACGGACCGGGCGTCCCCGGCCAAGGCCCGGCTCGGCATGTGGCTCTTCCTGTTCTACTGCGTCGTCTACGGCGGTTTCGTGGCGTTGAACACGGTCTCGCCGACGACGATGGAGTCGCCCGGGATCCTGGGCCTGAACCTCGCCGTGACGTACGGCTTCGGGCTCATCATCCTGGCGATCGTCATGGGGCTGGTCTACAACGCGGCCTGCGGGCGGATGGAAGACCGCATGAACGGCCCGAAGGAGGAAGGGCGATGATCTACACCGCGTCCCCCGTGGCCGTTGCGCTGTTTGTCGTCTTCGTGCTGCTGGTGCTCGGACTGTCGTTCTACTTCGCCCGGCGGAAGCAGTCGTCGCACAGCTACTTCGCGGCCGGCGGCACCATCCACTGGGCGGTCAACGGCGTGGCGTTCGCCGGGGACTACCTGTCGGCGGCGTCCTTCCTCGGCATCTGCGGGATGATTGCGACGGCCGGCTACGACGGCTTCCTGTACTCGATCGGCTTCCTCGCGGGCTGGGTCGTGGCGCTGTTCGTCGTCGCGGAACCGCTCAAGCGGCTCGGGCGCTACACGTTCACGGACGCGCTGGATTCGAAGTTCAACTCGAAGGGCATCCAATTCGCGGCGTCGGTGAGCACGCTGGTCGTGTCGGTCTGCTACCTGATCCCGCAGATGGTCGGCGCGGGCGATCTCGTCACGCCGCTGCTCGGCCTGGCGCACCACTGGGGCGTCATCATGGTCGGCGCGATCGTGATCTTCATCGTGGCGACGGCGGGCATGACCTCGACGACCTACGTGCAGTTCCTGAAGGGCGGACTGCTGATCGTCTGCTCGACCGTGCTCGTGGGGATGGTGCTCCACAAGGGGCTCCAGCTGCAGCCGAATCCCGACTATCACGCCTTCCGGTCGGTTCCGGCGACGGTCGTGGACGGCAAGGTGACGGCGGTTGCGGAGGCGGGCAGCACCGTCGCGGCCCAGGTCGAGGCCGGCGGGAAGACGTTCGTCAAGCTCGTGCGCGAGGGCGTCGGCACCTGGTGGCATCTCGCCGGGAGCGGCCCGGACGCCGTCCTGAAGGAGGCGCTCTCCATCACCAAGGCGGCGGATGGCCGCACGCTGTACAACGGGGCGCCGAAGGAGGAGCGCCGCTTCCACCAGGTCGGCCACGTCGAGAAGCTGGCCGGGGCGGCCCCGGTCGAGTCGACGGGTCCCGTCGGGCCGTTCCGGTTCCTGTCGCTGATCGAGACCGCCACGGTCGTCCGGTTCGCCGAGCAGGCGGTCAAGGACGGCGGCGACAAGGTGAAGGTCTACGTCCAGGTCCCGACCGACGGGAAGAAGATCATGCGCCCCGGGCTCAAGTTCAAGGTCGACCAGGGCGCGGACCTGTGGTCGAAGCTGAATTTCGTCTCCCTGATGCTGGCGCTCTTCTTCGGCACCTCGGCCCTGCCTCACATCCTGATCCGCTACTACACCGTGCCGAGCGCGAAATGCGCGCGCAAGTCGACCATCGTGGCGATCGCGGCGATCGGTTTCTTCTACATCCTGACCCTGTTCATGGGGCTCGGGGCGATGGTGAACGGCGTGCTCGACGTGGAGAGCAGCAACATGGCGGCGCCGCTGCTGGCGAAGTCGTTCGGCATCCTCCTCTTCGCGGTCATCTCGGCGCTGGCCTTCGCCACGATCCTGGGCACGGTGAGCGGCCTGATCGTCGCGGCGGCCGGGGCGGTCGCGCACGACCTGATGGACTCCCTGCTCGGCATCAAGATGACGGACCAGGGGAAGGTGCGGGCGGGCAAGATCTCGGCGATCGTCGTCGGCGTGATCGCGATCGCGCTCGGCGTGCTGATGAAGGGGATGAATGTCTCCTTCCTCGTCGGCCTCGCCTTCGCGGTGGCGGCCTCGGCCAACCTGCCGGCGATCATGATGCTCCTGTTCTGGAAGGGGACGACGGCGAAGGGCATCGCGGCCTCGGTGATCGTGGGCATGCTGTCGTCGCTGGTCATCATCCTGCTCTCGCCGAGCATGTACGCGCAGTACGGGCTCGATGCGGCGTCCGCGCCGCTCAAGCTCGACAACCCCGGCATCGTGTCGATCCCGCTCAGCTTCGTGGTGCTGGTGGTGGTGTCGATGATGACCCGCAAGGGGGCGGCGCCGCGGCCGGCCTAGTGCGGGGGGGCGGACCGATCCGTCCGGCCCCCGCGGCCCTGACCGGAGGCCCGGCCCCGGCCGCGCGGGAGTGAGGGCTCGATGCTGTCGAGGTACATCCTGCGGATCGTCGTGCCGACGCTGCTGACGGTGGCGTTGTTCGTGGTCACGATCTTCCTCGTCCTGCTGCCGGCCCTCGAACGGGGGCTCATGGAGCGGAAGCGCGAGATGATCCGCGAGCTGACGACCTCCGCCTGGAACATCCTCGCGAGTTTCGAGCGGGAGGTGGCCGAGGGCCGGATGACCCGGGCGGTCGCGCAGGAGGAGGCGGTGGTGCAGTTCCGCAACCTCCACTACGGGCCGCAGATGAAGGACTACTTCTGGGTCAACGACCTGACGCCCCGGATGATCGTCCATCCCTACCGCCACGAACTCGAAGGACAGGACCTCTCGTCGATCCAGGATCCCGACGGCAAGCGGCTGTTCGTCGAGTTCGCCTCCGTCGCCCGGACGCAGGGCGCCGGATTCGTGGCGTACCGGTGGCAATGGAAGGACGACCCGCGCCGCATTGTGCCGAAGCTGTCGTACGTGAAGCTGTTCGAGCCGTGGGGCTGGGTCATCGGCACGGGCATCTACCTGGACGATGTCGCGGCGGAGATCCATGCCACCAGCCGCCGCCTGGCCGCGGCCTCGGGGGGGATCCTGGCCGTCGTGCTGCTGCTGCTGGGGGTGATCCTCCACCACGGGCTCCATGCCGAGCGCGCGCGGGGGATCGCCGAGGAGGCCCTCCGCGCGTCGGAGGTGCGGTACCGCACGCTCGTCGAGTCCGCGGGGGAGAGCATCATCCTTTCGCTGGGCGGCGACCGCCTCTACGCCAACGCCCGCGCCCTCCACCTGCTCGGCTACACGGCGGAGGAGTTCCAGGGGCTGAGGCTGCAGGACGTGATCCCGGCCGATGCGGCGGGCGCCGCCCCAGCGGAGGGACCGGCCCGGCGGGAGGCCGAGCTCGTGGGCAAGGCCGGGCGGCGCGTCCCCGTCCTTCTGTCAACGGCCCCGATCGCGATCGGCGGCGCGGCCGGCGTCATCGTGGTCGCGACGGACATCGCGGCGCGCAAG
>CAYODK010000065.1:0-25241 GCA_964402695.1 uncultured Verrucomicrobiota bacterium
GAGGCCGTCCTCGGCGCCTTCGACATCAACCAGGCCGCCGTCCTCGAACAGAAGCTCCGCCTTGCGCCACCGGATGTCCTCATCCGCATCGGCCTCCGCGACGTCTCCATCCTCGACTTCACCCGCACCGACGATGTCCTCCGCCGCGCCCGCCCCGCCGCCGCCCAGCTCCGCCGCGCCCTGGCCTTGTTGCGGCATGCACCGGCTGGTAGCGTCGGACCATGAGGCCCAACCGACGGACCGTGCCCGCCAACCGCATCACCCGCACCCTGGCCCCTGTCGCCGGCGCGCTTCTTCTGGCCGGCGCGGAGGGCCGCGCCGCGGAGGGCGACCGGGCCGCCCTCCAGGCTCTTCTGGACTCCGGAAAGCCCGTCGCAATGGAGGGGCGGACCTGGCGCATCGACGCCGCCCTCAACGTCCCGGCCGGCGGCGGGCTCGTCGGACCGGGCGTCATCGTCCACGACTTCGACCCCGGCCGGCCCGACGCCCCCGCCCCCAACGACGCCGCCCTGATCGTCCGCGGCGACGGCGTGCGGCTCGAGGGGTTCCGCATCGAGAAGCGGTTCGTGGACGGCTCCTACTCCGTCGGCATCACCGCCGAACACGTCCGGCGCCTCTCGGTCCGCAACGTGGAGATCACCGGCTACAGCGCGCGCTACGGGATCCATCTCGTCGAGTGCGCCGACTTCGAAGTCGCCGGCTGCCACATCCACGGCTTCTCGGTCGACGTCGTGACGGACATGATCCGCGACTCGCCGGCGGGCCTCCGCATCACGCGGTCGCGCCGCGGCATCGTCGCCAACAACCGGATCCACGACATCCTCGTCGGCCCTCGGGGACGCGCCGGCGTTTCGCCGCTCGTCCCGACCTACGGCCCGCAGGGCTACCAGTCCGACCTGATGACGATCGTCGATTGCCGAGAGATCGCCATCACCGGCAACCAGGGCGCGACCAGCGGCGAGGGCATCGACCTGCTGCTGTCGCGGTCGTGTTCCGCCTCCGGAAACGTGATCTCCGACATCTGGTTCCAGGCGATCAAGATGCTCGGCGTCTCCGACTGCGCCGTCACCGGGAACCACCTGGCCGACTGCTACCAGGGGGTCGGGCTCGCCGGCCACCCGATGCGGCCCGACGGCGCCACCGGGAACGCAATCGCGGGGAACGTCATCCGCGGGGTCGGCGCGACGGGATCCTTCGGCGTCGCCGCGACCAACCGCGTGCGCTACGGGAGCCCCTGCGGCGTCGACCTGCACGACGCCGGCTGCCGGTTCAACGCGGTCCACGGCAACGCCATCGGCCTGGCCGACGCCGCCTTCCCCGCCATCGGGGGCCGCCGCGACCCCTCGAACGCCGTCAGCAACAACACCGTCCGCGTCGAGCCCCCGCCCGCCCCGTGACGCCGGGGAACCACTCCATAACCTCGTCCACCGCTACACCGCCTTCGATCCTCCCGACGAGGGCTGGCCCGCCCTGCCCCTCGCCCGTCATCGGGATTCCCCAATCTTGCGACGTGACCGCTTCATGGCCGGCGACCACCATCGCGGCGAAAAACGGGCGGATCCTCTACACGACCGGCGGCGCCGGCCAGAGCGTCTGCGTCGGCAACCTCGACGGCACCGGGATCAGCCGCCCTCCGATGTTCCCAATGGCGGTACTCCGACCGCCGCGGTCCTCCAGTTCGCTCCGCCGCCGCGTAGAATCCCCTGACGACAGCGCCCGCCATCCGGGCGGGCGCCCAGCAGGCTCAGTTCAACACAGCTTGCCACGCCGGAGCCCGAAGCGCGAAGGCGGGCCGCCACGCCGTAGCGCAGCGCAAAGGCGGGCCGCGTCCTCCGTAGCGCCGCGCGCGGAGGAGGAGACTTCACGGCTCTCTATCGCGTGTCGTGAGAGTCCTTAGTTTGTTCGGCAAATGGTTGTCACGGCGAGTCATCGTCTCAGACCCTTCTTCTCCTTCACAAGACGAATGAGGTCATCGGATGATCGGATACGATTCCGGTTCTCCATGTATATGTACTCAGTCTCGTCGAGTGTGGCTGACGTCTGCTGCTTCGTCAGAAGGATATGAGCGTCGATCAGCAAATCAGTAGGATTGCCCCTCAACCGCATTCCGACGATTCTGAGTATCGAGACTGGTACCCCGGATGTCATGGCTTTGACCCATACTCGCATGAAGGAGAGGAAGAGGGCCATGACGAGTAGCACCGTGATCGCGACGGCTATGAGGGTTACGGGGATGATTTGTGTCGTCATGTTCTACCTTCCCGCCGAACGTCGGAGGTCACCGGATTCCGAACCCGCTGCGGGTGAGGAATACGGTGGACCTCGTGGTCGGTCCTTCATTTTCATCCGGGATTGATTGGTCCCATTCTCCACAGAAAGAGGAGGAACACGACAAACAAGATTCCGATCCCCGCTCCGAGGGTGTTAATCGCGTATGCTGCGATTCTTCGGGAGCCTGTGATATCGCTCATTCTGGTCATGAAGATGGCTAGAACTTGAAATGCAACTATCAGCGGGCTGCCGAGCACGAGAGCACTGGCGATGAATCCCCCTTCGAGCGGATGTGAAAGGTTCAGTCGGGCGTATATCACGAATGAAGCGATCAATCCGGCTAGGCATATCGTCAATGCAATGCCGGCATTTACCGTTCCTCGTATGATGTCCCATTTCATGTCTTCTGATGACCGAACGAATATTCTACGATCGGTCGCTTTTCGCGGGTCCGTATCGTTGCGGCCTGGTTTCGCGATCCTCCATCCGTTCCCCGTGCAAACGATGCTGTGCCTGCGGGCGGGCAGGTTCAAGCTGTTTCTTGATTCAAGCTTCGCGCTGTGCGCCAGGGGGTTGGAAGGCTGGCCGCAAACGGCGGCGCGGTAGAGACGGCCGCCCCCATTCGTTTGCCTTCCTCCGGGGCCGGCACTCGACACTGGCCACTCGTCACCGCCCCCCCCCGCCCCTCGCCCCTCGTCACGGCCCCGCGCGGTTCCGGGTTCGGCGTTCGGCGTTGGATGTTGGGTGTTCGATGTTGGCTGTTGGATGTTGCCGTCCTCGCCCTTTCCTCATTCGCTTGCCCCCATTCGGTTGTCGCCCTCCGCTCCGCGCTCTCCGTTCTGTGCTATTTCGTCCGCCGGAGCGCGGCGTCGAGGACGACGGGTTCGCCGGGCTTCGTATCGAACGAGGCCGTCGCGTCGCCAAGGCGGACGGCGAGCGGGCCGCCGACCGACGAGCGGATCGTCGCGGTCACGAGCTTCCCGCCCTTCCACGCCTGGTCGACCTCGAAGCCGCCGCGCGCGCGCAGCCCCTTCACCGCCCCCTCGGGCCAGACGGACGGCAGCGCGGGCAGCAGATGCACGAGGAAAGGGGCGAGGGGCGAGGTGCGAGGGGCAACCTCGTCCCTCGTCCCCCGCCCCTCGTCCTTCACATGGCTCTGCAGCAGCATCTCCGCGACGCCGGCGGTGTAGCCGAAGTTGCCGTCGATCTGGAACGGCGGGTGGGCGTCGAAGAGGTTCGGGTACATTCCGCCCTTCCCCTTGCCGACGGGCTCGAGCAGGTTGCCGACGATGATCATCGCGTGGTCGCCGTCGAGGAACCGCGCCCACAGGTTGATCTTCCAGCCCATCGACCAGCCCGTGGCGGCGTCGCCGCGGTAGATCAGCGACTGCCGCGCCGCGCCGTGCAGCTTCGGATCGCGCCAGGTGATGTCGTCGCCGGGATAGACGCCCCACAGGTGCGACACGTGCCGGTGCGTGTTCCTCGGGTCGTCCTTGTCCTCGACCCACTCCTGCAGCTGCCCGTGCCGGCCGACCTGGTTCGGCGCGATGCGCGGCAGCATCGCCTCGAGCCGCTTCGCGAAGTCCGCGTCGGCGCCGAGGATCCCGGCGGCGTCGATGCAGGCGCGGAAGAGGACGCGGACGATCTGGTGGTCCATCGTCGGCCCCATCACGAGCCCGCCCTGCTCCGGCGAGTTGGACGGCCCGCTGACGAGCCAGCCGGACAGCGGGTCCTCGACGAGGACGTCGGCGAAGAACTCCGCGGCGCCCTTCAAGAGCGGGTAGGCGCGCCGTGCGAGGAACTCGCGGTCCCGCGTGAACAGGTAGTGCTCCCACAGGTGCGTCGCCATCCACGCGCCGCCGGTGAGCCAGATGCCGTGGTTCGCGGCGTTGATCGGCGCGCTGCCGCGCCACAGGTCGAAGTTGTGGTGCACGACCCAGCCGCGGGCGCCGTAGTGCTCCTTCGCGGTGACGGCGCCGGACACGGCGAGGTCGTCGAGCGCGGCGAAGAGCGGCTCCTGGCACTCGGGGAGGTTGGCCGGCAGGGCGGGCCAGTAGTTCATCTCGGTGTTGATGTTGCAGGTGTACTTGCTGTCCCACGGCGGGCGCAGCAGGTCGTTCCAGATGCCCTGCAGGTTGGCGGGCTGTCCGCCGGTGCGGCTGGAGCCGATCAGCAGGTAGCGGCCGTACTGGAACGCCAGCGCGGCGAGGTGCGGGTCGTCACCTTCACGGAAGCCTGCGATCCGTTCGTCGGTGGGCTTCGCCGCGGCCGGCGTGCGGCCGAGGTCGAGTGCGACGCGGCGGAAAAGCGCGCGATGGTCGGCCTGGTGCTCCGCGAGGAGCGCGGCCCACGGCTTCGACGCGGCGCCCCTCATCAGGCCCGCACACGCCGCGGAGGGGTCGCCGGAGATGTCCTGCCACGACTTGAAGTTGGTCCCGGCGACGACGCGCACGACGACCTCGTCGGCGCCGGTGACGCGCACGCCGTCGTCCTCCGCGGTCACAGCGCCGCCCTTCGCCTCGACCTGCGCGACGGCCTCGAAGCGGATGCCGCCCTCCTCGACCTGCCCGCGCAGCACGATGCGGTCGCGGCCCTCGACGGCGGCCGCGGCGTCGCGGTGGATGGAGGAGAGGCGGACGAGGCAGTCGACGCGGCCGGGCTTGTCGGCGCGCAGGCGCGTGACGAGCGCACGGGCGGGATGCGACGCAAAGGCCTCGCGGGTGTACGCCACGCCGCCGGCGCGGAACTCGCTGACGCAGACCGCGGCGTCAAGGTCGAGCCAGCGGCGGTAGCCCTCGACGGCCTCGGCGGCGGGCTGCTCGATCCAGAGGTCGCCGCACGGCTGGTAGGTCTTCTGGTGCAGTGGATCGCTCATGAACTCGCGCATCGCGAGGGCGTCGGCCTCCTTCTGCTTCTCGCGCCAGACCTTGAGAAGCTCGTCCGCCTCCTTCTTCCGCGCCTTCGCCTCGTCCTTCTTCCCCTCCGCCTCCAGCGCCTCCGCCTCGGCGAGCTTCACGAGGCCGGGCCGCTCGCTGGCGCGGCCCTCCTGCAGCAGGCGGCGGATCTCCGGGAGGAACTTCACGGCGTTGGTGCGCGCGTAGAGGTGCGGCTGGCCGGTCCAAACGGTGTGCTCGTTGAACTGGATGTGCTCGACCTGGGGGTCGCCGAAGACCATGCCGGCGATGTGGCCGCTGCCGATCGGAAGCGCCTCGGACCACGCCTTCGCGGGCAGCCGGTACCAGAGGGCCAGCGGGGCGTCCGGCGCGGACGCCTCGCCGCGGTACTCGCCGGCGAACGCACGCGCGGCCGCGGGGCCGCCGCGTTTCAGGACCAGCGCGCCCGCCACCGGCGTGATCGTTCGATCGGGGGATCCCGTGAACTTCCAGTCGCCGAGCGCACCGGCGGGCGCCGGGACGTCGGGCGAGGCGGCGCGGGCGGCGAGTTCCTCCGCCGACAGGGCGCGGCCGTAGACGGCGGCGCGCAGGACCGCGCCCTTGAACCGGTTGTCGCCCGACGGATCGGCGCCGACGCAGAGCGGGACGTCGCTGAGGCTCATCGGCGGGAAGTCACCCTGGTCCTGGCTCGCGACCTCGCGGCCGCCGACGTAGAGCTTCATGATCCGCTTCGAGGCGCTGTAGACGCCCGCGACGTGCGTCCACCGGTCGCCCGGCAGGTTCGCCTTGAACGTACACATGCTCTTCTTGTTGAGGAGGCGCAGCGAGTTGCCCGGATGCGTATCGAGCATGTAGCCGAGCTGCGTGCCGGGGCGGGACTTGTCGAGAATGCGCCCGCCGGCCTGGGCCATGCGGTCGGCCTTCACCCACGCCTCCAGCGTCACCTCGTCGGTCAGGTCGAGCTCCTTCGCCGCGACGGAGTAGACCGGCGTGTCGCCGCCGAGGCGCAGGCCTTCTGCGGCGCGGCCAGCCGGGGCGGCGAGCACAAGGAGAGCGGGCAGGAGGTGCGACCGGCAAAGGGCGGCAGCGTTCATGGCGTCAGGCTCCTCCCGCGCCCGGCAGGGCGCGGCGGGCGCATTATGCCCGAGCCGGAGGGATGCACAAGGGGGTCGGCGCCGCGGGCTCCGGACCTCGCCGCGTCCGCGACACGCGATCGCGGGGTCGCGTCAGCGACCGGCGGGGCCCTGCGCCGGCCGGCGCGCGGCCCGGCGCGACCGCTCGGCGGCGGGGCGGATGCAGCAGTCGTCCGTGTGGTCGTTCACCAGGCCCACCGCCTGCATGAAGGCGTACATCGTCGTCGGACCGACGAAGCTCCAGCCGCGACGCTTGAGATCCTTCGAGAGCGCGACCGACTCCGGGCACGTTGTCAGGGCGCGAAGGACGTCGACGGTGATGCGCGCGGGGCGGGACGCGGCGGAGGGCTCGAAGCGGCGGACGTAGGCGGCGAGCGAGCCGCACTCCGCAACGAGGTCGCAGGCGCGGCGCGCGTTGTTGATCGCCGACTCGATCTTGCCGCGGTGCCGCACGATCCCCGCGTCGCCCAGCAACCGCGCCACATCCTTCGCGCCAAACCGCGCCACGCGCTCGAAATCGAAGTCCGCGAAGCCGCGCCGGAACGCCTCGCGCTTGCGGAGGATCGTCAGCCAGCTCAGGCCGGCCTGGAAACCCTCGAGGCAGATCTTCTCGAACAGGCGGCGGTCGTCCGCGACCGGGAAGCCCCACTCCGCATCATGGTAGGCGAGAAGCTCCGGGGCTCCCGCGCACCACCAGCATCGCGGACGGCCGTCGGGACCGGTGAAGAACGGCGCGTCAGCCATGGCCCGCCTCCGGCGCCGGCAGCGGCACGAGGTTCTGCGGCTTGCCGGCGAGGAACGCGGCCAGGTTGTCCGCCGCAACGCGGATCAGCCGCTCCCGCGCCGCGCGGCTCGCCCAGGCGTGGTGCGGCGTGATCAGGCAGTTCGGCGCCCGCAGCAGCGGGTTCTCCGGCGGGGGCGGCTCCTCGGAAAGGACGTCCAGGGCCGCGCCCGCGATCGCCTTGCGTGTCAGCGCGTCCGCCAGGGCCGTCTCCTCCACCACGCCGCCGCGGCTCGTGTTGACGAGCCACGCCGTCGGCTTCATCAGCGCGAGCCGGCTCGAGTTGACGAGATTCTCCGTCTCCGGCGCCAGCGGCACGTGGAGGCTCAAGATGTCGCTCTCGCGGAACACGCGGTCGAGGCCGGCGAACTCGATGCCCGGCGGATGGATCACGGGCGGCGTCCGCGTATGGACGATCACGCGCATCTCGAAGGCCAGCGCGCGGCGCGCCACCGCCTGGCCCGTCCGCCCGAAGCCGACGATCCCCATCGTCTTCCCGGCCAGCTCGACCAGCGGCGCATTCCAGTAGCAGAAGTCCGGGCAGCGGCTCCAGCGGCCCTTGCGGACGCTGTGGGCGTGCCACTCGACGTTGCGGGCCATCTCGAGGATCAGCGCGAAGACGTGCTCGGCCACCGACGGCGTGCTGTAGGCCGGCACGTTCGTCACGACCACGTTCCGCTTGGCCGCCGCCTGGAGGTTCACGACGTTGTAGCCGGTGGCCAGCACGCCGATGTACCGCAGCTTCGGGATCTTCCGCAGCGCCTCGCGGTTGAGCACCGTCTTGTTTGTCAGTACCGCGTCGGCCTCCGCCGCGTGCTCCTCCATCTCGTCGCGCCCGGTCCGGTCGAAGACCGTCAGGTCGCCGAGTTCGATCAGCGGATCCCACGAAAGGTCGCCCGGGTTCGTGGTGTACCCGTCCAGCACAACGATTTTCACGCGCCGAATCTACGCCCGATCCCCCGCCCCGCAAAGCCGGAAGAGGGCCGGCCGGGGAGAAGGCGGACCGTTCCTGCGCCTTCCGGCCGCGTGGCGCCGCGGCGACGACGTGGCGCGGGGGCGGAGAACCCGGTAGGATCCGGAGCATGATCAGGCTCATGGCGGCGGCGACGACGATGGCGGGGCTGGCGGTTGCGGGGCGGGCGGCGGAGAGGCCGGCCGCTCCGAAGCCGGAGGCGCACGAGACGCGGCAGATCGAGGGATGGGCGGTCCGCATCGACTCGCGGTTGCTCGCCGGCCCGGACAAGGACCTCGGTGACCGAGCGCTGCGGCTGCTGGCAAACCAGCTCTACGCGATCTCCTACACGCTGCCATCGGGCAAGGTGGAGCGGTTGCGGCTGGTTCCGATCCAGCTCGACCGGACGCACGGAAGCCTCGTGCCGATGCAGTACCATCCCAACCCGGCGTGGCTGCGCGACCATGGCTTCGCGACGAACCTCGCGAAATGCGTCCACATCCCCGACGCCGCCTACTTCGCGAACCCGCGCGACCAGCGGCGGCAGCCGTGGGCCGTGCTCCACGAGCTCGCCCATGCCTACCACGACCAGGTCCTCGGCTTCGACCACCCCGAGATCGCCGCCGCGTGGAAGCGGACCGTCGACGGAGGCCGGTTCGACAACACCCTCCAGATCGAGGGCCGCCGCTGCCGCCACTACGCGCTGACGGACTGCAAGGAGTTCTTCGCCGAGATGACCGAGTCGCTCTTCGGGATGAACGACTTCTTCCCGTTCAACCGCGCGGAGCTGCGCGAGAGCGAACCGGAGACGTTCGGCCTGATGGAACGGATCTGGAACGGCGAGTGACTCCGAGAATGCGCTGCGGCCGGCGTGGCAGCCGGCCCTCCCGCGGATTCCGCGGCGCGTCCTATCTGGCGCGCCACGCGACGTTCTTCCGCAACGCGAAGATCCGCACGTGTTCGCGGAGATCCCGCGTGCGACCGGGGCGGTACGTGAAGAAGACCTGCTCCGGATACGACTCCGCGACCGCCGCGTCCAACCGGTCCTGCCCCGACCCGCGCCAGGCGAAGACGAGGACGGCCTGCCGCGCGTAGTCGACCTGCCGCGCCAGGGCGGCCGCGTTCGCCGCGTCGAAATGCCGGGCCGCCTCGTCCGCGGATCGCAACACGAGCGGCGCGATCCTGGATGCCACGTCGAAGATGCCGGGGCGAGGCCTCACGCCCCCGATCTCGCGGATCGCAGGCGCATCCGCGGGCGCGACGCCGGGCGCCCCGGCATCCGGCATCACGGCGTCGGACGAAACGACACCCGCATCGCCGAAGAACACCGCCACGGGGCCCGACATGTCCTGACCCGCCGCCCCGGGCTCCGATGCCCCCGGCTCCGGTTTCCGCTCGCGGTCCGGCGCAGGCAGTGGCGCCTCGCCCGGGAGCGGCCGCCCGTTCACGGCGCGGACGCCCGCGCGCGGAATGCACTGGAGCAGGTAGCCGAAGCCCGGGCCGCCGATCAGCGTGCTCATCGCATTCGCCCGGACATTGCCGTTCGGCTCGAGGCGCGGCTCGCACCCGACGCTGTTCGGCCCAGACGCCGTCGCGACCAGGATGAGGTGCCGGGAGAAATCCACGGACGGAACGGCCTCCCCGCGCCGCCACGCCCGCCAGAGGACCTCCCATCCGGCCGCTTCTACGATGAAGCCGCTCGCCGGCGCGTGCCGCTGGAGCGATTCGTCGGGGACCTTCCCGTGCCAACTCGCGGTCACCTCGACCGGAGCTACCTCCGCTCCGGGCCGCCCCGGCGCCAGCGGCGCCCGCTGCGCCGCGGCCGTGCAGGCCAGCCCGATGGCCACGACCACACCCCGTATCCTTGCGACGCTCATGCCGAACCCCTTTCCGCCCGTGCCGCAACGCGGCTACACACGGGCCAGGATGACCACGTAGTTCTTCCCGTACGCTTTCGAGCACTTCGGACAGGTCGGGTAGTGGAAGAGCAGCTTCTCGACCCTGCGCCCGCGCTCCGCCACGTGGCGCATCATGTCGGCGATCCAGGCGCGCATCTGCGAGTACGGGCCCTCGAAGACGCGGCTCAGGTAGGTTCCATCGAGAGTGACCACCGGATGGCCCGGCACGTCGCGGCTGACGGCAACGTAGACGTCCGCGCCCCACGGCGAGTTCTCGTCGGCGAGCACGATCGCCTCCGGCGACTCCGCGCCCGCCGCCCGGATCCGGGCATCGCAGCGGCGCATGACCGCGCCGAAGTTAAGAGGGATATGCAGGAAACTCCGCACGCGGTCACGGAGGAACCTGCGTCCCTTCCAAACGATCTCCTTCCCGTCCCACTGCGCCGGATCGAACCGGGGACAGCAATCGGTCTCGCTCTGCATCACTCTTCTCCTTCCGGGACCGCCCCCGGCGCATCACGGAATCGGCGTGCCGCCCGACGCGGCGGTGTCCTTGGTGAACAGGCGCGAGCCGAGGACGATCTTCTTCTCCACCGGCTGGCCGGCGAGGATCTTCCGCGCCGCGTCGATCGCCTCGCGCCCGCCGGTCGGATACTCGAAGGTCGCCGCCAGGATGCCTTGCGCGACGTACGCGACGCCCTCCTGCGGCAGCGCGTCGATACCGACGAAGCGGATCGCCCCCTCGCGCCCCGCGGCCTTGGCCGCAAGGTAGGCGCCGTGAGCGCCGGGATCATTGTGGGCGTAGACCAGGTCGATCGCGTCGAACCGCGCCAGCGCGGACTCCATCTCCTTGCGCGCCTCGGGCTCCAGCCACTTCATGTCGGCCTCGAAGACGACCTCGACCGCGGTGTCGGCGATGCCCTCCCGGAAGCCCTGGTGGCGGTCCTGGCCTGGCGTCGACGTCATCAGGCCCTTCAACTCCACCACCTTCCCCTTCCCGCCCAGCGCCTGCTTCACCCACTCGCCCGCGGCGCGGCCGATCTTCCGGTTGTCGGCGCCGATGAAGCAGGTGTAGTCCTCCCCGAGCACCGCGCGGTCGAGCACGATGACCGGGATGCCCGCGCGGAAGGCCTTCGCAACCGGCTCGGTCAGCGGCTGGGCCTCCTTGGGACTGATGATGATGAGATCGACGCCCGCGCTGACGAATTCCTCGACGTGCGCGCGCTGCTTGAGCGTGTCGTTCTGCGCGTCCTTGAAGATCACCTTCAGGTCCGCGTGCTTCTCCGCGGCCACCCTGACGTCCGCATTCATCTGCACACGCCACGGCTCGCCCAGATTGCACTGGCTCATGCCGATCGTCCTCACCGCCCCCGCCGCCGGCGCCGCGGGCTCCGCCTGGGCGGCACCCTCCGGCTTCCTTCCGCACCCGGCGGCCATCACGACAGCCAGCCCCACCCCCATAACCGTCGACTTCATCGCACGTCTCCTCGCGCCCCTTCGCGCCTTCTGCATCGTGATGTCCCGTTCCCGTCCCCGCCCGAGCTTCGCGTCCTTCGCGTCTTTGTGTTCCTCATCCGTCCGTATCCGCCCTCTGCGCCCTCTGCGTCTCCGTGTGCGTTCTCCGGCATCACGGCTCCGGCCGTGCGCCGCCCCTCATTCCGCCCGCGACACCCAGACGGGCGACGACCACGCCACGTCCGATTCGCCGATCAGGGCCCGCACGTAGTAGTAGGCCGACTGCCCCGGCTTCAGGTCGAGATCCTCGAACTGCAACCGCGCCTTCGCCGCCTTGGGCTCGGTCGAGTACACGAAGCGGCCCTCGCGGATCACGTCGAGACGGGAGACCGGCGCCGGCGCGTCGACTCCCGCCTCGATTCGCGGCGCGCTCCCGACGCGGATCTCGCTGCCCATCGGCCGGCCGTCGACCTCGGCGCGGACCGACACCGCCACCGTGGCGCCGAACGCGCGGCGCGCCCGCAGCGCGGCCAGGATCCCCTCGCGGCTGAAACCCTTCGGCCCGTCGTCCTCCTCCACGTAGACGCCGGCGCGGGCCTGGTGCGTCTGACCGTGGTCGCTGGAGGCGATGATGCCGATGCGGACGCCCTTCGCAAGCGCGTCCCAGAGCGAGTTCCCCTCCTGGAAGATCGAGGCGGCGCGCGGACATCCCGCGTACTCGTAGCTGCCCCGCGTCTGGAAGATCTCGCCGACGCGCTCGAACTCGGCGCTCCACTTGTCCCAGTCCATCCGCGACCCGCCGTCGGCGAGCTGGTGCGGGATCGCCAGGGCTCCGGAATCGGCCAGCGCCGCGAAGAGCTCGTGCGGCGCATCGTCCTCGACGACCGGATCCCCGCGCTTCGCGGACACAACGTTCTTGTGCCCGCCGCGCGCCGCGTAGCTCCCGCCATGCTCGTAGCCGTAGAGCGCAACGAATCGCCCGGGGATCGAGTAGAGGTCGCAGACCTTGCGCGAACGCCACCAGTCGTAGTCCTGCCGCGGCCGTGCGATCCGGTCGGCACGGTGCTTCAGGATGTCCTGGTCGTGGTCGCTGATCGCCAGCCAGTCGAGCCCGGAGGCGTCGAGCGCGTAGCGGTAGGCGTCCTGCAGGGACCCGTCGCGTCCGTTCGAGCATCGGCTGATGTCGGTGTGGCGGTGCGTGTCGCCGATCACCAGGCGGTGGCGCGTGCCGCCGATCACCCACTCCCGCGGCAACGGCGCGAGCTCCGGGTCGGCCCGGACGGCCTCGATCGCGCCGAGGTCCGGCGCATCGGCGAGTTCGACGGCCGCGGGCGGCCGGCCGAGCCCGCGGAGCGAGGCCAGCCACACGTCGTAGTCGACCGGCACGTAGGCGGCGTCGCGCACGCGGCCGTCGGCGCCGAACGCGACGAGCAGGTCGCCGGCGGCGTCGACGGCCGTGTCGACGCGGACGTCCTGCCGCCCCTCGCTGCCGGCCAGCGGCGCCGGCGGCGTCCACGCGCGGCCGTCGTACTGCGAGGCCAGCAGATGCCACATGCCGTACTGCTGCACCTTCTGCTTCGCCCGCGGGAACGCCAGCACCTGGTTCTGCACGCGGACGACGAGCCACAACCGGCCCGCTCCGTCCGTGGCGAGGTGCGGGTACTCCACGAAGGCGCGCAGCGACGCGGGCATCGACTTCGTGAAGTCCGCCGCCGGACGCGTCAGCCGGCCTTGCGCGAGGCAGGCGACGTCAACCGAGCGACTGGAGTGAAGCGTGGCTCCGCGGATCGGGTGCTTGCCCCAATCCTCGTTCGAGACGTCCCACGCGAACCACACGCGCCCCTGTGCGTCGGCGCAGACGGTCGCATGGGCCTCTCGCTTCGCGCTGGCGGCCAGCGGACGTGCATCGCCGGCGGCCTTCGGTGCGCCGTCGCCGGCGGCGAATTCACGGAAGTAGACGTCGAAACTCCCATTGCGGTAGGTGTCCCACGCGACGACGATCCGGCCGTCGGACGTCGCGCACAGCGCCGGGTCCCAGTCGTCCGCGGCGTGCGCGCTCACGTTGACCTCGTCCTCGAGCCCGCGCGCGCCGAGCCGGGCGAGGCGGATCTCGTAGTGGAGGTCGTCCGCGACCGTCTGCCAGGCCACCCACACGCGCCCGCGCGCGTCGCGCGCCAGCCGGGGACGGAAGTCGTTGCGCGCATCCGTCGTCAGCCGGACGGGTTTCCCGGTCCCGGTCACCCCCCAGAGATCCCACTGCCGGCCGTCGTCGCTCGCGGCCCAGACGATGCGCAGCGCGCCGTCGCCGTCGACCGCGCAGCGGGGCTCCATGAACACTCCGGGGCGGGGCGTGACCGTGCGGACCTCATCGCCGGACCGCACGCGGACAACGTCGCCCGTGCCGTCCCATGCCACCCATGCGACGGCCGCGCGGCCGTCGGGGAGGACGGCGACGGACGCATACTCCTCCTCCCCCGAGTCGCCCGTGAGCCGTTCCGTCGCGGCAATGCGCCGTGCGACCAGCCTCCCTCCAAGAAGGGCCTCCTCGCGCCCCTCGCGCACGGCCCCGAGGTCGAGATCGAAGTCGCCGAGGCTGGTCGTTCCCTTCAGAACGCCGCGCGCGGGACCGGCAATGTCCACCCGGATGCCCTTCGGAAGCGTGCAGCGACGGACGGCCCCCTTGATCGTCTTCGCCGTTTCGGCGTCGTGCTCCGTCGACACCCGGAACACGCCTCCGGTGGCGGAATCCGCTCCCGTCCCCAGCCAGGGCCGTGCGGTCACTTCGGCGCCGGCCATGCGAATCTCTCCCGTGCAGACCACCGCCGGCCCGATTGCCTCGGAATCGAGCGTGAGGAGAAGCGTCGTCCGCTCCCCCGCCGCCATCGACGGCGCTGGCAGACCCGCCAGCAGCGCGGCAGCCAGCCGGCACACGGCACGCGGGATGTGCGATCGGGGCGTTTCGGGGAAGGATGAAACGGCGTGCGGCGCGTTCATGTCCGCACCGTGCCCCAACCGACCGGGAGGGTCAAGAGCGCTCCGCCCATGTGGAACGATCCGGGTTCGGCTCCGTCGGCTTTCGGATCTCGGACTTCGATCCTCCGACCTCTGGCCCCGTCCCCCTTTGCGACCTTCGCGTCTTCGTGTTCCTCTTCCGTCCGTGTGCGCCCTTCTCCGCTATGGAGCCGGGCGCCAGCGGGTGGCGGCGATGTGGGTGACATTCTCCGCGTCGTTGAAGTAGTACACCGTCAGCAGGACGCCGTCCTCGACGGGCACGGTGATCGGGTAGCCGAGGTCGCTGCCGTTGCCGCAGCCGTCGGCGCGCAGCACCGCGGTCTCGTTCGTGGCCCACGTCCGCCCGCCGTCGCGGCTGAACGTCGCGCGGATGCCCATCGGCGCGCGCCGGACGCCGTAGGTCGCCAGCAGCCGGCCGTCGGGCAGGGTCAGGATGTGCGCGGGGTAGCCCCACATGCCCGTGTTCCGCGGGGCCGACCACGTCAGGCCGCGGTCGGTGGAGCCGGACTGGTACAGGAATCCGCGGTCACGCGCCGTCTCCGCCGTCCTCAGCAGCGCGATCACGTGGCCGGCCGCGTTGGTGCCGAGCGCGGGCTCGTTGAAACCGAGGTCCGGCTCGCCGCGCGCGAGCGGAAGGCACGTCCACGAGTCGCCGTCGTCGGTCGTTCGCAGAACCTGCGCGTCGCGACAGCCCGCCGGCGTCTCGCTGTAGACCGCCACCATCCGCGTGCCGCCGCCGAGGTTCAGCACCGCCGCCTGGTTGTAGGCCATCATCAACCGGTGCGGCGGCGTCGCGATCTCTGTCCAGGGCTTCACGTAGGTGTCGCCGTCGCGCGTCGTCACACAGAAGTGCGCGCCGGCCGCATACGCCACCCTCCCGGTCATGCTCGGGCGCACCTCCAGACCGCGCGCTTCCAGCTCCGCGCGCTTCGACTCGGGCACGTGCCGCCACGCGACCGCCCCCGCGAGCGCGTGGTTGCCGTCGGCACGGACCGTGTCTGCGGCATGCAGTCCCGCCATCTTCGGCGCGTCGGACCACGTGCGGCCGCCGTCCTTCGAGATCCGCGCGCCGCGGCCGCCGGTGGGATCGATATGGCTGCGCAGCGAGCGGGTGCCGAACCGGGCGACGATCCAGCCCTCGGGCGTCCGCGCGACCGACGGGAAGCAGGCGTACACGCCGGGCTTCCGGTAGACGATGACGTGCTCCGCGCCGGGAAGCTCCTTCACGTCCGGGTAGGTCGTGACCGCCCGGACCGACCGCCAGAACGCCTCGCCGGTCGCCGCGCTGCTCAGGCTGCCGAACCCGACGAGATTGCGCCCCTCGTGCGCTGTGTTCGTCCAAGCGCCCGCCCGGTCGATCACCACCTTGCCGTCGATCTCGACGCGGAGGTCGTCCGCGCGGAGGGCCATCACGACGCTGTGGAAGGTCCCGTCGAGCCGGACCGGGACCGAGAGGCCAGCGTGGTGTTCGTCGACCCGGTCGGGATGGAGCGTCAGCGCCGCCTCGCGCCGTCCATTGGCCGCCAGGATCACGACCCCCGCATTCGTGCTGCAGCGCACGACGCGCACCTCCGCCTCCACCCGCGCCTCCGCATCCGGATCCGCCGCCCACGTGCGCGAGACGAACTGCAGCTGGCCCGCGCCCCTTCCGTTGTCGGTGACGCGCAGCGTTCCGCCCTCGACCGCGACCTCGGTGTTCGACCGGGCGCCGTACGACCACGGGATGGCCTGCTCGCGCGGCATCCTCCCGCCGTCGAAGATGTGGACGATCTCCGCGGCGCGGGATGCGAACGGGGCGACCATGGACAATGCCAGCACGGCGAGGCGGGTCTTCATGGATCGGACTCTACCCGCGAGACACGCGCTTCACAATTCCCCAAGGCCCCGGCCAGGCATGAGCCAAGCAGGCAGCCAACGGCCGCGACGGAGCGCGGCCCTCCAGGCCCGTTCCATGGAGACACGAGAGAACAGGGGCTGGATGGCACCCGCCCGCCTGCTCGGTGAAGTGTCCTGGCGAAGTTCGAGACAAGCGACCGCCGTTCGTTGTTGGATGTTCGGCGTTCGGTGTTCGGTGTTCATCTCCTCCGCCGCTGCGTCAGCACGGCGGCGAGGATGATGACGCCGGTCAGCATGAGACGGCCGGCCTCGGGGACGGCGTTGATGCTGAGAATCTTCTCGAGGTAGCCGATCGTCAGCACGCCGATCAGGGTGAGGCCCATGCCGCCGCGCCCCCCTGCGAGGCTCGTGCCGCCGATCACGACCATCGCGATCGCGATCAGCTCGTAGCCGGCGCCGGCCTCGGGGTCCCCCTGCTGTTCCTGCGCGGCCTGGGCGATCCCGGCCGCCGCCGCGAGCAGGCCGCTGGCGACGTAGGCGGCGAACTTCGCGCCGCGCACCGGCAGGCCCGAGAGACGCGCCGCCTCCTCGTTGCCGCCGATGGCGAAGAGCTGCCGGCCCCAGCGGTGCCGCGCAAGCGCCAGCCAGCTCACCGCGAGGCACACGACGAACAGGACGGTGACGACGGAGAGATTGTCGCCGAGGATCCGCGCGTCGATCGCGCGGAAGACCCCCGGCACGTCGACGTACCGGTAGGTGCCGTCCGCCTGCTGCACCGCCGTCGAAACCTTCATGCCGCCGGAGGCGTACTTCGCCAGTCCGCGCGCGAAGACCATCACGGCCAGCGTCGCGATGAACGGCTGCACGCGCCAGCGCGCCGACGCCAGCCCGGACGCCGAGCCGCAGCCGGCGCCGAGCAGCAGCGCCAGGGGGACGGCGGCCCACGGCGGCCAGCCCCAGTGGATCGTCATCCGCGCGAAGACCACCGCGACCAGCGCCAGCACGCTGCCGACGGACAGGTCGATGCCGCCCGTGACGATCACGAGGGTCATGCCGCACGCGAGGATCCCGTAGACCGACGCCTGCCGCAGCGCGTCCCGGTGCGTTCCCGGCTTGTAGAAGGCGCCGTCGGCGTGGAACACCAGCCCGACGACGACGACCAGCGCCAGCGCGATGAACGCGCGGCCCGCGGGTGTGGCGAGCCATCGCAGCGCACGCCCGCCCGCGCCCTGCGGCATGGATTCCAGCGTGATGTCCGCGCGGTCATTCATCGGCGGTTCTCCCCATCGCGGCGGCGAGCACGCGCTCCGGCGTCGCCTCCGCGGCGCCCAGGGTCGCGGTGACGCGACCGCGGTGAAGCACGACGATCCGGTCGCTCATCGCCAGCAGCTCCGGCATCTCGGACGTGATCATCAGGACGCCCATCCCCGCGGCGGTCCATTCGTCCAGCAGCGCGTAGATCTCGCGCTTGGCACCGACGTCGACCCCGCGCGTGGGCTCGTCGAGCAGCAGCAGCGAGGGGCGGGTCATCGTCCACTTCGCAAGGACGACCTTCTGCTGGTTCCCGCCGGAGAGCGCGGAGGCCGGCAGGTCGAGGCTCGCGGCGCGCAGGCGCAGCGGCTCCACGGCGGCGCGGGTCGCCTCGCGCTCGCGGCGGGGGGATCGCCAGCCGGCGGGCGAGAGCCGAGGCAGCGCGGCCAGCGTCGCGTTGAAGACGATCGGCGCGTCGGGCACGAGCCCCGCGCCCTTCCGGTCGTTCGGCACGTAGGCCACGCCGGCGCGGATGGCATCGGCCGGCGACCGGAGCGAAACCGGGGCGCCGCGCAGCCGGATCGATCCGTCCGTCCGGCCGCCGTGGGCGCCGAAAATCCCGGCCATCAGTTCGCTCGCGCCGCAGCCCTGAAGCCCCCCGAGGCCGACAATTTCGCCGGCGCGGACCGAGAGCGACACGCGGTCGGCCGCCGGCGGCGCGTTCCGCCCGGCCGGGTGAACGCTGAGGTTCTCGACGCGCAACAGTTCGTCGCCCGGGGCCGGCGCATGGCGGGCAAACCGCTCGTCGACCGTGCGGCCGACCATCCACTCGATGAGCCGGTTCATCGGGAGTTCCGCCTTCGGAGCGCTGCCGACAAGGCGGCCGTCGCGCAACACCGTGACGCGGTCGGCGAGCCGCTCGATCTCCTCCATCTTGTGCGTGATGTAGACGATCGCACAGCCGCGGGCCTTGAGGTCGGCCACGCGCTCGAAGAGCGTCTCCGCCTCGCGGGTGTTGAGGGCGCTGGTGGGCTCGTCCATGACGAGGATCCGCGCCCGCCGTCCGACGGCCTTCCCGATCTCGATCCTCTGGCGGATGCCGATCGGGAAGTCATCGGCCGGGCGCGTCACATCGAGGTCGAGGCCGACGCCGCGCAGCATCTGCCGCGCCTCACGCTCCTGCGCCTCGTGCCGCACCCAGCCGCCGCACGTGCGCTCGCGGCCGAGGAAGAGGTTGTCGGCGACGGACATCGACGGCACGAGCGACAGCTCCTGGTGGATCACCGCGACGCCCGCCGCCTCGGCGTCCTGCGGATGCCGCGGCTCGTACGGCGCGCCGGCAATCACCATGCGCCCGGCCGTCGGCCGGTGGACGCCCGCAAGGATCTTGATGAGCGTGCTCTTGCCCGCTCCATTCTCGCCGGCGAGGACGTGCACCTCGCCCGGGCGCAGGTCGAAGGCGACGTCCTCCAGCACCGGGATGCCGCCGAACCGCATCCCGATGCCCTCCATCCGGAGGACCGCTGGGGCGGGCGCCGTCATGCGCGCGTCACTTCGCGCCCTCGGCGAACGCCTGCAGCAGCGTGTAGCTCGAGAGCGCCCGCGCGTACCAGTGGCCGCACTCGTACTCGTTGAACGGGTTGCGGCGGATGCCGTCGTAGCGGGCGCGGCAGGCGCGGACGATCTCGAGCCCCTCCGCGCGCCGGCCGAGCAGGATCAGGTGCGCGGCCACCTGGTACTCGATGCCGGTCCAGACCTCGTCGCTGTAGACGAACGGGAGCAGCGGCTTCCCGCCCCGCGGCCACGAGCAGAGCAGCAGGCCGCCCTCGCCGCCCATCGCGTAGGTCGGCCGCTGCGGGTTCGCGTGCGCCGAGAGGTCGTGCTTGAGGTTGTGCCTGTGCACCGCGAGCAGATGGCTCAGCACCTTGGCGGGATCGACGAGGTCCTCTTCAATCCCGCACACGCGGGCCATCCACAGGCCGAGCACACCGTCGGAAAGGCAGCCGGTGCCGTACTGGTACTTCGGCCCCTCGTCGTTGACGCGGCGCGCGACCTCGCGGTAGGCCTCGCTCTGCTCCTCCGGATTGACCGGCGTGAAGTTCTTCGCGAGCCCCTCCTTCCTCACGATCTGGATGAAGTACTCGCCGTTGAAGAGCTCCGTCTCCATCCGCGCGCGGCCCTTCGCGAGCAGAGCCCGGTACCGCGCGACGTCGTCGCCCGCGGCCGTGCCCATGCGGATCGCGGCGGCCAGCGCGCCGAGGTAGAAGCTCCCGCAATGCCCGTCGGGACCGTAGTAGCTTATGTCGTAGGTGTTGTGGTGGTCCTCCTCCAGAAGGCCGGTCTCGCGCGGATCCCAGGTGCGGATCGCGTACTCCATCGCCGCGCGGATGCACGGCCAGAGGCGCTTCATCCACGCATCGTCGCCGGAGATCCGCCACTCGCGGTGCGCCTTCATGATCTCTCCGAGGTGGCCGTCGGCCGCGTCGAACATGCCGCCCCCGGGCGAGATCGGGAGGTTGACGCGGAAGGCCTGCCGCCCGTTCTCGTCCTGACCCTCGCCGAAGGCGGTTTCGCGCATGCCGCGCGCGAGGGAGGGAAACAGGTGGCAGATCGCCTGCTCGTAGTTCCAAACGTGCGCACACGAGCCTGGACAGCAGCCCGAGTTGTCGCCGCAGCCCTCGTAGCACCAGAGGCGGCCGTCGTGCTGGCGCAGGACGGTCGGCGACTTGAGGATCGTCAGGTTCGCGGCAATGGCCTCGCGCACCTCGGGCGGGAGCCCCGGCCGCGCGCGGAATGCGTCGTGCCACTCCGCGCTGCGGCGGCGGTAGTCGTCGATGTTCGCACGCCAGTGCGCGGCGACGTCGGCGACGGACCTGAACCTCGTCGCGTACCACGGCACGTAGGCCGGCGGAACGGCGTCCGGCGGACACACCCCGCCGGCGCAGTCGCAGGCGGCGGTCGATGGGCCGGCCGTCCAGCCCGCGTAATCCCTCCCCTCGAAGTTCGCCAGAACCCGTGCACGCGCCGGCGCCTGCACGATCGCATTCCCGGGGCCGGTGCGCAGGGCCGCGACCGGCTCGTCGCTCAGCACGAAGTGATCCGCGTTGATGTGGCCCCACGGGCCGGTCTCGCGGTCGATGATCTGCACGCGCCCGGTCCGGCCGGCGAACTCGGCGACGTCGAATGTCGTCCATTCGAGCGCCTCGGTCCTGCGGCCGGTGGCGGAACGGACGGCCTTGCCGTCAATCAGCAGGTTCACGCAGGTCGAGCCCTCGAAGTCGCCGCCGCCGACCAGGAAGTGCAGGTGACGGCGGTCGAGGACGAACTCCACCGAGGTCAACGTGCCGGTCGCGCCGTCGCCGTCGGGGTCGAATGTGTTCACGAGCCCGCGGCCGAGGAAGCCGGCGACCTCCTGCTGGCCCTGGGCCCTGCCGCGCGACGGGGCGGCCCCGAACGCCGCCGCGGATCCTGTCCGCTTGCCGTACTTGAGTTCGCTGCCCGGAACGTACCAGCACGTGTTCAACCGGATCGTTGTCTCCGCGTGCGGGGCCAGTTCGAACGGAACGGACAGCGACGCGCCGGGGGCCTTGTCCGGCACCGGCGGGTTCGCGACGCGCGCGCCGGTGGCGACGTTGTTCCACGCGATCGTCAGCGCATCCCACCAGCCGCCGCGGAACCAGCAGTGGTCGACCTTCACGCCCGGGGCGCCGGTGAAGATCGCGAAGGCGCCGTGGATCCCGCGGTTGGTGCCCGCCGCGGAGTAGAGCACGAAGCCGCCGTCGATCGGCCCGATGGATCCGTCGCCCATGAAGTTCCGCGTGTTGAACGAGAAGACGCCGCGCTGCGCGACGGCGGTCAGGTTCGTCAGCCGGTACTCGATCGCGCCGGCGGGAAGGCTCGACGGGTCGGGATCCGGCGGCGTGAAGGGGCTCCAGCCGGTGATGAAGGCTGCGACCGGCATCGCGCCGTCGCGCAGGCTCACCGTGGCGAACGGGAACCGCGCCTCGAACGAGCACTCGCGGAAGCGCGGCAGGCCATAGGTCCGCCCCGTCCCGCCGTTGCCGGTGCCGGGCATGCCGAAGTACTTCCAGTCGGGAATCGGCCCCTCCAGCACTCGTGCGACGGACTCCCCCTCCTTCGCGCCGGCGATCCACACCGCGGCGAAGCAGTTCGGCTCGTGGGTGAAGTCCATCTTGTGCCGGACGGACATCGTCGAGAGCGCGCCGTAGCCCTCGAGACAGTACATCCCCGCCCCCATGCCGCCGACGGGGAACGCGACGCGGTTCAGATTCGCTCCCGAGTACGGCCCGTTGAACTCGTGCGCCGCCCGCGCTGTGACAGGACGCAGCATCGCAAGGGCGACGGCAATTGCGAGGTGGAACATCGTCCGACCGAATGGCGTCATGGCATCCCCCGTCTGTTCGTCTTCCACTCTTCGTCCCGCCAGGTCCGACGCCAGTGTCCGTCCTGCGCCCGGTCCCGTCGAGCCCGAACCGGGGTTCGATCCCGCCCCGTGCGGCCGACGTGTCGGCGCGGCCCGCGCGCGGACGGACATCGCGCACGACGGCCCCGCCGATCAGATGCGGCGCGGATGGTCGGGTTCATGTGACATCATTACGCAGTCGCATTCTTGACTTCGGTGCGGCATCACCCTAGCGTGGAGACATGAAGACGCTGACGGTGCGCGAGGTTTCGGACGAGGTCTACGCGGTGATCCGGAAGGAGGCCGACGCGAATCATCGCAGCCTCCAGGAGCAGATCCGCTTCATCCTGGGCAAGGAGGCCCGGTTGCGGCAGGGATCGGCTGCCGAGGCGGCGCGCGGGTGGCGGGAACGGCTGGCGGGCCGCCGCCTTGGCGACACGGTCGCCGGGATCCGGGCGGGACGGGAACGCCGATGATGACCTACGTTCTGGATGCGTCCGCATGGGCCCGCCTGTTCGTGCCGGACGGCCCGATTCCTGTCGGACTTGAGGAAGCCGTCGGGAGGGCGGAGCGCTGCGAGGCGATCCTCGCTGCGCCGGATCTCGCCCTTGTGGAGATCGCCCACGTGCTTCATCGAAAACGCGCCGCGGGCGGCATCCCGGCGGCGGATTTCGCGCGTCTCTGGAAGGACGTCCTGAGGCTCCCCGTGGACATCGTGCCGGTCCGCGACGATCTGGACAGCGCCCTTGAACTGGCGGTGCAGTTGAACCTGACCGTGTACGACGCCTGCTACGCGGCGCTGGCGCGCCGTCTGGGAGGGCGGCTCATCACCGCGGACGACCGGCTGGCGCGGGCGGCACGGCGTGCCGGGCTGTCCGCGTAGGCGCAGCATCATCATCTTCCCGCCATCGGGACAAGCCCGGTGGAGGAGCGCTCAGGCCGGCAGGCGGGAGCCGAGGAGGGCGCGGACCTCGTCGCGAAGGGCGGGGATGGACAGCCGCGAGGTGATCTCCTCGAAGAAGCCGTCGAGAATCAGCCGCCTCGCCTCGGGCTCGCTCAGGCCACGGGCGCGGAGGTAGTGGATCTGCTCCGGATCGATGCTGCCGATCGTCGCGCCGTGCGTGCACTTCAGGTCGTCCGCGTCGATGAGCAGGCCGGGCAGCGAATCGGCGCGCGCCCCCTCGTTGAGCACGATGTTGTTGTTGCGCTGGTAGGCGTTGATCCGCACGGCGCCCCGCGAGGCGGCGATCAGGCCCCGATAGACCGAGTGCCCGTCGTCGCGGACCGCACCCTTGTAGAGCAGGTCGCTGGTCGTGTCGGGCGCGGAGTGGATCTGCAGCGTCTGCTGGTCGAGATGCTGCCCGGCCGACGCCAGGAACAGTCCGCCGATCCGAACCGCGGCCTCGCGGCCGGCCGCGTCGGCGCTGAACCGCGTGCGCACGAGATCGGCGCCGGCATGCACCGTCACGGCATCCAGAGCCGCCCCGGTCCCCAGCGTCCCGTGGGTGAAGCCCATCCGCGCCGAGCCCGCACCGGCCCGCTGGACGTGCGCCAGACGCAGGCGCCCGCGGTCGCCGACGGCGAAGCGGGTGAGGCCGAGCGACAGGGACGATCCGCCACCGGACGACTCGACGACCTCCGTGACGCCAAGCGACGCATCCGCGCCGACATCGATCAGAAGGGCCGGCGCGAAGAGCCGTCCCTCCGGCTCGCGCCACCTCACCAGCACGCCGCGGTCGAAGGAGACGCCGGGCTTCGCCCGGAGGACCAGCGCCAACGAATGGAGGGCGCGGGCCAGCGACTCGAAGCGGTCGTCCGGCCGCGGCGCGGGGACGAGGTTCCAGAGACCGGCCGTGCGCTCCGGGTCCGCCGCAAGCGCCTCGGGCAGGGTCCTCAGAACCAGTGAGCCGCTGTCGAGAACCCCCGATCGGTCCTCGACCGACCATCCCGCCGCCCCGATCCGGACCACCACGTCGTAGAAGGCGTCGAGCGCGGTCGCCCCGTCCGGCGCGACCTGCGGCGGCACCGCCGACGGCGGGAGGGCCTCGATCGCGAAGCGCCGCGGATCGGTCCGCCGCCAGTCCTCCTCCATTCCCGTCGGCACGGGCAGCGACACCGCGCGATCCAGCGCCGCCGCGCGGAGCCCGCGCACCGCCTCCATCTCATCGGGGAAGAGGTCTTTCAAGTTGCCAGTTTCGAGTTTCAAGTTGAGCGGGATTGGATGTTCGTTGTTGGATGTTGGGTGTTGGATGTTGGGTGTTGGATGTTGTGTCCGCCGTTCGGTGTTCGGCGTTCGGTGTTCGATGTCCGGTGCCTGCCCTCCGAAGCCTTGGCGAAGGAGGGTTCGGCATCAGCCGATGCTTCCTTCCATCTTGATCTCCAGGAGCTTCACGGCCTCGACCGAGAATTCCAGCGGCAGCTGCTTGAACACGTCGCGGCAGAAGCCGTTGACGATGAGCGAGCGGGCGGCCTCGGGATCGATGCCGCGGCTCTGGAGGTAGAAGAGCTGGTCCTCGCTGATGCGCGAGGTCGTCGCCTCGTGCTCGAGGATCGCCGTCGGGTTCTCCGACTCCACGACGGGGAACGTGTTGGCGCTGCACCGGCTCCCGATCAGCAGGCTGTCGCACTGCGAATGGTTCCGCGCGCCGGTCGCGCCGGGCAGCACGGCAACGAGACCGCGGTAGGTGTTGACCGACTCGCCGGCGGAGATCCCCTTCGAGACGATCGTGCTGCGGGTGTTCCGGCCGATGTGGATCATCTTCGTGCCGGTGTCGGCCTGCATCCTCCGGTTCGTGAACGCGACGGAGTAGAACTCGCCGACGCTGCCGTCGCCCTCGAGCACGCAGCCGGGGTACTTCCACGTGATGGCGGAGCCGACCTCGACCTGGGTCCACGAGATCTTCGAGCGTGCGCCGCGGCAGTGCCCGCGTTTCGTCACGAAGTTGTAGATGCCGCCGCGCCCCTGCTCGTCGCCCGGATACCAGTTCTGCACGGTCGAGTACTTGATCTGCGCATCCTCGAGCGCGACCAGTTCGACGACGGCGGCGTGGAGCTGGTTCTCGTCGCGCATCGGCGCGGTGCAGCCCTCGAGGTAGGAGACCTGGCTGCCGCGGTCGGCGACGATCAGGGTCCGTTCGAACTGGCCCGTGCCGGCGGCGTTGATGCGGAAGTAGGTCGAAAGCTCGACAGGGCACTTCACACCGGGCGGGATGTAGCAGAACGAGCCGTCGGTGAAGACGGCGGAGTTCAGCGCCGCAAAGAAGTTGTCGCCGGAGGGCACCACGCTGCCGAGGTACTGCCGGACGAGATCCGGGACCTTCTTCACCGCCTCGGAG
>CAYODK010000066.1:0-24989 GCA_964402695.1 uncultured Verrucomicrobiota bacterium
TCCATTCGTACCAGCCGGACCTGGTCTACTCGGACGGCGGCATTCCCTTCGGCGCGGTGGGCCGCAGCTTCATGGCGGACTTCTACAACACCAACCTGAAGGCGAACGACGGCAGGCTGGAGGCCGTGTATACGATCAAGAAGGGCCGCGGTGTCGGCGACTTCATCGAGGGCGCGGCGGTACAGGACGAGGAGAACTCCGTGCTGGCCGGCATCAAGGACCAGCCGTGGCAGACGGACGCCTCCATCGGCACCTGGTTCTTCGTGCCGGATCTCGAACCCCGATGGAGGCGGTCGGGGCCGGACGTCATCGTGATGCTGGCGGACATCGTCGCGAAGAACGGCAACCTGCTGCTGAACATCCCGCAGCGCGGCGACGGCACGATCGACGCCGAGGCCGAGCAGGTTCTGGCCGATCTCGCGGCGTGGATGAGTGTGAACGGCGAGGCGATCTTCGCGACGCGTCCGTGGAAGGTGCATGGCGAAGGCCCGGCGCTGACGGCCGGGGGACGGGGCATCAAGCGCGCGGCGGACTACGCCGCCGCCGACATCCGCTTCACCCGCTCGAAGGACGGATCGACGCTCTACGCCATAGCCCTCGGCTGGCCCGCAGGCGGGAAACTGGAGATTCGCTCGCTCGCGAAGGCGGCGGGGCCGATTCGCGACGTCCGCCTGCTCGGCCACGCCGGCGCGCTGCCATGGATGCAGGAGGACGACGGTCTGGAGGTCACTCTGCCGGCGCAGAAGCCCTGCGAAACGGCATTCGCACTGAAGATCACCGGCATCACGCCGACGCACAAGACCGCAGGCACGAAGGACCGGCCTGGCGGTCCATAGGGGGGGCCATGCTGCACGATCCCAGCCACCGAACGCCGCCGCCGGTCGACGGGGAGATCGTCCTCGCGCCGGACGAGAAGGACGCACTCCGCCGCCTGGTCGGCGAGCTTGCGGAGATCGCGGCACTGCCGGTGCACCGCGAGAAGGCCCTGCTGTGGCGGCGGCTGAACGACCTCGACTCCGTGCGGCCGATGGTATGGATCAACGAGATCCCGTGGCACGAGATGGATGTCGACGGCGAACTGACGCCGCGCTGCGCGCATCCGTGGGCGCGGGACCTGGAGACGACGCTGCGGCGGACGATCTACCAGTGGCGTCACATGCCGGGCGACATGATCGTCGGCGACGCGCTCGAATGCCCGCTCGCGCTCCACAGCAGCGACTTCGGCATCCTCGAGGAGGTCGACGTCGAGCGCACCGACGCGGCGAGCGACATCGTGTCGCGCCATTTCCACATCCAGATCCGCGACTGGCCGGACCTGGAGAAGATCCGCATGCCGGTGGTCACGCACCACGAGGCGGTGACGGCGCGCTGGGAGGCGGCGATGAGCGAGATCGCCGCGGGGTTGATGCCGGTGCGGCGCGTCGGGCAGACGCACATCTGGTTCACGCCATGGGACTGGCTCATCCGCTGGTGGGGCGTCCAGGAGGCGATGGTCGACATGATCGACCGGCCCGACTTCGTCCACGCCGCGGTCGAGCGGATGGTCGACGCCTGGATGACGGAGCTCGACCAGTTCGTCGCGCTCAACGCCCTTTCGCTCGACTGCAACGCCACGCGGATCGGTTCCGGCGGCTACGGGTATGTGAGCGCTCTGCCCGGCGAGCCCTTCGATCCCGCCCGCGTGCGGCCGCACAACCTGTGGGGCTGTTCGAACGCGCAGATCTTCTCCGAGGTGTCTCCGGACATGCACTGGGAGTTTGCGCTCAAGCACGATCTGCGCTGGCTCCGGAGGTGGGGGCTGACCTACTATGGCTGCTGCGAGCAGCTCGACGGGAAGATCGACCTGTTGCGCCGGATTCCGAACCTGCGCAAGATCTCGGTCAGCCCGTGGTGCCGGACGGACCGCGCGGTCGCGGCGATCGGGGCGGATTACGTGATGAGCCGCAAGCCGACGCCGGCGGTTTTTGCCGAGGACGTGTGGCGGCCGGAGAAGGCGCGGGCGGATCTGCGCGGGTTCCTCGACCGGGCGCGCGGGGGACATGTCGAGCTGATCATGAAGGACATCTCGACGGTGCGGCGCGAGCCGCGGCGGCTGTGGGAGTGGGCGCGGATCGCGATGGAGGAGGCCGAGCGGGCGGCTCGGTAGAGGCGGGCGGGAACGGCGGCCGGCGCGGGCCGCGGGGGAGGCGGGCATGTTGCGGATCGGCGGACCGGACCTGGTCATCCTGGTGGCGTACCTCGTCGCCATCGTCTCCTTCGGCCTGTGGGTCGGCATCCGCCAGCGGCGGCGGGCCGCGGCCGAGGGCGGTTACTTCCTCGCCGGGCGGACGCTCGGCTGGGCGCCGGTCGGCCTTGCGCTCTTCTCGACCAACATCTCGACCGTGCACCTCGTTTCGCTCGCCGAGCAGGGCTACGTCAACGGGCTGGCCTTCGGCAACTTCGAATGGATGGCCGCCTTCACGCTGATCGCGCTGGCGCTCTTCTTCGTTCCGTTCTACCTGCAGACGCGGGTCGCGACGCTGCCGGATTTCCTTGAACGCCGCTACGGCCGGCCGTGCCGCGACTACCTGGCGGTGGTCTCGATCATCTCCGCGGTCTTCATCCACATCGGTTTCTCGCTCTACGCCGGCGCGGTGGTGCTGCACGCGCTCTTCGGCATCAACGTGTGGGTCTCGGTCGTCACGCTGACGATCCTGACCGGCGTCTACACGCTGGTCGGCGGCCTGATGGCGGTCGTGTTCACGGAATCGGTCGAGACGGTCGTGCTGCTGCTCGGCGCGGTCTGCATCACGATCTTCGCCTTCCTCAAGGCGGGCGGCGTCGGCGAAGCGATGGGGATGATCGCGGCGGCGGGGGAGAAGTTCCCGTCGGCGACGATGTCGATGCTGCGTCCGCACGGCGACCCGTCGGGCATCCCGTGGTACGGGTTCCTCCTGGGCTACCCGGTCATCGGGCTGTGGTACTGGTGTGCGGACCAGACGATCGTCCAGCGCGTCCTCGGCGCGAAGTCGGAGAACGACGCGCGCGTCGGCGCGCTCTTCGCCGGGTTCATCAAGATCCTGCCGGTTTTCGTCTTCGTGCTGCCGGGGCTGGTCTACCTCGGTCTCACGAAGGACGCGCCGGTCGCGGACACGAAGGCGGTCTACGCCCACATGATCCAGGAACTGCTGCCGGTCGGCGTGCGCGGTGTCGTCGCGGCGGCGCTGGTGGCGGCGCTGATGAGCACGATCTCCGGCGCCCTGAACTCGATCGCGACGCTGTTCAGCTACGACCTCTACCGTCGCTTCCGGCCGGAGGCGTCGGAGCGGCGCACGGTGCTGGTCGGCCGCGTCGCGACGCTGATCGCGGTCGTGATCGCGATCGCGTGGACGCCGTTCGTCGCGCAGTTCAAGACGATCTTCGACGGCATCTCCGCGCTGATCTGTTTCATCGCGCCGCCCATCACGACCGTGTTCGTGTGGGGCGTCTTCTGGAAGCCGGCGTCCGCCCGCGGCGCGCTGGTGACGCTGTGGAGCGGATTCGCCGTCTGCAGCGCGTGCTTCATCCTCTTCTACGCGCCCGCCGAGTGGGCGGCATGGCTGGCGGCCGTCGCGCCGGGCCCCGGGGGGGCGTGGGGCCGCTGCCTCGCGTGGTACGCCGCCACCGTGCCGATCTCCTACATGCTCGCGACGTTCCTGCTGTTCCTGGTCTGCTCGGGCATCCTGGTCGTGGCCTCGCGCCTGCGGCCCGACGCCCCCGATGCACCGGGCCGGCAGCTCGTGTGGGGCAACGCGCTCGATGCGTTCCGTCGTCCTGCCTGGCCCGGTCTCGGCAACTACCGGCTCCTGTCGGTCCTCCTCGTCGCCGCCATGCTTCTGCTCTACGCCGTGTTCCACTAGCGCGGTTCTGCTTGATTTCCGGGGATCGGCCGGGGATACTACCGGGCCTCTTGTGGTGGATGTAGCTCAGTTGGCAGAGCGCCAGATTGTGGCTCTGGTTGTCGCGGGTTCGAGCCCCGTCATCCACCCCAGCCCGCCGATCGCTAGGCCCGGCCCATGACGTCCTGGATCAGGTCCAGCAACTCCATGTAGGTCTCCACGGCCGTGAACTGGGGGAACTGCCGCCGCACGCTCTCCGGCGCCCGGAACAGGTAGCCGGCGTCCGCCTCGAGCAGCATGGCGGTGTCGTTGAACGAATCGCCGGCGGCGATCACGCGGTAGTTCAGCAGCTTGAACGCGGCGACGGCCTTCTGCTTCTGCTCCGGCACGCGCAGCCGGTAGCCGGTGATGCGGTCGTTCTCGACCACCAGCCGGTGACACAGCAGCGTGGGCCACGCCAGCTGGCGCAGAAGGGGGGTGGCGAACTGCTCGAAGGTGTCCGACAGGATGATCACCTGGCACAGCGACCGGAGCTCGTCGAGGAACTCCCGGGCCCCCGGGAGCGGCTGGAGGGTGCCGATCACCTGCTGGATGTCGGGAAGCGTCAGCCCGTGGCGCTGGAGAAGGGCCAGCCGGCCGCGCATGAGCTTGTCGTAGTCCGGTTCGTCGCGCGTCGTGCGGCGGAGGTCCGGGATTCCGGTCCGCTCCGCCACGGCGATCCAGATCTCGGGCGTCAGCACGCCCTCCATGTCCAGGGTCACGATCCATTGCTGCATGCGGCGCATCGAAGCAGGAACGTCCGCCGCTGTCCAGCCGCACCGCGGTTTTCGGTTCCCCTCCCGGGGCCGGCTTCGGTAGGATGCGCCGCGCGGCGTCGTCCGCGGGAAGGGAAGGGGATCTGCGTCATGAGAAGCGATACGATCAAGGCCGGGTTCGAGCGGGCGCCGCACCGGAGCCTCCTGCGGGCGACGGGGCTGAACGACGAGGCCATCCGGAAACCGTTCATCGCCGTCTGCAACTCCTACACCGACGTCATCCCGGGCCACGTGCATCTCAAGAAGGTCGCCGAGCTGATCAAGAAGGAGATCGTCCGCGCCGGCGGCACGCCGTTCGAGTTCAACACGATCGGCATCTGCGACGGCCTGGCCATGGGCCACACCGGCATGAAGTACTCGCTGCCGAGCCGCGAGCTGATCGCGGACTGCGTCGAGACCATGGCCAACGCGCACTGCTTCGACGCGATGATCTGCATTCCGAACTGCGACAAGATCACGCCGGGCATGATCATGGGCGCGCTGCGCGTCAACATCCCGACCGTTTTCGCCAGCGGCGGCCCCATGGCGGCCGGGCGGACGGCGGAGGGCAGGGCCGCGGACCTGATCAGCGTCTTCGAGGCGGTCGGGGGCTACAAGGTCGGCAAGGTCGACGAGGGCACCCTGAACTCCCTCGAGTGCGCCGCGTGCCCCGGCCCCGGCTCGTGCTCCGGCATGTTCACCGCGAACTCCATGAACTGCCTGCTCGAGGCGATCGGGCTGGCGCTGCCGGGCAACGGCACGCAGCTGGCCATGTCCCCCGAGCGCAGGAAGCTCTGGAAGAAGGCCGCACGGCTGGTGGTCCGGATGGCGATCGAGGGCGGACCGCTGCCCCGCGACATCGTCACGCGCGACTCGCTCGACAACGCGTTCGTTCTCGACATGGCCATGGGCGGCAGCACCAACACCGTGCTGCACACGCTGGCCATCGCCCGGGAGGCGGGCGTGGACTACGATCTCGACCGCATCGACGCCCTGTCCCGGCGCACGCCGAATATCTGCAAGGTGTCGCCGTCGTCGGCCTACCATATCGAGGATGTCGACCGCGCGGGCGGGATCTCCGCCATCCTGAAGGAGATCGCGAAGATCGACGGCCTGCTGCACCTGCGCGCGAAGACGGTCACCGGCAGGACGCTCGGCCGGACGATCGCCCCCGCCGCGTCGGCCGACCCCGCGTGCATCCGTCCGCTGGCCAACGCCTACAGCCCCCAGGGCGGCCTGCTGGTGCTGCGCGGCAACCTCGCGCCCGAGGGCGCGGTGATCAAGGCGGCCGGGGTCGACCCGAAGATGCAGAGGCACACGGGGCCGGCCGTGATCTTCGAGTCGCAGGAGGCCGCCTGCGAAGGCATCCTCGGCGGGCGCGTGAAGGCCGGCGATGTCGTCGTGATCCGCTACGAGGGGCCGAAGGGCGGCCCGGGCATGCAGGAGATGCTCGCGCCCACCAGCTACATCATGGGGCAGGGGCTCGGCGACAAGGTCGCCCTCATCACCGACGGACGCTTCAGCGGCGGCACCCGCGGGGCCTGCATCGGTCACATGTCGCCCGAGGCCGCCGAGGGGGGGCCGATCGCGTTCCTGCGCGACGGGGACATCGTCGAGATCGACCTGCCCGCCCGCACGATCCATGCGAGGCTGACCGACGCGCAGTTCGCCGAGCGGCGCCAGGGCTGGACCCCGCCGCCCCCGCGGTTCACGAAGGGCTGGCTCGCACGCTACACCGCGTTCGCGACCAACGCGAGCTGCGGCGCCGTGCTGGCCGCGCCGCGCGCGGGCGCGTGAGGCCTCAGCCTCCGATGGCGGCCCGCGTCGCCGCGCGGAACTGCGCGTGGATGCGGCCGTTGGAGGCGAGGTAGCGCATCGTGTAGTCGCCGAGATCCTCGAGCATTTCGCAGGTCCCGCCGGCCCGCTCGACGAGAAGGGCGCCGGCGGCGAGGTCCCAGAGGTGGATCGTCGTCTCGACGTAGCCGTCGCCGCGCCCGCAGGCGACGTAGCAGAGCTCCGCCGCGGCGGAGCCGAGGATGCGGAGCTTCTGGACCTCCGTCGCGAGGCGCGTGGTGACGCGCATCGAGACCCCGTCGTCGCCGTCGGTCTCGATCATGCCGGTGTAGACGATGCTGTGGGCGAGGTCGGCCGTGTCCGACACGCGCACCGGCGCGCCGTTGAGCGTCGCGGGGCCGTCGATCGTCGCCGCGTAGATCTCGCCGAGCATCGGCAGCGACACGGCGCCGGCGACGGTGCGTCCGTGGTGCTGGACGGCGATCGAGTTGCCCCAGTAGGGGACGCCGTGGGAGAAGTTGACCGTGCCGTCGATCGGGTCGATCACCCAGCGGTACTCGCCGTCCTCCCGCAGCCCGCGCTCCTCGCCGAGCAGGGCGTGGTCCGGGAACTCGCGCCGGACGACCCCGCCGGCGACGCCCTGGCATTCGACATCGAGCGCGAGCTTCACGTCGTGCGCGCCGACCTCCAGCGTCTCCGTGCGCCGTGCGAAGTGGTCCACCGCGTGCCGCCCCGCCGCCTGCGAGGCGGCGATGCAGATGTCCAGCAGCCGGGATGTCGAAACCGGGTTCATTCCAAGGAATTCCTCCACAGCCGGCCGGAGAAGCGGCGCTCCTCCGCACGCCGTCGTGCTTGCTTCAGCAGAACGTCGGCCACGTTGACGGTCGTTCGCATGAGGCATCGCAGCATACATCGGGAGCGTCCTGATGGCAAAGTGTCCGCCCTGCGGCGCCGGGCGCAGCGAGCGGGGCGGCCGCGACCCGCGGCGGCGGCCCCGGCCGCCGGCCTTGCGGCCTTTCGCCCGACGGCGCCTTTCCTTTTCCGCGCCCGCCCGTATGATACTGGTTCCGGTCCGGCGCCCCCGTAGCTCAGCTGGACAGAGCATCGGATTTCTAATCCGACGGTCGCGTGTTCGAACCACGCCGGGGGTGCCACCTCTTTTCATGCGAATATCTTGAAGATATGGGCATAACTCGCCGTCTTCTTCCGTCCACCCCTTCCGGGTCCATTCGGGTCGATAAGGGGCGAATTAGGTCGCCGAGGACGGCACAAAGACGGCACAAAACCTCGCGCATCGGATCTTCAATCCGATGCTCACGGGACTTTGTGCCATCCCCATGTTGCGCCCCGGGTCCGTGTCCCCCGCGATGGGGTACACCTCTGTCCGGCCACATCACGAGTGCCGGTTCGTCTACTTGCCCACACGCGCTGATGGTTGAGGCAAGGCACTTCGGGCTCCGCGGAACTGACCGACATATGTTCAAGGAATCGTGATGGCTTTGTGCCGAGCCCATGGCGACAAGCGCGGCACCGGCAGAGGTAGCCCGTGCCGTCCTGATGGTGCCGTCGCCCTATTCGCCCAATACATTCCCATGGCAAGGGAGAGGACACTCTGGTCCGAATATGTCATCCTCACCGCTATGAAGGCAGCGGGCGAGACGATGGGGCCTGATGGCCAAGGTGCTTCCACTTTCCCGATCCTGATCTTGGGGCGACCATCGCAGCCGAAGAAACTGCAGGGGGTCCGTATCGTAGGGAGTCTCACCGACGAGATCCTCGCCGAGATCGGACGGTACAAGGCCGTGGTGTTTCTACCGGACGCCCATTGGCCGGAGTGGATGGAAACCGCCGCATCTGGTCAGCGTGAACCGGTGACACCAAGGGCATCGGCAGATCTCTGGGCGGAGAGCGACAGGCGTCAAGCAAAGGCCTCCATCATCCCACTCCTTCGCCACGCGAGTACTGGTAACGTCGTCTGGGTTATGGTGCCGACGGACGTTCATCAATGGGAGGCGCCGGCAAGCGTTCTGATGGAGAGTTTTGCCGTTGGTTTCAGGGTGGGGCGCCGCGAGACCCCCGTTTCATCACCCTTGTTCGACACCAAGGGAACCAATGGAGCCGACAACACCGCAACGCTCACCAGGATTATCGAGCGACTCGCAAGGGAGCAGATCGACTGGCCCATGTCCTTCTCTCTCGACGCAGAATGGGATGGGGCCCCCGTCCCGTGGGCCAACCTCATTCAAGAGTATCAGCCTTACATTGATGGGAACAGCAGTATGCCGGTCTTCCTCTCCGTTTCGGATTTGGGAAGGGCTGAACTGGCACCGGTGCCGAGGAGTGCCGCCGGAGGCCGTCTGGCGATCGGCTTCGCCTGTGGTAGCGGGGGGGTTCTGATCACGCATCAGGCAGCGCCGCTATCTCGGTGCATCGAGGTGCTCCGGGACTCTTTGCTTCAGAAGCACAACGAGACGGTACCCCCGCTACCACCACCTGCGGCATCGCGGCGTATGGTGTTTCTTGAAGAGCGTGATGCGATTCGCGGACACGGCATGGGGTACTGCGTTCAACTGGGCGATGACTGCTGCGCCTGTCTGTCCCAAGAAACCTATCGGCTGCTGCTCGTCTTTGCCGTCGATGCTGTCACGGGGGGCGAAGGAATCAACACGGAGAGACCGAAGCTGAAGTGCTGCGAGATCCCGGAAGGCTTCTTCAAGCCGTACCGGGCTAGCAAGCAGAAGCCTGCGCAGCAGATCAACGTTTCCTTCAGGAAGTCCAATAGTGCGGTGACGGTCGTCGAGGCAGCCCCGTTTCAAAGAGTGACGCGCTACCGATTGTCGAAGACGATCGAGGTTGACCGGCCCAGCCTGAAGAAGGCGCTATCCGCCTCCAAGTTCAGGACCGCGGGGCTTGCGGCATACCTTTAGTAGCCGTCCGTTCTTCGCTGGCTTGCAGGTGCGCGGTAGCGAATACCTCGCATACCTGGCTCCTACCGCGTGCTTACGTCGCGCACTCCATTTCTAATGCCCCCAGCGCGGGTGATCTCACTTCGAAGCCCGCTGCGATGGGAGCGGTGGTGCCATGAAGGCAGATGCGATGATGCGTGGGATTCGGGGCGCGGCGGGCGGCGACACGCTGCCGCCGCGCATTCCGCCCGAACGCGCGAGTTTTCTTTCGGGCTTGGAGATGTCACAACTCAAGACACTTCGTAAGAAACGTCTGGTCAAATATTACCGATTTGGTCACAGGACCATCGTGTACGACACGCGCAGCCTGCTCGACCTCGTCGAGTCGGGGGCGGTTGAGGCCCTTCCGAGCGTCCGTCGGGGGGCCGCGCGATGAGTACCAGGCGCGCAAATGAGGTGTGCCCCGTGTTCGGGGAACCATGGGTCAGCGGTCCGGTGAGCGTACCGAACACGGAAGCCGCGGTGGATGCCGTCGCAACGGCCAGGGGGCGGAAGAAGTACAGGGCCGACGGCGCGGCAATCGAGATGTACGACCGGGGACGGTTCTTCACGGTCACGTGTCAGGCCCTGCCCGGGCTGTCATTGGATGCGGACAGCCGGCAGGAGCAGTTCGATCGGTTCTGTCAGGCAGTGTGCGGCGCTGAAGGGAACGACCAGCCGCACACAGGGCTGGGGCACGCGTTCATTTGCCAGCTGATTGCCGCCGGCAAGCTCAGGACCGCCTCCATAAGGAGGCCGGGTCGGACGCGCGGCGTAAGCCTCATGTGGCTGCCCTCGCTGCTCGAGCTAATCGAACGGCATGTCGAAACGACGGAGATTCCGCAGGCCACAGCCCAAGTCAAACCAGCACCGAAAGGAACAGGACAGTGAGAACATCGAACCAACCGAATACGCAGGCCGATCCGCAGATCGACGACATCGGCCTTCCTCCGTCCGCCCCGCCGGCGGAGATGGACCTGAAGGGCCTCGCGCTCTCCCAGGACTACACCAGTCTGGCCCCCGTCAAAAAGACGATCCTGAAAGTCCCGATCCAGAAGCCCTCCGCCCAGACATGGTTCCAGATCAGCCCGGAACCGGCCTGGCAGATCCAGGTGCCCGTGATCGAACTGAAGCAAGACCGCGAGCACTACATCGTAGCCCGGGACATGCGCGACGAGTTGGACGGGGAATGGATCCCGAAGCTGCTCGCGGGGGTCGTCACGAAGCAGGGAACCGTCATGTTCTGGCCCATCCGGCTCCCGGGGCCGGACGGCAAACTCGACGCATGGAACGCGTCGGCCTTGGAAATCGTTCGAAGCTTCGCCGACCGGTGGATCCGGGTGCGGAGTAACATGGAGTCCGGCTCCTATGAGGCGATCGAGCCCGTCAGTAAGTTCCCGCCGCCCGAATGGCCCGCAGATCCGCAGGCCATGTTCAAGATCGCCTTCCGTGGGCGCGTCATCACCAGCGCCGACCATCCGGTGGTCCGGCAGCTTCGCGGGGGGGCATGAGCCTGCTCGACCAGTTCCGGGAGATCTGGCTGGCCGACTTCGAGTTCCACGCGCCACCGGGACACCGGCCCGAGCCGTTGTGCCTGGTGGCGGTGGAACTCCGGACCGGCCGCCGGGTGGCCCTGTGGGGGGGTCAACTTGGCGACCGGCCCCCGTTCGACACGGGCCCGGACAGCCTGTTCGTCGCCTACTACGCCAGCGCCGAATGCGGCTGCTTCCTCGCGTTGGGCTGGGAGCTCCCGGCCAATGTGCTGGATCTCTACGCCGAGTTCCGCTGCGAGACCTGCGGCCGATATGTGCCCAGCGGAAACGACCTGCTCGGCGCCCTCACCTACTACGGCCTGCCCGTCATGGATGCGGTCGAGAAGACCGCCATGCGGGAGCTCGCCATCCGCGGCGGACCCTACACGGACGAAGAGAGGACGGCCCTCCTGGACTACTGCGCCTCCGATGTCCGGGCACTGAACCTGCTGCTGGACCGGATGGAGGCCGGCCTCCACCGTCGCGCCCTCCTCCGGGGCCGCTACATGAAGGCCGCCGCCGTCATGGAGTGGCACGGCATCCCCCTCGACGGCGACGCCTGGCGGCGGCTGGTCGCCGGCTGGGACAGCATCAAGGACCGGCTCATTCAGGAAATCGGCGGTTCCCTGGGCATCTACCGGGGCCGGACGTTCTCCCAAGAAGGCTTCGCCCGCTGGTTGGCCAAGGAGGATATCCCATGGCCCCGCCTCGACTCCGGAGCGCTTGCCCTGGACGACGACACCTTCAAGCTCATGGCCGCCGCCTACCCACAGGTGGCGCCCATCCGGGAACTTCGGACGGCGCTCTCCCAACTCCGGCTTCAAAAGCTCAGAGTGGGGCCGGACGACCGCAACCGCACTTTGCTGTCCGCGTACCAGAGCTGCACCGGACGAAACCAGCCCTCCAACACCCGCTTCGTCTTCGGACCCAGCACGTGGATCCGCGGACTGATCAGGCCACCGCCCGGTCGGGCCGTGGCCTACGTCGACTGGGCCCAGCAAGAGTTCGGGATTGCCGCCGCCCTATCCGGCGATCCCGCCATGATCCGTGCGTATCAGAGCGGGGATCCCTACCTGGAGTTCGCCAAGTTGGCCGGAGCCGCGCCCCCGGACGCCACGAAGGCTAGCCACAAGACCATCCGCGATCAGTACAAGGCGACGGTGCTTGGAACGCAGTACTGCATGGGCCCCTTCACCCTCGCGGAACGCATGGGGATCTCCGTTCCTGAGGCAAACCGGCTCCTCGCAGCCCACCGGCGCTCGTTCCCCCGGTTCTGGCGCTGGAGCGACGCGGCGGTCGACTACGCCATCCTCAACGGCCGGATACATACCGTCTTCGGCTGGACGCAGCACGTCGGGCCGTTCACCAACCCGCGCTCCCTCCGGAACTTCCCGATGCAGGCCAACGGCGCGGAGATCCTCCGCCTGGCGTGCTGCTACGCCACAGAGGCCGGGATCCAGGTCTGCGCCCCGGTGCACGACGCCTTGCTGGTTGAGGGCCCCGCCAGCCAGATCGGGGAGGTTGTCCGCGCAACCCAGGCGTGCATGCGCAGGGCCAGTGCGGACGTTCTCGGCGGCTTCGAACTCGAGTCGGACGCCAAGATCGTGTGCCACCCCGACCGCTATATGGACGACCGAGGACGCGCCATGTGGACGACCGTCATGCGCCTTCTCGACGCAGACACCCCTCCCGCGGATGGGAGGGGTACCCCTCCCGCCGGCGGGAGCCCCGCTCAATCTATTAAAGAGATAGATGTAGTATCCCCCTTGGGGGCCTGCTGATGGGCGCCTCGGATCCAGACCTCGCCGCGCTCCCGCTCGACGATTCGCCACCGCCCAAGCGGCCACGGACCCGGAAGAAGGTCGAGCCCTACCTCCGTGGGCCGATCGTTTGGAATTGGATCCGGCTGGCCCGTGAAGCCGGTCCCGCCGCACTCCCCACAGGTCTTGCCCTCTGGCACTACCGAGCCCTCAAGAGAAGCACGACGTTTCCGGCGTCGCTCCGCGACATCTGCCGTCTGACCGGCCAGTCCACCGACTCCGCCCGTCGCGGCCTCGCCGCCCTGGCCGCCGCCGGGCTCATCATCCGCACCGACTGTGCCGGCCGCAAGCCGCGGGTCACTCTGCGGGAGGAGACCCGATAGAGGTCGGGATGCGGCACATGTCGCAGCCGACATGACAGCGTCTCAGCGGCCCGGCCCCGGCAAGGCCTCTGGCTGCCCCGTGGCGACCCGATCGTTCGGCGTTCTTTGGGGTCCGATGTTCGGTATGGATCTTGGCTCTCGTCCCGCCAGCGGCGTTTTGGGCCCCTCCGCTGGCCAAACCCGAGTCGCGGCGCCCCCGCGCCCCTATGTGCGCCCGGAACGGTCCAGCCACTGCCGGACGGTGAGGACGGGCACACCCTCGAACGTGCCGACGCGCAGCAGAGCCCGGTCACCCGTCAGCACGGCCGCGGCTTGGCCGTCAGCCGCGCAGAGGAGGAACATATCGTCGGCGGGATCGCTGCAGATGGGCGAGGGGGGCTTCCGGTCGGGCACGAGGATCGCGCTGGCGGCCAGAACCTCCACCACCGCGGAGGCATCAACGCCGGGGAACTGGGTTCCAAGGTCGCCGACGATCCGGCGGTACTCTGCCAGGATGGCGGGTGTGGCTACCAGTTGCCATTGCCGGCGACGGACACCTTCCAGCACTCGGCCGGGAACGCCCCCGAAGAAGAGGGCGGACATCAGCACGTTGGTGTCGACGACGAGCCTCACGGCCGCGCCCGCGCCTTGCGAATTGCTGCGCGAACGTGGGCCGGCCGGAGCCCAGCCGCCCGTGCCTTGGCTCGGACTTCGCGAAGCATGTCATCCAAGCCGTCGAGCGAGGGCATCCGCACGGTCTTCAGTATGATCGTGTCGTCCCGACCGACGACCACAAAGGAATCGCCGGCCCGCAACTGCATGGCCTGGCGGACTTCCTCCGGGATCACGATCTGGCCCCGGGTCGACATGCGCGTGGTCGCTGGTGCAATCATGGTGTTTGCCTTTGTCTTACTGGTAAGATTACTCCCGGCCCGTCATGACTTCAAGCGGAGCGTGACCCGCGCGCCGCCGACCCCCGTGACCGCGCATGCCGGAATCACACTCTTCGCGCCCCGATGCCCTGAAAACGACAAGGAAGGCCCCTGGCAGCCCCGCCAGCGGCGCAATCGCCGGACGCGACGGAAAGACGCGGACCGGTCCCATTCAAACCATTGGGGTTGAATGCCGGAGATGAGCGTGTCACGATCATATGCAACTGGCTGGAGTTGAGGGATGGCCGCGTTGGGCGTTGCTGCAAGTGCCATGAATGCCGAGATCCTGATCGCGCTGCTGAACAACGCCGCTCTCCTTCTGGCGGTGGTGACGGTCTACGACCTGGTCACCCACGGCAGACGCGTTCGCGGTCGGTTCTGGCGCCAGGTGGGGACCGGGCTCGTGGTCGGCGCCCTCGGTATCGCTCTCATCCTCACCGCCTACCGGCTCGAGACCGGCATCGTCTTCGACACGCGCTCCGTGCTGCTGGTCACAAGCGGACTGTTCTTCGGCACCATTCCCACGGTCGTGGCCATGGCCATGGCCGCGGCGGTGCGTCTGATGCAGGGCGGCGTCGCGGCCGTACCGGGGGTGATGGTGATCTTCACGACCGGGACGCTCGGGATCATCTGGGGGCGCCTGCGCCGGGGGACGCTGGAGGATATCCGGTGGACGGAGCTCTACGTGATGGGCCTCCTGGCCCACCTCGCGATGGTCGCGCTCATGTTCCTGCTGCCCCGGGAGGCCGCGCTGCGCGTCGTGGGCGCCATCGGGCTGCCGGTCATGCTGATTCACCCGGTCGCCACCGTCGCGCTCGGGCTGCTCCTCCATGACGTCTCCCAACGGCGCCGGATCGAGGCGGAGCGCGAGCGGTTGCTCGCCGATGCACGGGAAACCGGCGTCACCCTCCGGAAGGCGCTTGAGGACCGGGAGAAGTCGGAGCGGGCGAGGGCGGGTGCGGAGGATCAGCTCCGGCAAGTTCAGAAGATGGAGTCCGTCGGCCGGCTGGCGGGCGGTGTCGCGCACGACTTCAACAACAACCTCCAGGTCATCCTCGGATATTGCGAGCAACTTGTGTGCTCGCCCGGACTGTCCGGCAACGACCGGGTGGATCTGCACGAGATTCAAAACGCGGCGGAGCGATCGGCCTCGCTGACCAGACAGCTCCTGGCCTTCGCGCGCCGGCAGACCATCGTGCCACGGATTTTGGATCTTAACGATGCCATCGCCGGCATGCTCAAGATGCTGTCGCGGCTCCTTGGGGAGAACATCCAACTCTCGTGGTCCCCCGGGCCGGGCCTGGGCACCGTGGAACTGGATCCCAGCCAGGTCGACCAGATCATGGCGAACCTCTGCGTCAACGCGCGCGATGCGATTTCGGGTGCCGGGACCATCGCCATCTCGACCCGTAACGTGGATCTCGACCCGGAGTTCTGCGCTGCGCATCCGGGAACGGCCCCGGGGCCTCACGTGCAGGTGTCCGTCCGCGACGACGGATGCGGGATGGACCCCGAAACGCTTTCACGCGCCTTCGAACCGTTCTTCACGACCAAGGACATCGGCCAGGGTACGGGGCTCGGGCTGGCCACGGTCTACGGTATCGTTCGCCAGAATCGCGGGGCGATCGAGGTCGAGAGCGCGCCCGGATCGGGAACGGTCTTCCGGATCTCGTTCCCGCGCGTCGTGGCGTCCGTCGCGACCCCCCGGTCCGGCGCGACGACGGCGCCACTGGATGGTCTGGGAACCACGGTACTGCTCGTCGAGGACGATCCCGCCGTCCTTGAAATCGTGCGGTCGATCCTCGCCTCTTCGGGCTTTGAAGTTCTCGCGGCCCGGACGCCCCGCGAGGCGCTTCCTCTGGCGAGGACGAGCCGCGACCGGATCCGCCTGCTTGTCTCCGACGTTGTGATGCCGGAGATGAGCGGACGCGAACTGGCCGACCTGCTTCGCGCCTCGATGCCAGGCCTGCCCTGCCTGTTCATGTCCGGCTATCCGTCGGATGCGTTGACCCGCGGCGGGATCCTCGACGAGGGCGTCCACTTCATCGAGAAGCCCTTCACCCGGGCAGCCTTCGACGCCAAGCTGCGCAGTGTCTTTGCCGCGCTTTCCGGATCCCCGGTGGGCGAGCGCAAGCCCGCCGGAGGCTGATCGGGCGATCCAACATCCCCACGTTCCAACCTCTGGAAGCCCTGCGCCGTGGGCCTTCCAAAGACAGGAAGCCGCAGGTCACGGACCGGTCTGCTCCCGCACGCTATTCCGCCGGCCGGATGCAGTCGGAGGTGACCAGCGAGGCTGGATCGGGATGGCCCGGCGCAAGGCCGGGGGAGGTGCCCGGCTTAGTCGCTCGACTCGCCGGCACGCAGGATGTTCCGTGCGCCGTGAAGCACCGCAATCACGTCGATCCGCTCGGACTTGATGTGGTAGATGATCCGGTAAGGCCTCAGGGAAGACTGTATGCCGCGCGGACCTCGTCCACGCTCTTCGTTCGTCCAGCCCGGCTAGGCGGGATGCCAACGGCCGCGCCATGGGCCGGGTTCGTGGCAGCGGCGCAGACGACGCTGTCCTTGCTTTAGTGTCGACGTGGCGTACGGTGTCGCCACGGTGCGTACGGGACGGACCGTCCAGATGAAGGAGCGGCCATGAAAGTTCTGATCGTCTACTACTCCATGTACGGCCATGTCTATCAGATGGCCCAGGCTGCCGCCGAGGGTGCGGGGGGCGTCGCAGGCGCGCAGGTCGCCGTTAAACGGGTTCCGGAAACCCTGCCGGCCGAGGTGCTGGGCAAAATGGGCGCGACCGAGGCGCAGAAGGCACAGGCGAACATTCCGATCTGCACGGTTGATGATCTGGCTTCCGCCGATGCGATCATTTTCGCCACACCGACGCGGTTCGGAAACATGTGCGGCCAGATGCGCCAGTTTCTCGACGCCACGGGCGGGCTTTGGATGAAAGGCACGCTGGTGGGCAAGGTCGGGAGCGTCATCGTGGCTTCGGCCACTCAGCACGGCGGGCAGGAATCGACCATCCTTTCCTTCCACACCACATTGCTGCATCACGGCATGGTCATCGCCGGGCTCCCGTACAGCTTCCAGGGACAGATGGGCGTGAGCGAAATCACCGGGGGCTCGCCCTACGGTGCAACCACGATCGCCGGCGGCCAGGGCGAGCGCATGCCCAGCAAGACCGAACTGGACGCCGCCCGCTACCAGGGCCGGTACGTCGCGATGCTCGCCGAGCGCCTGGTCGGGTTCAAGATCGGCTGACAGCCTGTCGGCTGTAGGCTGGGCCGGATTCTTGCACGGAGACGTAAGGAAACTTCCCACCGATCGAATTGGATGTGCTCTTGCTTGCTTTCATGCGGATCGGTGGGATCATAGCCATGGGCGGCGCGCGTCACTTTTGGGTCCTCCACCCAGAACCCCCTTAACGAGCGCCGCCCTTTCCTCATCCTTGGCCAGGCACCGGCCGTCGGGAGCTCGCATTCCCAACCGTTGGATCGACTGGATGCGATGCAAAAGACCCCCGCGACGCGGAGCGGATGGATCCTGCTGAAGGACGCCGGATGAACGGGCGGGTGGGGGCGATGGTCAGCCCCGCCTCCGGCGTCCTTGGCCTTCGTGCGCCAATCAGAGCGATACGCTGAAGCCGGCGATCAGAGAGAGGTCGCTCTTCTCCAAACCAGCGCCCGGCGTGCTGTCGTATTTATCCTGGAGCACGATCCGAAGGTTCAATCGGGCGTTCAACGCTGCCTCGGCGCCGACTTCCGCAATCATCAGGTAATCGCCAAAGTCGTCGAGCCTTGGCAGATACTCGAACGACTGCCACACCTTGGCGGTCTTGCTGAACGCATGATCGACGCGTTCGGCGAACCGCAGCGCCAGGTAGTCGTCCTTAACGTCGGCCACCTCTTCCCATATGTAGGAGGGGCCGGCCTCGATGGAGAAGGATGTCCGGTCGTTCTTGACGAGAAAGACACCGAAGCCCGGGCCGAGGGTCGCGCGATAGTCGATCATCGCGATGTTGTCGTATAAGGCCTCGCCGTTCAGGGAGGCGAACGTTCGGGGGGTGACCGTCTTCTTAGCGTTCGCGAAGACGCGGACGTTTTCGACGGTCGTTTGCTTGTTGGAGGCGACCGTGCTCTCCCCGTAGTTGGCCTCCACGCCCGCGCGCACCGACCCCAGCCCCACCTTCTCACCCTCGGTCAGCAGGCTTGCATTGGCCTGCAAGGTCTCGCTGTTTCCGTCCGTGAGGGACAGGCCCGCGCTGAAGGTGCTCTTGAATCCCTCGGGCTTCGCCTCCTGGGCGACGGCTATCAGATGAGAAGTGGTCAGGATCATTCCGGCGATGAGTAACCGATTCATGGGTGTTCGTTTCCTTGTATGGGTTCCGAGGGTCCCGGTTCAGGCGGCTTTATCGACGGCCTCTTGCTTGCGGCGCAACGAGTTGAGTCCTTTGACGAGCATGAACACCGCGCCGGCGACGATCAAGAAGTCAATGATGGTCTGGACGCACTTGCCGTAGTTCAGTGTCACCGCCGCCGTTTCGCCGACCGCCGCTTTCAGGGTGATCGCCAGGTCCGTGAAGTTGACTCCGCCGAGCAGCAATCCGATCGGGGGCATGATCACGTCATTGACCACGGATGTAACGATCTTCCCGAACGCGCCGCCGATCACGATACCGACGGCCATGTCGACGACATTGCCTTTTACCGCGAATTCCTGGAACTCCTTCACTATGCTCATGGCCTATTCCTCCTATGTGTTTGTGGCGTGCCCGTCAGGGCCAGTATGAAGCAACTCTTCCATGCTGGCGAGGCTTGCAGAATGAAGCCGGGAAGGCAAGAACGGCGTTCGGCGAGTGATGGTCGTCTCGCCGCTGCCGAAGAAGATCAGCGATCTCCTTGCCGGTGCAGAAGACCGCAGCCAGATTGCGGGGCATGGTCCTCCAGAAGGCCCCGGTCGCGTCGCGGCGACGATGACGATGCTCGGGCTCTTGACAGGATTGGTACCCCTCTGCATCCTGCGGACTGGATTCGGACCGAATGGAGACGATTCTATTCCGGAACAGTCGATCATGAAGCCTCTCAAGAAGAGCAACAGCCTCACCCGTGGCCGAAGGAAGGCGGGCAGGCTTCGGAAGCGCTCGCGGACGCCGGGCGAGGGCGATCCGGGCGCCGAAGGGGCGCTGCGGGAACGTGTGAAGGAGTTGACCTGTCTCTATGCGATCGCGCAGCTCGCCAGCTCGGCGGCGACGCCGCTCCCGCGGGTCCTGCAAGGCGTGGTCGCCAGTCTGCCGTCCGCTTGGCAACAGCCCGAGCACGCATGGGCGCGCATGATGTTCGACAATATCGAGTACGTCAATTCCGGGGGCCGTGCCGCGGCGCGGTGCCAGTCGGCGCCGATCATGGTCCGAGGACGTCGGAGAGGGGTCCTGCAGGTTGGATATCCGGATGGTACGGCGTTCGCGCTCTTGGATGAGGAGCGACGGTTGCTCGAGGAGGTTGCGCGACAGGTTGGGGTTCTTGTGGAGCGAACGGAGGCGCGGGCCGAACAGGACGCCCTGCAGATGCAGCTGCGCCATGCGGACCGCTTGGCGACGATCGGCCAGTTCGCCGCCGGCGTCGCCCATGAGATCAATGAACCGTTGGGCGGCATCCTCGGGTTCGCTCATCTCATCGGGCAGACGCCGGGGTTGCCGCGACAGGTGCGGAAAGACGTCTCGCGGATCCAGTCCGCCACGCTCCACGCCCGGGAGATCATCCGCAAGCTGATGACGTTCGCCCGACAGGCGCCGCCGCAGCTCACCGCGGTCGACCTGAACCGGATCGTACAGGAGAGCGCGAGCCTGTGGTTGCTCCGGTGCGAGGACAACGGCATCCGCGTGGAGTACGAACTGGCGGGGGACCTTCCCCGCGTAATGGCCGACGAGGCCCAGATTCGGCAGGTTGTTACGAACCTTGCGGTCAACGCCGCGCAGGCGATGCTGGACGGCGGCCGCTTGACGATCGCCACCGCCCTCCGGGATGGCTCGGCTCAGTTGACGGTGCGTGACACGGGCACCGGCATGGCCGAGGAGACACGAGCTCGCATCTTCGATCCCTTCTTCACGACGAAGGACGTCAACGAGGGGACCGGCCTCGGTCTGTCGGTTGTTCACGGGATTGTGCAGGCGCACGGGGGGAGCATCGAGATCGACAGCCTGGTGGGGCGGGGGACTGTGGTGCGCGTCCTACTGCCGCTTCGGCGGGCTTCGCAAGATGCCGTCCTATAAGGAGCGCGTCGTGCAGCGGAAAGAGAAGATCCTGGTGGTCGACGACTCGGTCGACATGCTGGAGGTGATCGAGCGAAGCCTGAAAGCCGCAGGATACCAGGTAATCGCCGTGCCTGGTGTCGCGGAGGCGGTCCGGGCACTCGATGCCACGCCGGTGGACCTGGTGATCACGGATCTTCGCATGCCCAGAGGCAGCGGGATGGATCTGCTCCGTCACGTTCGCGAGAATCTGCGCGACACAGAGGTGATCGTCGTCACCGGCTATGCATCGGTTCCCGGCGCGGTGGAGGCGATGGCGACGGGCGCCCACGAATATCTGGGCAAGCCCTTCACCGACGAGGAACTGCTTGGCGCGGTCCGTCGGGCATTCGCCAAGGTCCGGCTTCGTCGCCCGGGCGGCCCCGAAGCGGGTCAGTCCGCTCCTTCGGCCTGGGGCATTCTCGGTGAATCGAAGGCAATGCGGGTAGTCTACGGGAGCGTGGAGAAGGCTGCGCGAAGCGGAGCGACCATTCTGGTATGCGGCGAGAGTGGAACGGGCAAGGAACTGGTCGCTCGCGCCATCCATTACCGCAGTGCGCGGCGCACGGCGCCGTTTGTGCCGGTCAACTGCGGGGGCATCCCGGACGCCCTGCTCGAGAGTGAGTTCTTCGGGCACTGCAAGGGCGCCTTCACGGGCGCCCATGAGGCGCGCACGGGCTTCTTCCAAGCTGCGGATGGGGGCACCATCTTTCTGGATGAGATCGCGGAACTGACCCCGTCCATGCAAGCGGCCCTCTTGCGCGTGCTTCAGGACAAGGTTGTCTTCAAGGTGGGCTCGCGGGAGCCCCGCAAGGTGGATGCCCGGGTAATCGCCGCAACCAACCGGAGGCTGGAGGATCTCGTGCAACGCGGCGAGTTCCGACAGGATCTTTTCTACCGGATTAACGTTGTACCGATCGAACTGCCGCCCCTGCGCGAGCGCGGCGACGACATCCCGCTGCTGCTGCATCACTTCACGAAGCGCGCGGCGGCGGAACTGGGCAAACCGCCCCCCGCGTTCTCCGATCGCGCCCTGAAAGCACTGCGGGGCTATCCCTGGCCCGGCAACGTGCGCGAACTGGAGAATATGGTCCAGAGGATCGTGCTCATGGCTGAGGTCGACATCATCGACACTCCGGATCTTCCCACCCTGATGCGCTTTTCCGCGCGCCGCGGCGCGGAAGCGAACCGCACCTTGGCGGAGGTGGAGGCGGACCACATCCGATCCGTCTTTGCGAGCGTCGATGGAAACAAGAGTCGTGCATCAGCAATTCTGGGCATCGATCGCAAGACCCTCCGCGAGAAACTGAGGTCTCGCCGGTAGATCGAGCGTGCCGTACACGCCGGTTCAATTCTCCCCACGTGGGGAGAATTGCCCCAGGCGGCCCGATATCGAACCTGTGACGCCGGCGGTGATGGTTCATCCCATTCTCCACGGCGACGGATTGACGTAACACATTCCATAGTAGCCGCTTCAGACGTATTCATGGCATTGACATTGCCCGCATCGCGCGCTCGCGCGCCGGTTTGGCATGCTCGCTGCATATCGGAATGCAAACCGAAAGGAGCGGACCATGAACAAGCGCGTGGTGATAGGCATCTGGACTCACGGTCCGCGATGGCGTGCGCGGCGGATCGAGGCCGAGGAGGCGCTTGGTCGCCGGTATGGCGTGGGCGCACTCAGCAGGCGGCGGAACGATGATTTCGATCCGGACGGCGCCATCCGGATCGAGCCCTTCGGGCAGGGCTCGCAGGTCGGAGGAGCCCAGGATCGGCTGTGGCCCTGGTGGGATGGCGTCGATTGAGCACGGGCGGCGGCCCCTGGCGACACATGGGTCGCCTTGGGCGGAGCCCCGCCGAGATTCGAGCCGGATCCGAAAGGAAACCCGAAATGAACGACACGAGCATCTACCTGACCGAGAACGACTGCGAACGCTTGCGGGACTTGGTCCAACAGTCTGTTCGCGACCGGCACGGCCGGGACCGATCGGCCTTCCAAATGCTGGATCAAGAACTGGCCCGGGCGAACGTGATCCCCCCGGAACAGATGCCCGGGGACGTCGTCACCATGAACTCCCGCGTCAAGGTGCGTGTCATGGACACGTCCCATCAGTGGGACTTCGTCGTCTCGTGGCCGGCGGACGCCGATCCCGATCGGTCCCGCATCAGCGTGCTCGCTCCGCTCGGCATGGCGATGCTCGGATGCCGTCGGGGGCAGACCGTCGAATGGCCCATGCCCGATGGCCGTTGCACGTTGAAGGTCGAGGACGTGGAATGGCAGGCGGGGGTGAACGGCGGTCCGGTCACGAGGACGAAGGACGCAGCGTCCACGCAACAACGATGGAAGACGACCGGCCCAATGGGCTCGGAAAGGACCTTGCGATGAACCACCATCCGCTCAGCAACCGCATGGTTGTCGCCTGTGCTTCCCGTCCGGAAGCCGAGACCATCGTCCGGTGGTATGCGTACCTGATCACCGGCCTGCACAAGACCGCGATCCAAATTCTCCCTCCCGGCGCGTGGGCGGATCTGGTGTCGCTCGCCCGGGAGCGGAGAATTGGAATGCTCGTCTCGGACTGGGCTTCGGATGATGCGACCTTTGCCGAGCGGCTCCGTCTTGTTGCTGGATTGCGTATTCCGGCCGTGTTCGTCCGGGAGGACCAGACGTCGAGCATCCGCAAGGTTTGGGTGGCGACATCGGGCGGACCCAACACGCTTCCACTCATGTGGGTGGCTGGCGCCGTCGCCTCGGCGGTTGGTGCACCGGTGCGCATCCTGCGGTTCGTCTCCGAAGACGGGGCGCGACCGTTTCCCAATGACGACGCCCCCTACGTGAGCATCGAGAGCCTCACGTCATCCGCCGTCGGGATGCCGTTCGACACCTCGGTCGAGAATGCCTCGGATCTCGCGGCAGCGGTGGAAGGCCGGGTGTCCCCCGAAGACCTCCTGATCCTCGGGGCCCCCAGCACCTTCCGGCTGGCGCAAGGCTTCGCCGGATCGCTGCCGGACCTTGTGGCGCGCCGCGTTCGGAATCCTCTCTTCCTGATGATGTCCGGGGGAGCGGCACCGGTGACGTTGCGTCGCCTCTTCTGGGGCCGTCTCGTGCAGACGGGCCTTCGCGTGGACAGCCGAGAGGCGGTTCTCCGGCATCTCGTCCACACCCTGGCCCGCCACCACCAGGTCCCCGCGTCCGTGCGGGACGACATCGTGGATCGCGCGCTGCGCCAGCGGGTGATCACGCCGTTGGTCTCAGAGTGTGAAACCGTCCTGCACCACGTCACTCTTCCCGACTTCGTCGGGATTTCGGGGAGCATGGGCATCTGCAGCGATGGAGTGGATGTTGGAATCGGGGACGGCGATTTGGCCAGGTTCTTCTTCCTGCTTCTCACGTGCGAGGGGTATTGCGAAGAGTACCTCCAAGTTCTGGCTCGTATCGCCAAGCGCATGTCTCGTCCGGACGTGAGGGAGGCCCTTCTTGCCTGCGAAGGCCCCGCCGAGGTCCTGGATGTCTTCGAACCCGGCCAGCAGGCAATGTTGGGGGTGACGTCATGAAGCGGCTCTTCATTCAGCTCTGCAAGAATGCGCGCCAGGGTGTCTTTTCCCCGTGGGATCTACTTCGGAGCGAGGAGATGGCCAGCGGGCCGGCGGTGTTCGGTCAGCGGCGTTCGCCGCGAACGTCCGCGAGGACCACGATCCGGCGATGGCCGGGGTGGTCGATGCCGGCCGCTGATCGTTGCCCGGACGGTGACGAGCACAGCCTGTTCATCGGGTCGTGTCTGTGACCGGCCGGGACGTGATGCGGGGACGGACGGCCGAATCGGCTGGATCCGCTTGGCGTTGCGTTCATCGTGATTCGTGGTAATGAAGGACCGTGACTTCATCGCTCCTACAGGACTTGGCGGTTGTCTTGCTCATCTCGGGCGTGACGGCGCTGGTATCTCACCGGCTGAACCAGCCCAAGCTTGTTGCCTACGTGCTCGCGGGACTGATCATCGGCCCGCATACCCCGCCGTTCAGCCTGATTCGGGACGAAGAGACGATTCGCACCCTGGCCGACATTGGCATCGTGTTCCTCATGTTCTCCCTTGGGCTGGACTTCAATCTTCGCAAGCTTCGCAGAGTTGGCGCCACGGCGGTCCTGACGGCGATCCTGGATGTGGGCGTGATGGTCTGGCTCGGGTACCTTCTCGGTCGCTGGCTGGGCTGGACCCCGATCGCGAGCCTGCTTCTTGGCGCGATCATCTGCGATTCCTCGACGACGATCCTGGCGCGGATCCTGCACGATCTCGACCGCAAGAAGGAGCGATTTTCCGACCTGGCGGTGGGCATCAGCATCGTCGAGGACGTACTTGCCGTCGTGATGATCGCCGTGCTGACCGGCCTGGCCCTCACGGGCTCGGTCCAGGCCGGACTCGTGGCGACGAGCGTCTGGAACCTCGTGTTGTTCATTGTCCTGGTCACGGTGATTGGGTTGCTCGCGGTCCCCAGGGCGTTGGACTACCTCCTGAGGCTCGGAAGCGATGAGTTGCTGCTTGTGGCGGTCGTGGGACTGTGTTTCGGTGTGTCCCTTCTGGCGGTCAAGATGGGGCTCAGCCTGGCCTTGGGCGCGGTACTGGCCGGCGCGGTTGCGGCCGAATCACGGGCCCTGCCCAAAGTCGAAGCGCTGGTGGCCCCGTTGCGGCACGTGTTCAGCGCCGTCTTCTTCGTCACGATCGGCCTTCGCC
>CAYODK010000067.1:0-24936 GCA_964402695.1 uncultured Verrucomicrobiota bacterium
GTCGGGACGCGTCAGGTCATCGATGTTGTCGTTAAGATCGAAGAAAACCTTGACGCCGTTCATCTTACGGCTGACAAAGACATGGGGCACTGATCGATGCCAGACCCGGGCTAGAGTACGGTGACAGAACCGGCTCTTGAGCCGGGCGATCGGCCCCATGGGACTTCCTGTCATACTTGCTCCAAATTCGCTCAGGGTAGCTCCCCCCAAGCCATCTCGACCGCTTCTTCTATCGACCGCGCGCTATCCTGTCAACAACTCGTCCGCAGGGGATGCGCTGCTTATGCACGGCTCCATGGGGCGATTGCTACCTCCAAAATCCTCGGCTAAGACTTGTATACCTGATGACCACCCGTTTGGCGTCGACACGGCCGTGACGGAGCGCGGCCCTCCAGACCCTCTTCCTAATAGAGATACGAGAGGACGGGCATGGAGGGCGCCGCTCCGTCGGCGCCGTTCGGGAGGCTCTCGAAGTATCGTTCGTTCCTGATCGACCGAGCTTAGCCGAGGATTTTGGCACCTGAAATCAGCTTGACCGGGGAAGCGTCTGGCGGCATGCTTCCTATAAATGGCAGTGGCAACAGGCGAGGCCGGTTGGATTGTCCATCCGGGCCAGATCGAAAGGAAACGGATATGAAGACGTTGTGGCGCAAGATTCGACGGGGGTTCACGCTGGTCGAGATGCTCGTGGTGATCGCGATCATCGGGATCCTGATGAGCCTGTTGGTGCCCACGATCAGCAACGCCATCCTGCAGGCCCGGTTGACCGGCTCGATGAACAACGGCAAGCGCATCATCGAGGCGATCGTCCAGGTTCAGAGCGACTCGGTCTATGCCGCCCGCATCGTCGGCTTCCCGAAGTACGGTGCGACCACGGTCGTGACCAACAACGTGTTCAAGGACACCGCGGACTACCTGCGGTATCTCGTCACGGGTGACGTCATGTCGGTCAACTGGTCGTTCTTCGTCGCCCCCGGCGTGCCTCCGGCGACCGGTTCTGATACGTTCTCCGGCACGAACCATGCCTGGCGCATGGTCGCCGATGTGACGGAGAGCTTCCCCGAGACAGCGCCGGTGCTGTGGACAAAGAACCTTAGCCTGACAACACTCGGCGAGCAGATCACCCCCCGTCCGAACCAACTCCCGCAGAAGCTTGAAGACATGCAGCCCTACGCCCAGAAGGGTCTCGTGATCATCGCGAAGGGCGCCAGCGCGCAGAAGCTGATCAAGGACGACCTGAAGATCTTCGCCTTCACGAACATCTTCGTGCGGGCGTCGGTCGATGGAACCGTCCTGACGAACCGGGTTCTGGCCCCGTAGACGGTCAGACCGGATCGACGAAACGCCCCGCCCATCTGGCGGGGCGTTTTGCGTCTGCAAGAGAAGTAGAAAACTCCAAGGAAGTGATAAGTGGGACGGGGAAGAAGGGAAGAAGGACGGACGGCCTGAGGGTCCGGAAAGGTCCGTGAAGGGCGGGCACCTTTCGGGAGGCCTCCTGATCCGTACCCGAAGACCCTCCGACTTCGTCTCTTGCCTCCTTGGCCCTTTCAACTTCCTTGGAGTTTGGAGTTTCCTTCCTTCCGGAGCGATGCCCACAGGTTCTCGTGCCCGTCGACGGCATTGCCCCGGCTTGGGGTGATTCTCCTCGCTTCGGCGCTTGACTCCGCCCGCCGCCCGGCGGCAGTCTGGGGTCGATCCATCGAGGAGGTCATCGATGAAGACCCTGGGCTGCACGCTCTTGCTTGCGCTCGTCGTGGCCGGCGCCTCCGCACAGACCAATCACGCCGGGCACTTCGCCGGCTCCACCGCGACGATCTCCAACACGCTCTCCCTCGCCGGCGGCGACGCGCGCGGAAGCGGTAGCCTCGCGCACGGCTTCTCCCTCGCCACCGGCCGGTACGCGATCGCGCTGGGCTTCGGGGCGGCGGCGGGGCACGACCGGGCCTTCGTGTGGGCTGGCGGAACCAACCAGGGGGTCGCATCGAGCGCCCCGGGGCAGTTCGTGATCTATGCGCCGGGCGGCATTCACCTGCTGGGGGGGAGGATCCATGGGGATGGAGCTTCCTTGGTCGGCATCAACGCCAGCAACCTGATCGGCCTTGGCTCCGCCGCGTTCAAGCCCTACGGGACCTTCGCCCCCGCCAGTTCCTCAACCAAGGCGGAGAACGCCTTCAATCTCGCCTCCCTTGCGCGTGCGGCGGCCACGTCTGCGTATGCCACCGCGAACTCCGCACTGCAATCCAACGGTCGCGTCGGCTGGTCCGGCACCCAGAACGCGGCAGGCCAGTCGCTGACCAATCTGCAGGGCGCCTACGCGTTTACGGTCAGCCAGGTGCCGGTCGATGTGGTCCAATCCCATCTGACCGGTCTTGATGTGATCGACGCGGGCGATTCCGGGTGCCCCTATGCGGGGGTCTACTCCGGCGACGTAACGAACGGTTTCTTCGGCCCCGCGTCGATCACGAGGGATGAATGGTGGAACTGGTCGTTCTTGCGGGAGACTGTGAACAGCGGTTGCGAGTTTCCGGGTTCCTTCACGCCGTGGAACGATGGCGGGTTCTTCGTGGGAGGGTACTGGATCAGCTATAGCCTCCGCCGCGACGAGGTTACCTTCTACGAGATGACGATTTCCGGATCATCTCCCTTCGATGGGGTCTACAACTACGACGGGGGGTCTGGCTATCTCCGGGAGGACGGCGCGGTCTTCGTGGGACTGGATGGATCGTTCAGCTGGTCGCTTCCGATGACGCAGCAGTCCACCTTGGGGTGGCATGGGGATGGCTGCGGGCCTCTGGGGGATTTCACCCTGGATTTCTCTCCCGACTCATGGCCCGTGCGGATCGAGCCGCGCTACACGGAGGTGATCGTCCAGGAAACGCGTGTCGTCACCAACGCCGTCCCCTTCGAGGTGGCGGATGGGCGGCATGCGTGGGTGGGGAATCACGATGGAGGGGGATATGACCTGCTGAACGTGGGGCGGCTGCAGGCGGGGGCGGTGGTCGGGGACGGCTCGGCGTTGTTCAACGTCGGGCTGACTTCGATGGACCTGGGCTCGGTGGATCTTCGCTACGTGTGCAAGGCGGGGGACACAGTCCACGGCGACCTGGACGTCAGCGGGACGCTGACGTCCGGCGGCCGTCCCGTCGCCACGCTCACCCACGTGCCGCCGCAGGGCGACATCTCGATGGGGAGTTTCACCAACACCGCGTCGCGGCCGTGAGCGTTGGAGGGGCCCGGGGAGCCATGGATCTCACCACCAGACCGGACGGGTCGCAATCCGGGCCCGCGCGCCCGCCGCCGTTCGGCCGGGGGTCGATGGCGTCCGCCGGAGGCCGGGCAGGGACGGGTGCGGAAGGGGAATCGAACCGGAAGAGGAAAGTAGGAAACTCCAAACTCCAAGGAAGTGGGAAGTGGAACGGAGGAGAAGGAAGGAAGGCCGGACTGACGGTCCGTCAACGGCGGGTGCTTTCCGGGACGGCCCTTGATCCATATCCGAAGGCCCTCCGACTTTCTTCCTTCTTCCTTGGTCCTTTCAACTTCCTTGGAGTTTGGAGTTTCTCTGCTTCCGGTCCGGTGCGATCGACTTTCCTCGCGTTCTCGATCGCCGTGTTTGCCGGCTCCGCCCCGGCGGAGGCTCCGCACTGGTGGATTGCGCGCGGGGTCCTCGACACCAACGCCGTCCCCAACGACTACGCCCCCGCGAACCAGGGGCAGGCGAAGTGGATGGCGGTGCAGGCGGCGGCCGAGCTCGACCGGCGCCTGCCGAACGGGGCCGGGGCGGTCGTGGCCGGGATGGTCGGCCGGTTCACGCCGGCGTTCGCCGACGCGCCGTTGAACCTGGGCCAGCTGAAGTCGCTGGCGGCGCCGTTTTACGACCGCATCCGCGCGGAGGGATTCGCCGCCGCCCTGCCTTCGGGCCTTCCGGGGGTCTACCCGTGGACGGAGTCCGTGTCCGACGACGCCGACTTCGCCCTGGTCAACCTCGGGCAGTTGAAGCACGTCTTCAGCTTCGATCTCGACCTCTGTTTCGACACCGACGGGGACGGCCTGCCCGACGGGGTGGAGTTTCGATGGGGGCTGGACGCGAACGATGCGTCGGACGCGGGGCGGGCCAGCGCGGATCCGCAGGCGCACGGGCTGACCTACCTGGAGGTGCACGAGAACCCGGGCGTCCAGGCCGCGGGCAACCACAGCACCGCCGGCGACGGGATCCCCGACTCGTGGAAGATCCGGTGGGGATACGCCGTGGGCGACGCCGGCGTCGGGGACCTGGACGAGGATGGCGATGGCCGGACGGCGGCGCGGGAGTACGAGCTGGGATCCAATCCGCACCGGAACGACGAACTCGTCTGGTTCACGGACGCAGGGCGCGTCGAGATGGTGAAAGGTGGTTTCGAGGAGTTCCTCCAGTCCGAGCCGCCCCTTCGGAAGATGTACGAGCGCCAGGTGACCACGTGGAGCGACTGGATCGTCCCTCCCTGGGAGGAGTTCCCGCCGGCGGGGGAGGGCGGTGTCGTTGTGACCTACGACGTGGGGACAGACACGTATGGTGCGGTCCCGTTCGGCCGGGGGGAGCAGCACGTCTGGCCTCCCGCGGTCGAATCGCCGACCCGGATGGCGGGGATCGGGGAGACCTGGACGTGTTGCGGCGGCTGCCTGATGGACGCGGCGGGAATGTGGTACTGCCCGAACCACAGGGGCGAGCAGGAGGTGGAGATCCGGCTGGAGGACGAGTTCACCACGCCCGAGTTCGTCGCGCAGGCGCGGGCCCGTCTCGGGACGCTGCCGGGCGTCTTCCAGCAGACCTTTCTCGACGAGTTCGACGGGAGCCGGGCGCCCACGGAGGGGCCGGATCCGATCGGGGACTGGTTTGACGCGGCCTACTACGATCTCTCCGCCGACGAGACGGCGCTCGTGGCCGGGAGGATCCGGTACAAGTTCCGGCTGGATTCCGCGCCCGGCAACCGGTCCCTCCACTGGATCGAGGTCTTCGTCCCGAAGGACGATCCGGCGACGCCCGCCGACGAGTCCGCGCAGCACGAATACGCGTTCCGTTGCTGGCCCGACGAGGCGAACCCGGACACCGGGCAGGAGGAGACGCCGGTGTACGTCATCGACCCTCTCGCCGCCGCGGCGCCGCGCCCGGGGCAGTACCGGATCGTCATCCTTCCGCCCGGGCGGATGGTGCCGGACTACGATCGCGACGGCCGCATCGACGGCCGGGACGTGCGCGTGCAGATGGCCGGGAAGCCGTTCCGCATCTGGATCAACGACGACCGGGACGTCGGCGACGAGTCGACGGAGGCCTTCGAGGATGCGCCGGCGGGGAGTTGCGATCCGGAGGCCATGCCCGCCCCGATCGGGGGCCGGCCGCGGAACTGCATGGACGGCGTGGTCAACGGGCTGCGCGACCTGGTCGACTTCTTCCCGGTCCACCTGGATGTTCCGCTCGACCGGCTGCCGCCCGGGGACTACACGTACCGGCTCCGGCAGGAGCATGCGTCCGTCAAGTACGTGTACACGTCGCTCCCGCCGGAGGATGCGGGGCGGGTCCATGCGGGGATTGTCAGCAACTGCGGCGCGAAGTCGGCCGCGTGGCTCGCGTCGGCGCCGACGGTGTGGCCGGAGTCGTCGCAGCCGTGTCCGGGGGCGGTCCTGCCCTACGGGACGGGGCCGCTGGATCCCGACTGGATCCGCGAGCACCGGGTGCTGTTGATCGAGGGGGCGAGGGCCTCGACGGATCCGCTGGTCTTCGAGGTCCGCCGGGGGGACGAGCTCGTCTACTCCTGCCGGATGCCGCTGTCGGTCAGCCCCGTGCGCGACATGTTCCGCTACTTGAACATCCGGACCTGCGACAAGCTGTTCACCGAGCCCGACCAGACGTTGTGGACGCCCTTCTCGCGCGATACCGCCCGTGTGGGCCGGTGGCCGACGGCGCTGGGCCAGCCGGCGAACCTTCCCGACGGCTGGCTCGATGCGCCCGGCGAGCCCGTGCGAACGCTCGTGGCGATCCACGGGCTCGACTGGGACCACGAGGAGAGCCCCGCCGGCCACGCCGAGATCTTCAAGCGGTTCTTCCAGTCCGGATGCCGGGCCCGCTACATCGGCGTCAGCTGGGCGGCCGACTGCGGGCGGCGCCTGGGGATGCCGGTGATCTACTACACCGACGTCATCGGGGCCTTTGTCGCGGCGCACTACGTGAAGGAGGGGCTGCAGGGGTTCTGGGGGCCCGACACGGTGGTCTTCGCGCACAGCCTTGGGAACGTCGTCGCCTCCAGCATGATCGCGGACCACGGGGCGCGGGTCGGGAAGTACCTCATGATCAACGCGGCGGTGCCGAGCGAGGCGTACGACGGCACCCCGGCGTGGTCGAATGCCGTCGCCATGGTTCCGCCGACATGGAAGACGTCGGCCGACGGGCCGCCCACCGCCGTGCACCCCGAGGCGTACATGGCCTCCCACTGGAACGCGCTCTTCTCCGGCGCCGATCCCCGTTCGTCCGTCCGCTGGGGAAACCGGTTCGCGGCGCTGGCGGGCCGGACCAACGTCTATGACTTCTACTCCAGCGGCGAGGAGATCCTGAAGCAACCCGACGGAAAGGTGCCCGACCTCGGCGTGCCGATGACCTTCCTCATCGACGCGTTGAACCGCCTCCTCCCCTCCGCGATCGAGATCAGCCGAGCGCGTGACGCCGTGACCGACAGCGAGGGGGTCTGGGTCTACAGCGAGATGACCAAGGGCTGTCCGGCCAGGCTGACCGACACGTTGTTCCTGCGCCACAATCACGGCGGATGGGGCTTCCGCGACGGCGTCCCCGTTACGAGCAATCCGATCGGTCTGCCCATCTTCCGGCCCTTCGAATCCGAAGACGCGCGGTGCCCGAAGTGGGAGAAGGCCGAGACCTGGCTCTATCGGCCCGACGGCGACCCGGACGTGCGCAAGCGGCTGCCCGCCCTCCCGTTCACGTCCGAGCCCGCCGAGGCCGCGCGGATCGAGCTGATCAAGAGCCACGCCAAGCTGCTGGCCGAGGCGATCCCGTCGCTGTCGGGGCCGGTTGGCGGGAGAGCGCTCACGCGGCTCGATCTTCTGGCGCAGAACATCAACATGCAGGAGAAGTGCCGCGATCCGGCCTTGTGGCCGGCAAGGGCGGAGACCGAGAAGCCGGGTCGCTGGCTGCACAGCGACTACAAGAACGCCGCCCATGTGTACGTGTACAGGCTCTACCAGCATTGCTCGAAGCTGATCGACGGAGAACGACCATGAGACCAGTGACCCTTCTCGCCCTGTTCCTCCTGGCCGGCCCGGGGTTCGCGCCGGCGGCTTCGCCATTCGGCTCGCTGTTCGATTCGCGGTCGGCGCGCATCCAGGTGCGCGTGCTGGACGACCAGGGGCAGCCGGTGGAGAAGGCGTCGATCGGGCTCGGCGTGACGGGAGGTGGCGACGCGGGCATCGCGCGCGGCGCGACGGACGAGCACGGGGCTTTCGCCGCGCGTCTCCGGATGGTGGGGTCGCTCTACCTGCGGGCCGAGAAGCCGGGTCACTACAGAACCTCGGGCGAGATCTGGCGAGGCCCCGTCGAGGGGGAGAAGGTGCCCCCGACCAACGGATTCACGGTGGTGCTCAAGCGGATCCTCGAGCCCGTGCCGATGATTCACCGGGACCTGGTGCTGACGGTCCCGGTCCAGGAGGAGCCGGTCGGGTTCGACTTGGAGGCGGGGGACTGGGTGGCGCCGCACGGCAAGGGGGTGCGGGCGGATTTCCTGGCGAGGGGGTCGAAGCGGTTTGCATCGACGGACGACATGGACATCCGGCTGGCGATCGTGTTCACGAACCGTGGCGACGGGGTCCAGTCCTTCCCTTCGCCCCAGCTGGTCCCGGGCACCATCAGCAGCGATCTTCTGCCGCCGCAGATCGCCCCGCTGTCGGGCTATGTCGCGGACCTCACGTCGCGCATCTCGCGCGCCCCCGGGCAGGAGATGGTCGCGAGCCACGACCAGGGCACGAGCTTCCTGTTCCGGGTGCGGACCGTGCTGGACGAGAAGGGCGAGGTTCTCCGGGCCAACTACGGATGGACCCGCGGGCCCATCAAGGTGGCGGGCTACCACATCCCGACGGTCTCGACCGGCTTCGAGTACTACTTCAACCCCGACCCCGCGTCCCGGAGCCTGGAGCCGAAGCGCCCGTGAGCGGTCCGGCAAGGAAGTAAGAAACTCCAAACTCCAAGGAAGTGGGAAGTGGAACGGGGGAAAAGGAAGGAAGGTCGGGCAGCACCGCTGGGCGCAAGGAGGCTCCGTCGCGCATCCTCCCCCGCCGATCTTCGAAAGCTCGAGGGCCGCGCCCTTGGATAGCGACTGTAGCCGCGACCATCCCGCTTCGAGCTGTGCGCTACGCAGCACGAGCCGGTCGCGGCTACAGCAGCCCCATAGAGCTGTCTTTCGCTCCGGTCTGCAGGTTGCATGGCGACTACAAGAACGTCGTCCACGTGTACGTGAGCGGGCTCTACGTCCGGTGCTCGCGGCTGATTGCTGGAGAAGAACCATGAAGACCCAGCGAATGATCGTTGTGTTGCTGGCGGCGGGCCTGGGGATTGCGAGGGCGGCCTCCCTGTTCGATGCGCTGATCGATCCCCGGGTTGCCGGAATCCAGGTGCGGGTGGTCGATGACCGGGGATGTCCCGTCGACCAGGCGTCCGTCGGGCTCGGTGTCACCGGCAGCGGCAAGGAGGGAGTCGCACGGGGTCAAACGGACACGAACGGGTTCTTCCGTGCCCGGCTCCGGATGGTGGGGTCGCTCTACCTACGGGTGGAGAAGCCGGGCCACTACCGGACGGCGGGTGAACTCTGGCGTGGTCCGGTCGAGGGGGAGAAGGTGCCCCCGACGAACCTCTGCACCGTTGTCCTCAAGAGGGTTCTCGGTCCGGTGCCGATGATCAAGCGCGAGGTCTCGCTGATCCTGCCGGCGATGGATGCGCCGTGCGGGTTCGATCTGCAGGCGGGCGATTGGGTGGCGCCCCGCGGGAAGGGGACCGTTGCCGATTGCTGGATCTTGGGATGGAAGAATGTCACGGATGCCGTGAACTGGGATCTCCGGTGCCAGATTGGCTTCACGAATGCCAACGGCGTGGTCGGATTCCGAGCCCCGGGGCGGGCCTCGCTCGTGTTGAAGAGCGATCTCATCCAGCCCCAGACGGCCCCTGCCGAGGGGTATGCCCGGTTCTATGAGTTCAAGCATTCATTTCACACCGGGCAGGGATCGAGCGAGTCGGCGGGCGCGGATGATCATCTTGTCTTCCGTGTGCGGGCCGAAACCAACGAAGAGGGCCGGGTGGTCTCCGCGCTGGCGGGATGGATCGAGGGCGCGCCGCGTCTTGACGGGCGGAACACGGAGACGATGTGGATGGGCTTCACGTACCACCTGAACCCCGACCCCGCGTCCCGGAGCCTGGAGCCGAAGCGCCCGTGAGCGGTCCGGCAAGGAAGTAAGAAACTCCAAGGAAGTGGGAAGTCGAAAGGAGAAGAGGAGAAGAAGGCCGGACAGTCCGGGGCGCGATCCGGCCCTCGATGGGAAGGGCACCTTTCGGGACGCCCCTTGATTCGCGCCCGCAGACTCTCCGACTTCCCTCCTTCGCCCTTTCCTCTTCCAACTTCCTTGGAGTTTGGAGTTTTCCTACTTCCGGATCGATGCCCCTGGGATTGTGCTGTCGGGATTGTGCTTGTGGGCGGCGCGCGGTTCCCGATAATGCGGGGGTGACCCGCCGTGGCGCGGGCGCCGGGAGTCCAGCATGAAGCAGAAAGCGATCCTCATCGCGGCGATCCTTGTCGGCATTCTGGCGTTTGCCCTGACGCATCGATACCTGCGCATCGAGCGGGAGAAGCTCTACGCGGGGGCGGAGAAGATCAAGACGATCGTGGCCTCGAAGGATCTGCCGGCCGGGACGGTCCTCAAGATGGAGGACCTGGGCGCGATGTCGGTCTACAAGTCGGCGGTCGGCGGGCAGGCGGTTCTGCCGGACGAGTTGAACACGATCCTGGGCAAGAAGCTCCGCTATTCCGTGCGTCGCAACGATCCGCTGCTGTGGTCGTCGGTCGACGTCCCCGAGCGCATGCGGTTCGGCCTGGCGCCGATGGTCAAGCCGGGTCTCCGGGCGGTGTCGCTGGCGATCGGCGGCGAGGCGGCGGTGAGCGGGCTGGTGCAGCCGAACGACCGCGTCGACATCCTGGGGACCTTCACGATGCCGTCGCGCGCGACGCCGGGGCAGATGGAGACGGTGACGCTGACGGTGCTGCAGGACGTGTCGATCCTGGCCACCGGGACGAGGCTGGCGAAGGGCGAGGGGGGCTACCAGTCCGCGTTCGAGGGGCGCGCCTCGAGTTTCAGCAGCGTGACGCTGGAGGTCACGCCGCGCGAGGCCGAGCTGCTGGTTTTCGCCCAGAACATGAAGGGGCAGCTGACGCTCACGCTGCGCAATCCGGAGGACGTGAGTTTCGAGAAGGACCTCCCGGAGGTCAGTTTCCAGTACCTCGAGAAGAGCCTGCCCGAACTGAACGTCTTCCGGCAGCGCAACATCCGGCACAAGCAGGAGTAGGCACGGCATGGCCGACGAGTATTTCCTTCAGATCGCGCGTCCGGGCAAGGCCGAGCGGAGTTTCCGTGTCGAGCCCGGGGTGTATCCCATCGGCAGCGATGCGGAGAACCTGGTCGTGCTCCCGGACCCCGCGGTCAACTGGCGCCACGCGGTGCTTTCGGTCGGGGACGACGGCCTCTACATCGAGGACCTGATGACCGACCACGGGACGTTGCTGGACGAGGCACGGGTGACGGGACGCCGCCGGTTCTTCCCCGGCCAGACGGTCCGCATCGGGCCCTACAGCATCAAGATCGTGACGGCCGACCAGGCCGCGCGCGCCGCGCAGGGCGCCGCCGTCGCGGCGGCCGCGTCCGCCCCCGCGGGCGGGCCGCCGACCCCGCCGCCCGAGCCGGCGACGCCGCAGGAGGATCCGTCCGCCCTGCGCGCCCGGCAGGAGGAGGAGCAGCGCCGCCGTTCCATCCGCCGCCAGATCCAGAACGAGCTGCTCCAGCGGCTCGACATCAAGCGGCTGGCCGCGGGGCGGATCGACGAGAAGGACCTCCGCCGCCGCGCGCAGGAGCACATCCGCGAGATCATCCGGGACGTGCGCGACCGTCTGCCGGGCGACATCGATTCCGAGCAGCTCGGCAAGGAGGTCTACGACGAGGCGATCGGCCTCGGGCCGCTCGAGGACCTCCTCTCCGACCCCGAGGTGACGGAGATCATGGTCAACGGCTGCGAGAAGGTCTACATCGAGCGCCGCGGCAAGATCTTCCTGACCGGCAAGACGTTCCTGGACGACGACTCCGTGCTGGCGGTCATCGAGCGCATCGTCTCGCCGATCGGCCGGCGCATCGACGAGAGCCAGCCCTACGTGGACGCCCGCCTCACGGACGGCTCGCGCGTGAACGCGATCATCCACCCGCTGTCGCTGATCGGCCCGTGCCTGACGATCCGCAAGTTCGCGAAGGATCCGTTCACGAAGGACGACCTGATCCGGTTCGGCACCTGGACGCCCGGCATCGTCGATTTCATCCGCGCGTGCGTCCTGCTGAAGAAGAACATGATCATCTCCGGCGGAACGGGGTCCGGCAAGACGACGCTGCTGAACGTGATCAGCAGCTTCATCCCGCCCGGCGAGCGCATCATCACGATCGAGGACGCCGCGGAGTTGCGCATGAGCCAGCCGCACGTGATCCGGCTGGAGGCGCGCCCGCCGAACATCGAGGGCAAGGGGGCGGTGACGATCCGCGACCTGGTCCGCAACGCGCTGCGCATGCGCCCCGACCGCATCGTGGTCGGCGAGGTGCGCGGCGGCGAGGCGCTGGACATGCTGCAGGCGATGAACACGGGCCACGAGGGCTCGCTGACGACGGTGCACGCGAACTCGCCGCGCGACGTGATCTCGCGCCTGGAGACGATGGTCCTGATGTCCGGCATGGAGCTGCCGCTCCGCGCGATCCGGGAGCAGGTCGGCGCGGCGATCCACCTGGTCGTGCACGAGGCCCGTTTCAGCGACGGCACGCGCAAGGTCAGCCGCATCACGGAGGTCGTCGGCCTCGAGAGCGACCAGATCACGATGCAGGACATCTTCGTCTTCGATCAGCGCGGGCTCGACGCGCGCGGGCGCGTCCTCGGGCGGATGGTGCCCACCGGGTCCGTGCCGACGTTCGTCGAGGAGATGAAGACGCGCGGCATCCAGATCGACCACTCCATCTTCGACCCCGCGAGGGCGGCATGAGCGGCGTCCCCGGGCTGATCCTGATCCCGCTTCTCTTCATGGTGTGCTTCGGCATGCTGGCGTACGGCCTGCTGCTGGCCTTCCGGGAGGGCATGGAGCAGTACTCCAGCACCTACTCGCAGGACACGGCGCGCCAGTTCGAGGACCTGTTCCTCTTCATCCCGGCCAAGCGCATCGCGGACCTGGCCCGGCTGGCGGCCGTGGGGGTGTTCGTCCTGTTCTACATGCTCTTCGGCGACCTGGCGACGCGGGCCGGCATCGTGCGGGGCCTGGTGTTCGCCGCGGTCGGCGCCGTGCTGGCGCTCAACGCGCCGCGGATCCTGCTGGCGATCCTGCGCCGGCGCCGAATCGCGCGGTTCAACATCCAGCTCGTCGACAGCCTGGTCGGGATGAGCAGCGCGCTGAAGGCGGGGTTCAGCATCCTGCAGGCGTTCGAGACGATCGTGAAGCAGAACCTCAACCCGATCTCCCAGGAGTTCTCGCTGTTCCTGCAGCAGGTGCGCGTCGGCGTGAAGTTCGAGGACGCGCTGCACAACATGGAGGAGCGGGTGGGCAGCGAGGACCTGCTGCTGATGAACCAGTCCATCGAGATCGCCCGCATGACCGGCGGCAACCTGACGGAGGTCTTCGAGAAGATCGCCTCCACCATCCGCGAGCGCATGCGGATCCAGCAGCGCATCCGGTCCCTGACGGCGCAGGGCCGGCTGCAGGGGATCGTGGTCGGCTCGATGCCGGTGGCGCTGCTGTTCCTGATGACGATGGTCGACGCGAAGATGATGATGGCCTTCTTCGCCTCGAAGGTCGGCATCGGGCTGATCGTGATGGCGGGGGTGCTGGTGCTCGGCGGGGCGCTGATCATCCGCAAGATCGTGGACATCAAGATATGACCGCGTGGACATGGCAGGACGTCGCGATCTCGCTGCTGTGGGCGGCGAGCCTGACCGCCGTGGCGTGGTACATCGGGCGCACGTTCGCCGACATCACCTACGTCACGCTCGCCGACGGACGGCGCCAGGAGCGGCGGCTGCCGCTGCTGTACCGGCTGCTGCTGCCGTTCACGCCGAACTTCGCCGGCCTGGTCAACCGCCCGGCCTTCGCGCGGATCCGCGAGGACCTCGACCGCCGGCTGACCGCCGCGGGGTTCGAGGGCCTGCTCAGCGGCCGCGAACTGCTCGCGCTCCGGTTCCTGCTGCCCGCGGTGTTCGGGCCGCTGACGTTCCTCGTGGCGCACTGGGGCTTCGCGCAGATCCCGGGCAAGGTCGGCGTGGGGCTCGCGCAGCGCGCCGTGATGTTCGACGTGGTCTTCCTGCTCTACTGGTTCGTCCAGCCGACGCTGTGGCTGACGTCGAAGGTGCGCGACCGCCACCTGCAGATCCAGCGCGCGCTGCCGTTCGTGCTCGACCTGCTGACGCTCTCCGTCGAGGCCGGTCTCGACTTCATGACGGCGATCAAGCGGATCATCGACCGGCGCAGCGTCGACGCGCTGAACGAGGAGCTGATCCGCGTCTTCCGCGAGGTGCAGCTCGGCAAGACGCGCCGCGAGGCCCTGCGCGACATGTCGGACCGGGTGCAGCAGTCCGACATCCGCTCCGTGACCAACGCGCTCGTGCAGGCCGACGAACTCGGCGTGAGCATCGGCGCGATCCTCCGCATCCAGGCCGACCAGATGCGCGTGCGCCGCTTCCTGAACGCGGAGAAGATGGCCAACGAAGCGCCCGTGAAGATGCTGTTTCCCCTGATCGGCTTCATCTTTCCCGCCGTGTTCCTGATCCTCCTCGGCCCGATCGTCGTGCAGGTGATCGAGCAGGGCTTCTGACGCGCGCGAACATTTCTTGCGATTGTGCGTTGACGTGCGCGGAATTTGTTCTATATCTACACTCAACTTGTGAACGCGATCGAAGACATCGCCGTCGAACGACCGGTCCCGGCCCGCGGGTTCGTCGTTCCGTCTCCCGCGTGCGTTCGCAACCACCCCTTCTTTCGCTCTCTCGCGGATCTCCAAGAGGACAACGCCAGGAACGATCCGGGCCCCCGGGCCCGGTATGAAGGGGGGGAGTAAGCATGCCCGCAAAGAAGAAGGCCGTGAAGAAGGTCGCGAAGAAGAAGGTCGCCAAGAAGGCGAAGAAGTAAGTCTGATTCTGCCGGCGCGTCGAAAGACGTCCGGCAGCCCTTTGCAGGGAGCGGCGGACCACGGTCCGCCGCTCCTTTGCATTCTGCGCGCCGCTTGACACCCGCGCCCCGGGTGCGGTACGCAATGCGCACGGCGGTCCGGCTGTGCGCCGCCCGGGGGAAACCGCATGCGCTGCCCGAAGTGCAGTTCGATGGACGACAAGGTGATCGACAGCCGTGCAGCCCGCAACGGCGCCTCGATCCGCCGCCGCCGCGTATGCCAGGGGTGCGGCCACCGGTTCACCACGTACGAGGAGGTCGTCAAGACCAGCCTCCGCGTGATCAAGCGCGACGGCCGCCACGAGGAGCTCGACCGCGGCAAGATGCTCGGGGGCGTGCTGCGCGCGTGCGAGAAGCGGCCGATCGGCGTGCAGGACATCGAGGCCCTCGTCGACGCCGTGATCGGGGAGCTCGAGGCCGAGTACGAGCGCGAGGTGCCCAGCGTCGCGATCGGAAAGAAGATCATGGACCGCCTCGAGAAGCTCGACGAGGTCGCCTACGTCCGGTTCGCCTCCGTCTACCGCCGCTTCCGCGACGTCAGCCAGTTCCTCAGCGAGGTCGAGGGCCTGATCGGACGGGAATGATCCTGCGCGATCCAGAGGGGCCGGCCCCGGGCGCGCCGCCGGACGCGCGGGAGCCCGTCGCCCGCGCCGTCGCGCTGTTCGCCGCCCGCACGTGGCCGGGGGAGGCGCTGTCCGCCGAGGAGCGCCGCGCGCTGGCGCGCCACGCCCGCGAAGTCGCGGGGATCGAGGAGACGGAAGACGGAAGACGGAAAACGGAAGACGGGAGTCGGGAGACGGAAGACGGAAGACGGAAAACGGAAGACGGGAGTCGGGAGACGGAGGAGGGGGAGCGGGGGGGGGCACGCCGCATGGGGGCGGCGCTCGACGTGGCGCGGCGGACGCTCCGGCCGGCGGCGCGACGGCTGGCGAAGTGCGGGGCCCTGCGTCCCTGCGCCGGCGCGGCGCGACCCGGCGGGCGGGCCTGGAGCCTCGACCTCTCCCCGATGGCGGGCGACTGCCCGCTCGAGATCGGGGCCTACCGGCGGCTGCGCGAGGCGCTCGAAGGCATCGCCGACCTCTGGCCCCCGGGCGAACGCCCGGTGCTGGTGCTGCGCGGCCTCGACGGATGGCCCGGCTCCGCCGGCGACCCGTCGGGCGTGCGGGCCTACTGCGAGTCCGTCCTGCACCGGCTGGGCGCCGGCCGGGGCTGGCGCGGCACGCCCGAGGTGCTGCACTCCGGCCTTTCATGAGCACGGATCCCACGGCGTCCGCCCCGGCCGGCGCCGGCGTGCCGGCGCCGGACGCGCTGGCCGGCTACGTCGAGCGCGTCACCTTCCGCAACGACGATTCCGGCTTCACGGTCATGAAGGTCCGCGCGCGCGGCCACCGCGGCGAGGTGGCCGTGATCGGCACCGTCGCCGACGTGAACCCGGGCGAGTGGATCGAGGCCACGGGCGAATGGCAGGTCGATCCGCGGCACGGCCGCCAGTTCCGCGCCGCCGGGGTCCGCCTGGCCGCGCCCGACTCCCTCGAGGGCATCGAGCGCTACCTCGGCTCGGGCCTGATCCACGGCATCGGCCCGGTCTACGCGAAGAAGCTCGTCGAGCGCTTCGGGCGCGACGTGTTCGACGTGATCGAGACGCGGTCGGCGCAGCTGATGGAGGTCGAGGGCATCGGCCCGACGCGCCGCGACCGGATCAAGGCCGCGTGGGCCGAACAGCGCGCCGTCCGCGACATCATGGCCTTCCTCTTCAGCCACGGCGTCAGCCCCGCGCGCGCCTACCGCATCTACCGGCGCTACGGCGACCGAGCGATCCAGACCGTGCGCATGGACCCGTACTGCCTCGCGCGCGACATCCACGGCATCGGATTCCTCAGCGCCGACCGCATCGCCGAGCGGCTCGGCATCGCCCGGGACTCCCCCGTCCGCGCCCGCGCGGGGGTCGAGTACGCGCTGGGCGAGCTCACCGACGAGGGCCACTGCGCCTACCCGCGCGACGCGCTGGTCGCGCACACCGCCCAGCTGCTCGGTGTCGACGAGCCGCTCGTCGAGGCCGCGCTGGCCGAGGGGCTGGCCGACGGCCGGCTGGTCGCGCGGACCGGCCCCGCCTCGGTTCCGCTGGTCTACCTCGCGCCGCTGGACCTGGCCGAGCGGGAGCTTGCCCGCCGACTCCGCTGGCTCGCCGGCGGCGGGCACCCGCTCGCGGGCGTCGACCCGGACCGCGCCGTCGCATGGGTCGAGAGCCGCATCCGGCTGCAGCTCGCCCCCGCCCAGCGCGAGGCGCTGCGGGCCGCGATGGCCGCCAAGGTCCTCGTCATCACCGGCGGCCCGGGCGTCGGGAAGACCACGCTGGTGCAGGCGATCGTGCGCGTCTTCCGCGCCCGCAAGCTCCGCGTGACGCTCTGCGCGCCCACCGGCCGCGCCGCGAAGCGCCTCTCCGAGAGCACGGGGGCCGACGCGAAGACCATCCACCGCCTGCTCGCCTTCGACCCCGCCTCGAACGGGTTCCGGCACGGCGTGGAGCGTCCGCTGGACACGGACGCGGTCGTGGTGGACGAGAGCAGCATGCTCGACGTCACCCTCGCGTGGCACCTCGTCCGCGCCGTGCCGCGCCGCGCGGCGCTGATCCTCGTCGGCGACGTCGACCAACTGCCCTCCGTCGGCCCGGGCATGGTGCTGCGCGACGTCATCGAGTCCGGCGCGGTGCCCGTGGAGCGCCTGACGCAGGTCTTCCGCCAGGCCGCGCGCAGCCACATCGTCGAGAACGCGCACCGGATCAACGAGGGACAGATGCCCCACATCCCGGAGGTCGGGCGCGACGAGAAGACCGATTTCTACTTCGTCGAGGCCGCGGAGCCGCCGCAGGTCCTCGACGCCGTCGTGCGGATGGTCCGCGAGCGCATCCCGCGCCGCTTCGGCTTCGACCGCATGGACGGCATCCAGGTGCTCACGCCGATGCAGCGGGGCGACCTTGGCGCGCGGAACCTCAACGCCGTGCTGCAGGCGGCGCTGAACCCCGCCGGGCCGTCGGTGGAGAAGTACGGGACGGTCTTCCGCGTCGGCGACAAGGTCATGCAGGTCGAAAACAACTACGACAAGGACGTGTTCAACGGCGACATCGGCCGGATCGCCGAGGTGCGCGACACGGAGCGGGAGGTCCGCGTGCGGTTCGACGACCGGTCCGTCGTCTACACCTTCCAGGAGCTCGACGAGCTGGTCCTGTCCTACGCGATCACGATTCACAAGAGCCAGGGCAGCGAGTATCCCTGCGTGGTGATCCCGATCCACACGCAGCACTACGTGATGCTCCAGCGCAACCTGCTCTACACGGCCGTCACGCGCGGGCGGAAGCTCGTCGTGCTGGTCGGCTCGCCGCGCGCCGTCGGCATCGCCGTGAACCGCGCCGGCGCGGGGCGGCGGGTGACGCTGCTGCGCGAGCGGCTGGCGGGGACCGTGGAGGCGGACGATGCGCCGGGCGCGTGATGCGGCGCGCCGCGTGGCGGCGCTTCTTGCCGCGGCCGCGGCCTGCGCGGGATGCGGGCACGCGGCGTACGACCGCGTGGTCGTCGAGTTCGACGATGCGGCGCGGTCCGCCGTCCTCGACGCCGTGACGCGCCCCCACGATCTCGATGCCGGACAGCTGGTCGAGGACCTCCGCCCGTCCTACATCGGCATCCGCTGGCGGCTCTGAACGGGACGCAAGGGAGCTCCGTCGAACGTCCTTTACGGGTGACTGTAGCCGCGACCGATGGTCGCGGCATTGCGTCACGTGCGCAGGGGCTTCCGCGACCATCGGTCGCGGCTACAGCTGCACTGCGGCGCGGTCTTGCGGCCGCGCCGTCAGCGAGCCCGGGCGATCCGGCGGCGAAGCAGCGCGACGATCATCGCGGCCCCGACGAGACCCAGCGACGCGGGCTCCGGGACCACCGTCAGCGTGACGTCGGTGGCGTTGTAGTCGATCCGGAAGCTCTCCCCGCCGGACGAGAAGACGGTCTCGTCGGGCAGGCCGGCGAACTGGCCCGCGCCGGCCAGGGCCCCGAAGCCGGCCAGGATCATGTAGACGTCGTCGATCTGCGGGTCGTGCCCGGGGACAATGGACAGGCTCAGCGTCGGCGTGTTGAGGGTCAGCGTTCCTCCGCCCATCAGGAGCTGGTCGTGGCCGAGGCCGGGCGTCAGGCCGTTGAGTTCGACGACGAACGTCGATCCCGTGTCGAACGTCACGTCGCCGTTGACGGACAGGATCCCGGTGGAGGCGCCGGGCGAGAGGGCGCCGCCGTTCTCGACCGTGACGCCGCCGCCGACCGTGCCCGCCCCGCCGAGCGTGGCGCCGTTGTGCACCGTGATCAGGCCGCTGCCCGTGTGGGTGCCATGGATGAGCATCGTACCGTTGCTGACGGCCGTCGGGCCGTCGTAGGTGTTGATCGTGTCCGCCGGGATCACGAGCGTGCCCGGTCCGTTCATCACGACGGCGCCGCTGCCGCTGATGGCGCCCGCGTTGGTGAACGATCCGGAGCGGTGGAACACGAGGGTGCCGTCGTTCTCGATGGGACCCGTGACGGATCCCGCCGCGCCGCCGGCGCCGAGTTGCAGTGTGCCGGCGCTGATGGTCGTGCCGCCGCTGAAGGCGTTGTCGCCCGCCAGCGCCTGCGTGCCGGCGCCGGACTTCACCAGCGTGATGGCGTTGCCCGCGCCGCCGTCGGCGATGCGCCCGGAGAATGTCGCGGAGCCGCTGCCCGGGTTCAAGGTGAAGGTCAGGGGCCCGGCGCCCGAGTTGGTGACCGTGCCGCCCGAGCCGCCGCTGTCGGCGAGCGAGGCGACCGCCTGGTCGGCGCCGTTGAGGTCGAGCGTGGCGCCGCCGGCGATCCGCAGGTCCGTGGCCGTCGGCAGGATGCTGCCGGTGCCGAACCACTTGAAGTTCAGGTAGTCCTCCACCGCCTCGCGATCGGCGGCGCTCAGGCCGTCGGCGTACAGGATGACCTCGGCGATGTCGCCGTAGAAGTACTGCCCGCTGAAGCCCATGCCGATGCGCCCCGGCGTCGCGTTCGTGGCGATCAGCGGCGTGGTGTTCGCGTTGTTGGCCACGTTGCTGCCGTCGTAGTAGATGTGGTGGCCGGTGTCGTCCAGCGTGTTGCCCCACATGTGCCAGACCTGGCCGGTGTACGCGCCGCCGGGGATATCCCAGTTGAGGTCGTTCCCGTACTGGGCCAGCGTGTAGCTGTCGGTGTCCCGGTAGCCCACGTGCAGCCCGAGGTTGTTGGCGCCGCCGGGGATGGTTCCGAGGAAGTACCGGTTCCCGCCGTCCTGGCGTGCCTCGACGACGAACATCGAGTACTGGCTGTTGTTGAGGAAGCCGAAGTCGGCCACGAGGTGGTCGTTGGCGCCGTCGAAGCGGATCACCGGCTTCCCGCCGAGCAGGCCGCTGGTCGTGTAGGTTGCCTGGTTGGCGGCGGCGGTCTGGACGCCGTCGCGGTTGTTGCCGCTCTTGTCGCTCCAGTTCGTGACCGCCGTGCCGTCGGTCATGACGGTCGCCGCGTCGGCGGCGTCGTACCACGCCGCAGCGCCGGCGGGCGCCTGCGGGGCGAGGAGCTGCAGCGTGCCGCCGTCGATCACCGTGGCGCCGCCGTAGGTGTTCATGCCGGCGAGGACCATGGTGCCGGCGCCGGTCTTGGTGAGGCCGCCCGTGCCGGTGATGGGGGCGGTGACGCGCAGGTCTTCACCGCCCGCGTTGACGTCGGCGATGCTGAAGGTCCGGTCGACGCCGCCCAGATCCACGCCGCCGAGCGTCGAGGCCCCCGTGCCGCCGGAGACGACCACGTCGCCGCCGGCGCCGGAGGTCAGGCGGACCCCGGCGGTGGCGCCGGTCACGCCGCCCTGCATGGATAGCGCCGTTCCGGCGCTGCCGAGCCCGAGAGATCCGCCGGTCCCGGTGAACCGGGCGCCGGAGAGGAGCGTGAGGCTGTTGGCCGCCGGGGTCTGCGCGGCGAGATCGAGCGTCGCGCCGTTGACGACCGTCAGGTCCGTCGTGGCCGGAAACGCGGTGGCGGAGCCCGCGCGCAGCGTGCCGTTGCTGACCGTCGTCGGCCCGTTGTACGTGCTGATGCCGCCGAGGACCGCGACGCCGGGCCCGGTCTTCACCAGGCCGCCGGCGCCGGAGACCGCGCCGGCCAGCGTGCCGACGCCGTACGGGCTGGGGGAATCGAGCGGGGTGGTCGTCTGCAGCACGACGGCGTTGGTGATGCGGAAGTCGTGGACGAAGAGGCTGCCGTTGCCCGGGTCGTTCGGGGCGACGTAGTTCGCGAAGTTCGTCTCGTTGCGGCCCTGGTAGTCGACGCCGAAGCCGAGCGAATTCGTCCACCACTGCGACGTGACCGGGCCGGCGCCGCCGCCGCCCTGGCCGAAGCGGGCCTCGAACGTGTGCTCGCCCGGCGTCAGCGTGATCGTGCCGATCGTCGGGGTGTTCCACCCGCCGTTGTTGAGCACCGTGATGCCGTCGATCTTAAGCAACACGACGTCGTCGATGTTCTCGGCGAAGGTCCACGTGACGTTGGTCGGGCCGCTGTTGACGATGCGGCCGTCGTAGACGTAGGTCGTGTTGTTGATCCACCCGCCCGTCTTCTGCGCCATGTAGGTTCCCAACACCACGTTCGTGCCGGGGCTGGCCTCGATCAGGTTGATGTTCCCGTTGTTGGTCACCATGCCCTCGAGCAGGCCGGTGGTGTCGAACGCGAGCGCGCCGCCGTTCATCGTGATCGCGCCCGGGCCCGCGGCGTCGAGGTTGCGGAGCGCCAGCGTTCCGGCGGTGACTTCGACCGTGCCGGTGAAGCCGGGGTTGCTCTGGCCGAGCGACAGCGTCCCCGCGCCGCTCTTGGTCAGCTTCGTGTCCGTGCCGCCGGTCAGCCGGCCGTCGAAGAGGGTCGTGCCGTCCTGGTCGACGACGAGGCTGTTGAACAGGCCGAGGGCGACGGTGCTGTTCGAGACGCCGCCCAGCCCGCCGACCGTCGCGGCGACCGGCGTGTAGAGGTACGAATTCTGGAGCACGGTCGAGGCCTGGCCCGGGATCGTGTTGCTTGCGCGCATCCCGTAGCCGCCGCCGCCCTGGTAGAAGGCGATCGTGATGTCGTGGTAGCCCGCGGTCAGGTCGACGGTGCCGGAGCGGTAGGTCACGCCCTGGAAGTAGTTGTTGCTGACCACGACGGCGCCGTTGATGAAGATCATGCTGCCGTCGTCGCTCGCCGTGCCGAAGGTGTACGTGCCGTTGGTCGGCGCGTAGTACTTGCCCGCCCACCGGGTTTCGAAGTTCACGGCGCCGGCATTGTACGGGGCGGGGAATCCCGTGCCCGTCTGACCGAAGTCGAAGCCCGCGCCGGCCAGGGAGCTGTTGGCGGTGAGCGCCGGCGCCAGCGGATCCATGTGCGCGTTCAGCGCCGCGAGGGAGACGAAGTTGGCGGCGGCCGGCGCCTGGTTGTAGTACTCGCCCGGCAGGCCGTTCAGCGCGACCGCCAGCGTCGCGCCGGCGTTGACGTGGACCGCCCCGGCCAGTTCCGCGCCGAGCGTCAGCGTGCCCTGCGAGACCGTGGTCTGGTTGGTGGACGGCTGGTTGGCGATGACGGTCCAGTTCCCGGTTCCGGTCTTCGTCACGGCAACGCCGCTGCCGATCTGACCGGCGAAGGTCCCGCCCTGGTTGTTGTTGCCGACGGTGAGCGTCACCGTGCCGCCTGCGGTGTTGGTTACGAGCGTGCCGAGGGCGCCGGTCAGGCCGTTGACGGGCGTGTCGAAGCCGTTGAGGTCCAGCGTGCCGGCGTTGAGGCTGATGTTGCCCTTGCCTCCGCCGTTCGGGAGCACGCCCGCCGCGCCGAGCTTCAGCGTGCCGGAGCCATCCTTGACGAGCGATCCGGCGCCGGCGAGCGCGCTTGTGATCGTCAGCGTCGTCGCCGCGTCGGGGCTGAGCGTGCCGTTGCCGGCCAGCGTGACGGGGCTGGAGAGCGTGAAGCTGGCGTCGGTGCGCAGGCCGCCGCCGTTCATCGAGACCGGGACGCCCGCGACGCCGAGGTTCGAGTTGCTGCTGATCCAGACCAGTCCGCCGTTGATCTGCCACGACCCGGCGAAGGGGTTGTCGGCGGTCAGCCGCAGCGTGCCGCCATCGGTCTTCTGGATCGCGCCCGAGCCGGAGATCGGGCCGGCGATCGTCGTCGTGCGGCCGCCCCACATGTTGATCTGCGTGCCGTTCGTGCCGACGACGACGCCGCGGTTGGCGCCCAGCGTCATGTCCGCCTGCAGCCGCAGGTTTCCGCCGTCGAGCGTCAGGTAGTCGTTCACGGGCGCCCCCGGCGCCGTGGTGAAGGTGTCATTGGTGATCACCAGCCAGCCGCCGTTGGTCACGACGATCCTGCCCGAGAAGTCGTTGCCCGTCTGAAGCATCACCGCGCCGGGCTGGCCGATCACGACGTCGCGCGCGCCGGTCAGGTTCGAGAACTGCAGGCCGACGTTCTGGCTGTTCGCCGGCGAGACATTGCCGCCGCCGAGCATGTACTTGCTGCCGTCCGGGGTCAGCGTGCCGCTGTAGACGAAGTTGCCGCTGGCGCCGAGGAAGGCGCCGCCCTTGCCGGTGAAATCGAGGTTGCTCGACGTGCTCCCGCCGAGGACCAGCGCGCCGGCCGCCGCGGCGCCCAGGGTGTCGACCTCCGCCTGGCCGGCGTTGGCGTAGTTCACCAGGAAGCGGCCGTTGTTCAGCGGGGTCACGGAGCCGGCGGTCGGAAGGTAATCCGCATTCTGGACCTGCAGCAGGCCGCCGGAGCGGATCTCGGTCGTCGCCGTTCCGATCGCGTTGGTCGCGTTCAGGATGATCGTCGAGCCCTGGATCGCGATCGCGCCGGCATAGGCGGGATTCCGCGCGTTGACGTTCATCGTGCCCGCGGCCTGGAGCATGCCGCTGCCGAGGCCCAGCGCGCCGTCGGCGTTGAAGTTCACCGTGCCGCCCGAGAGGTTGGAGACGGCGCCGGCGAAGCTGTTGGAGGCGGCGAACGTCGTCGTGCCGCTGTCGGTCCGCCACCATCCGCCCGGGCCGCTGAGGGAGTTGGAGAAGGTGATGTTCGCGGTGCTCCACGGGTGGAACTCGCCGCCGCCGGCCGCGAGGGTGATGCCCTGGTTCGGCTGGAAGGACCAGGTCGCCGGGCCGAACCGGATCACGCCATCGTCGAGCGTGATGTTGTTCGCGACGGGCGCGCCGGGGATCGTGCCGAAGAAATTGTTGTCCACCCGCACCGCGCCGCGGTTGGAGATCGTGGTGTTGCCCGTGAAGGTGTCCGTGGCCGTGAAGCTGACCAGGCCGGTGCCGCTGACCACGACGTTGTTGGCGCCGGTCAGGTTGGTGACGGTGAGCCCCGTGTTGCCGGAGAAGAAGTAGGGGACGAGGCCGCCGCCGAGGCGGTAGGTCGAGCCCTCGGGCGTGATCACGCCGCCGTAGGTGAAGTTGTCGCTGGCGCCGAGGGAGACGCCGGCGTGGGCGGAGAAGTCGAGGTTGCTGGTCGTGCCGCCGCCGAGGACGAGGAAGCCGTAGGTGCTCCCCGCGCCGGCGATGGTGTCGAGCTCCGTCTGGCCCGCGTTGGCGTAGTTGGCGAGCAGCGTGCCGCCGGAGGTCAGCGTGACCGATCCCGCGGCGGGCAGGTAGCCGGCGTTGTTGATCTGGACGCGCGCCGTGCCGGAGACGGAGATGGCGCCGCTGCCGAGGGCGTTCGTCGCGTTCGCGACCAGCGTGGCGCCGTTGACGGTCGTGCCGACGACGATCACCGGGCCGCTGAAGGCGGCGTTGTTGCCGCCGAGGGTCATCGTGCCGGGGCCGCGGTAGGTGAGGCCGCCGCTGCCGGAGAGGACGCCGGAGAGGGCGACGGCGCCGCCGCCGGTGACGCTGAGAAGGTAGCCGCCGTTGTCGATCGCGCCGGAGACGGTGAGTGTGCGGCCGTTGGTGACGGTCCATCCCTGTGCGGCGGAGAGCGTCACCGCCGACCCGATCGTCAGGTTTCGGATCGACTGGGAGAGGTCGATGCCGCCCGCGCCGATCGTCAGGGTGTTGGTGCCGATGAGGACATCGCCGGCCGGCCGCCAGACGGTCAGGCCGGAGATGCTGTAGTCCCCGCCCAGGACCGTGCCGAGGTTGGCCAGGGAGTTGGTGTCGAAGAGGATCGGGTCACCGACGGCCGGGGCGATGCCGCCGACCCAGTTGTCCCCGGTGCCCCAGGCCGTGCTGCTGCTGCCGTCCCATTCCACCGCCTCCGCCATCGGCGCCATCGCGGCCAACGCCAGCCCGAGTCCGAGACTCCAAATCGTCTTCATCTTCCAAACCCTCCCGCTCAACACAAGCCCCAGAACCTACCTTGTATCTATAGCGCGGTCCGGCGGGAGGAGGCAAGATCCTGCCGAGTTTTTTCCGGCCAGGGGGACGGGCGGGGGCAGGGGGGGC
>CAYODK010000068.1:0-14141 GCA_964402695.1 uncultured Verrucomicrobiota bacterium
TGCAGACCTCGCTCTACGGCGCGTCGAAGCTGGCGTGCGAGGGCCTCATCCAGGCCTACTGCGAGGGCTTCGGCATGCAGGCGTGGATCTTCCGGTTCGTGTCGATCCTCGGCGAGCATTACTCGCACGGCCATGTCTTCGACTTCTACCGGAAGCTGCGGGCCAACCCGGCGGAACTGGCGGTGCTGGGCGACGGACACCAGCGCAAGTCCTACCTCCATGTGCAGGACTGCATCGATGCGATCCTCCTGGCGATGGAGAAGGCGGACGACAAGGTCAACCTCTTCAACCTGGGCACGGACGAGTACTGCGAGGTCAACGACTCCATCGGCTGGATCTGCGAGGCGCTCGCCGTCCGTCCGCGCCTTGTCTACAGCGGCGGGTCCCGCGGATGGATCGGGGACAGCCCGTTCATCTTCCTCGACACGGCGAGGATCCGGTCGCTGGGCTGGAAGCCGCGGCTCTCGATCCGCGAAGGCATCCTCCGCACGCTCGACTACCTGCGGGGCGCGACGTGGCTCCTGGAGGCCCGCTCATGACCGAGCCGCGCCCCCTCGAGGGTCTCAAGGCCGTGATCACCGGCGCATCGCGCGGACTCGGCGCCGAGCTAGCCATGGCGTTCCGCCGTGCCGGAGCCGACCTGCTTCTCGTCGCCCGGAGCCCCCGCGCGCTGGACCGCGCCGGCGAGGATCTCGCGGACGAGCCCGGCGGGCTGGTGGTCACCGTGGACGCGGACGTGGCCACGGACGACGGCGCGCAGCGGGTCGTCGACGCGGCCCGTTCCGCCTTCGACCGGCTGGATGTCCTGGTCAACAACGCCGCGGTCCAGGGGCCCATCGGCCCGGCGTGGGACAACGACTGGGCGGCCTGGCGCGCCGCCCTCGAGACGGACCTGTTCGGCCCCGTGCGGCTCTGCCGCCTCGCGGTCCCGTGGATGGCGCAGGGCGGGGGCGGCAGCATCATCAACCTCGCGGGCGGGGGCGCGACCGGATCGCGTCCGAACTTCTCCGCCTACGCCGTCGCCAAGACCGGGCTCGTCCGGTTCACCGAGGTCCTGGCGGACGAGACGCGCGCGATGGGCATCCGCGTCAATGCAGTGGCGCCCGGCGTGCTTCCGACCGACATGCTGCGGGAGGTGCGGGGGGCCGGCGCCGCCGTGGCGGGGGACAAGGACTACACGACCGCGCACCGTGCGCTCGCGGAATCCGACCCGGGGGCCTTCCGCGCTCCCGCCGACCTGTGCGTGTTCCTCGCCTCGGCCGCGTCGAGGCCCATCACCGGGCGGCTGATCAGCGCCGTATGGGACCCTTGGCGCGACCTCCCCGCGCATGCCGCCGATCTCGCCGCGGGCGACATCTACACCCTGCGCCGCATCACGCCCAAGGATCGCGGCCACAACTGGGAAGGGACAGGATGAACACGGTGTCGGCGGGTGTGGGAATCGTGGGATGCGGGCTGATCGGCCGGAAGCGCGCGGCGGCACTCTGCGGGGCGCGCCTCGCGGCCTGTGCCGACGCCGACGAGGCCCGTGCGCGGTCGCTCGCCGCGCCCGCGGGGGCGGTGGTCTGCGGCTGGCGCGACCTGGCCCGGCGGGGCGATGTCGACGTGGTCGTGGTGGCCACCACCAACGATGCGCTGGCGGAGATCTCGATCGCCGCGCTGGAGGCCGGCAAGCACGTGCTGGTCGAGAAGCCGGCCGCGCGCAACGTCGCGGAACTCGACCGCGTGATCGCCGCGGCGAAGGCCTCGGGCCGCCTCGTGCGCGTGGGCTTCAACCACCGGTACCACCCGGCGCTGCGGAAGGCGCGGGACCTGTTCGACGCCGGTGCGCTCGGCCCGATGATGTTCGTCCGCGGCCGCTACGGCCACGGCGGTCGCGTGGGCTACGAGAAGGAATGGCGCGCCGACCCCGCGAAGTCCGGCGGCGGCGAACTGATCGACCAGGGCGTGCACCTGATCGACCTCGCCGGCTGCTTCCTCGGGGGGTTCTCGGACGTGGCGGGCCACGCGGCCACGATGTTCTGGAGGATGCCCGTGGACGACAACGCGTTTCTCACGCTTCGCACGGCCGGCGGACAGACGGCCTTCCTGCACGTGAGCTGCACCGAGTGGAAGAACCTCTTCTCGCTCGAGATCTACGGGCGCGACGCGAAGCTGCACATCGAGGGATTGGGCGGAAGCTACGGTGTCGAACGACTCGCGTACTACCGGATGCTGCCGCAGATGGGACCGCCCGAAACGACGATCTGGGAGTTCCCCGGCGCCGACCCGTCGTGGGCCGCGGAGTTCGCCGAGTTCCTCGACGACATCCGCCTCGGCCGCGAGCCGTCCGCCGGCCTGCCCGCCGCCCGCGCGGCGCTGGGGGTTGTCGAGAGGGTCTACCGCATGTCAGGATATGCCGTATGAGCGACGCATTCATCGAAGCGCACCTGGACGAGACCGTCGAAATCGTGCGGCGGCTCGACCGCGACGCCATCGCGCGGGTGGCCACCCTGCTGGCCGGCGTGCGCGCGGCCGGCGGGCGCCTGTTCCTGCTCGGCGTCGGCGGCAGCGCGGCGAACGCCTCGCACGCCGTGAACGATTTCCGCAAGCTGTGCGCGATCGAGACCTACGCGCCGACGGACAACGTGTCCGAACTGACCGCCCGGATCAACGACGACGGCTGGGCCGGGGTGTTCGTCGGATGGCTCCAGGCCAGCCGGCTTCGCGCGGGCGACGGCGTCCTGGTCTTCTCGGTCGGCGGCGGGGATGCTGAGCACAATGTCAGCCCGAACCTGATCGAGGCGATCCGCTTCGCGAAGGGGGTGGGGGCGAAGGTCGCCGGGATCGTCGGGCGCGACGGCGGCTACACCGCGAAGGCCGCCGACGCGTGCGTGGTGATCCCGGTCGTGAATCCCGAGGCCGTGACGCCGCACACGGAGGCTTTCCAGGCCGTCGTCTGGCACCTGCTGGTGTCGCATCCGCTGCTCAAGGCCGCGCCCACGAAGTGGGAGAGCACCGCCAGGGCGTCCGCGTCGTGACCGCCGGGAGATTTGAACGATGAACGTCCCCCGCCTGCAGGACCTGAAGATCAAGATCTTCTCCGACGGCGCCGACCTCGATTCGATCATCGAGGCGCGCCAGCGCGGGCTCGTGAAGGGCTTCACGACGAACCCCACGCTGATGGCGAAGGCGGGCGTGACGAACTACCTGATGTTTGCCCGCGAGGTGCTCCGGATCGTCACCGACCTGCCGGTCTCGTTCGAGGTGTTCTCGGACGATTTCGATGAGATGCGGAAGCAGGCCGAGGTTCTCGACGGCCTGGCGCCCAATGTCTACGTCAAGATCCCGATCACGAACACGAAGGGCGCGTCCGCCTGCCCCCTGATCGGGGAACTTTCGGCCCGGGGCACGAAGCTCAACATCACGGCGATGATGACCCTGCAGCAGGTGCGCGACGTGGAGGCCGTGCTGGCCCCGGAGTCGTCGGCGTTCATCTCGGTCTTCGCCGGCCGCATCGCGGACTCCGGCCGCGACCCGCTGCCGGTGATGCGCGAGGCGCTGGAGATCCTGCGTCCGAAGCCGCGGGCCGAACTGCTGTGGGCCAGCCCGCGCGAGGCGCTGAACATCCTGCAGGCCGAGTGGATTGGCTGTCCGATCATCACCGTCACCCCCGACCTCCTGGCCAAGGCCGCGAACTTCGGCAAGGACCTCGACGCGTTCTCTCTCGACACCGTGAAGATGTTCTACAACGACGCGCAGAAAAGCGGGTTCAGCATCTAGGACTGCGCGGGGATGGGGAACGGGGGAGATGGGCAAGTGAAGAGCGTGAGATTGGCATGAATCTGACCTACAGGAACCGGAACCGGGGATACCAGAAGTTGCGGGTCTGGCAGGACTCCGTGGATCTGTATCCGTTGTCGGCTCGACGCCGTCACACGAAGGAGATGCAATGATTGTCACCCAGACCCCCTTCCGGATCACCCTCGGCGGCGGCGGAACCGACCTGCCGTCGTTCTACGGCGACCACGGCGGCTTCGTGTTCACGATGGCGATCGACAAGTTCATGTACGTCATGCTCCACCGCCTCCCGGTGACGGAGCGCAAGTCGATCCTCCGCTACACGCAGGTCGAGACCGTCAGCACGATCGACGAGATCCGCCACCCGCTCGCGCGGGAGGCCTTCCGGCTGATGAACCTGACGGACTACGTCGAGCTGACCAGCATGGCGGACCTCCCTGCGCGGACCGGCCTCGGGTCCTCGGGCGCCTACCTTGTCGGGCTGCTGACCGCGATCCGCGCCTACCAGCGCAACCCGGCCCCGCTCGCGCAGGTCGCCGACGACGCGTGCCGCATCGAGATGGACATCCTCAAGGAGCCCGTCGGAAAGCAGGACCAGTACATCGCGGCCTTCGGCGGCTTCCGGACGCTGGAGATCGCGAAGGACGGCGCCGTCACGGTCGGGACGGTCGCGGTCGATTCGACCACCGCCATGGAGCTCGCCCACAAGGCCCGCATGTATTACACGGGCATCCAGCGGTCCGCGACCGCCGTCCTCAAGAACCAGGACGAGGCCTCACGCCGCACCGACCGCCCCGATCACGCCCGTGTGGTCGATTCCCTGCTCAAGATCAAGGAGATCGGCCACCGCATCCGGCAGGCGTTCCTCGATCGCGACCTGGATGCCTTCGCGCGCCTGATGGACGAGCACTGGCAGTCCAAGCGCCAGTTGTCGGCCTCGGTCAGTCTGTCCTCGATCGACAGCCTCTACGACTCCGTGAAGAAGGACTTCGGCGTCCTCGGCGGCAAAATCATCGGCGCGGGCGGCGGCGGGTTCGTGCTGCTCTACTGTCCCGAGAAGGGGCGCGACCTCGACGAGTTCATGGCGGCGCAGGGCATGCCGCGCGTCGCGTGGTTCCCGTGCATGCACGGATCCCGCGTCGTCGCCGACCTGGCCGACTCCGACGACTACGACGCCCAGCGGAGGTGACGTGCAGACGGTGATCCTCTGTGGCGGCATGGGCACACGGATCGCCTCCGTCGCCCGCGGTCTGCCCAAGGCGCTCATCCCCGTGGCCGGCCGGCCGTTCATCGAGCACCAGTTCGCGCGGCTCTCCGCCTGCGGGCTGCGCGATGTCCTCCTGCTCGTCGGCATCGGGGGCGATCGGATCGAGGCGCACGTCGGCGACGGCGCGCGATGGGGGATGCGGGTCGCCTACTCGCGCGAGTCGCCGGACCGGCTGCTCGGCACCGGCGGCGCCCTGGTGAACGCGCTGCCGCATCTCGCGGAGTCGTTCCTCGTCATGTACGGCGATTCCTACCTGACCGTCGACTATCGCGCCGTCGTCGCCGCCTTCGAGGCGTCGGGATGCCCCGTGTTGATGACCGTCCACCGCAACGAGGGCCGCTGGGATGCCAGCAACACGCGCGTCGAGGGCGGTCGCGTGGTCTTCTACTCCAAGAAGGCGCGCCCCGGCGAGGCCGCGTGGATCGACTACGGTCTGACCGCCTTCCGCCGGAGCGTCATCGAGGATCGCCGCGCCGCGCCGATGCCTCTCGACATGGCCACGATCCTTGGCGACCTCGTCGCCGCCGGCCGCGTCGCCGCGTTCGAAACCCCCGACCGCTTCTACGAGATCGGGAAGCCCGAGGGGCTGGTGGAGTTGGATGCCCTGCTTCGGCCGCCTGCCGGATCCTAGCCGGATGGCAGCGCGCAGGCGCCTCCTCTCGACCTCCCGGAGGGGACCTGATAGGTTGACGCCGTGATTTCACGGGAACAGATTCTGGCCGCACTGGCCGCCATCAAGGCGGAGGTGCCGGCGCGATACGGCATCCGGAGTCTGGCGCTGTTCGGCTCTCGTGCCCGGGGCGATGCCCGCGAGACAAGCGACGTGGATGTACTGATCGACATCGATCCCCGGGTGGGGCTTGAGTTTGTCGATCTGGCAGAGGTCATGGAGCAGCGACTGGGGCTGCATGTCGATCTCATATCGACTCGCGCGCTGGCCCCGCGGCATCGCAAGGCGATTGAGGCGGATCTGGTCTATGTCTAGCCGGCCTACAGTGCTTCTTCTGGACGACATCCACGACGCACTCGCGCGGATCGAGGAGTACACGCTCGGGTTGACCGCGGCGTCATTCCCGCGGGCATCGATGGCCGCCGACGCGACCCTGCGAAACCTGGAAATCATCGGCGAGGCCGTTTCGCGTCTTCCGCCGTCCTTTCGTGCACTCCATGCCGCGATCGAATGGCATCGCATCGTGGGACTGAGGAACCGGGTGATCCACGGGTATTTCGGCGTGGACCTCGATCTTGTCTGGGACGTTGTTGCCCGTGTGCTTCCCGGCTTCCATCGCGAGATCCTGCGTCTGCGCCGTGAAACGGATGACTCCGGCCCGCCGATGGTGCGAGAGACAGGGCTGGTCCCGGCTGTTTTCATCGATCGCGACGGGACGTTGAACGACATGGTCTATGACGAGACCCATGGCACGTTCGATTCGCCGCGGCGTGCGGAGCAGGTCCGCCTGCGGCCCGGCGCGGCGGAGTTCGTCCGCGGCGTGCGGGCCGCCGGGTACCGCGCCGTCGTCGTCACCAACCAGCCCGGGTTCGCGAAAGGGACGCTGACGGAGGCGGACCTCGACGCCGTCCACGGGCGCCTCGCGGAGTTGCTCGCGGCCGGCGGGGCGGCGTGGGACGCGCTCTACGTCTGCCCGCACCATCCCGGCGTCTCCCTCTGCGACTGCCGCAAGCCGAAGCCCGGCATGCTGCTGCGGGCCGCGGGGGAGCACGGCCTCGATCTCGCCCGCAGCTGGATGGTCGGCGACGGACTGGTCGACATCGGCGCCGGCCACGCCGCCGGGTGCGGGACGATCCTCGTGGCGAACCTGAAGATCGAGCAGATCGAGCGATTCCTGTCCTGGGAGCACGGCGCCCCCGACCACGTCGCCCGGAACCTCGCCGAAGCCTTGTCCATCATCGTCCCGACGGAGCCGCGCGCATGAGCCAGTCCAGCCTTTCCGGTTCGATCGAGCAGATGCGGCGTTGGCTCGCGGGCCCCGGCAACAACCCGTTCCGGGCCGCGGGGGTCGTGATCGACCGCGGCTTGAAGTACCTCGTCCGGAAACTCGGCGGCGCGCGGCCGTTCGATCTCGGGGGCGAGCGGTTCACCCACCTCGTCCATCCGTTCATCCTCGACAACGAGCGCACGGTGGAGATCCCGCTGGCGCTGCGGCTCGTCGAACGGCGGCCCGGCGCACGGATCCTGGAGGTCGGCAACGTGCTGGCGGCCTACCGGCGCTTCGAGCACACCGTCGTCGACAAGTACGAGAAGGCGACGGGCGTGATCAACGCGGACATCGTCGAGTACCGGCCGGAGCAGCCCTTTGACCTGATCCTGTGCCTCTCGACGCTGGAGCACGTGGGTTGGGACGAGACGCCGCGCGACGACGCCAAGATCGGGCTCGCGCTCGCGGCGATGTCGGCGATGCTCGCGCCGGGCGGGGAACTGCTGGTCACCATGCCGCTGGGGTACAATACGAACCTCGACCGGCTGCTGGAGGCGGACGCGCTTCCATTCTCGGATCGGCGGTTCCTCAAGCGGATCTCGGCCGACAACCGGTGGGTCGAGGCGGCGTGGTCCGAGGTCCGGGGCTCGAAGTTCGGGACGCCGTTCGGCTGCGCCAACGCGCTCGTCGTTGGCCGCGTCCTCGCGCCCGCGGCGGGGCAGGGGGTGGGGGCATGATTCGCACGGCGGTCGTGATCGCGGGCGGACGGGGCGAGCGGCTGAAGCCGCTGACGGACGACCGGCCCAAGGGCATGGTCCCGGCGGGCGGGCAGCCGCTCCTTCACTGGGTGTTGCGCTGGCTCAAGTCGCAGGGTATCCAGCGCGTGGTGATCGGCGTGGCCTACCGCGGCGACGTGATCGTGAACCACATCGCCGCCGGCGGCGGGCTGGGAATGGACGTCCGCATCAGCGAGCACACGCTCGACGGCGGTACCGCGCAGGGCTTCCGGCTGGCCATCGAACGGCACGTCCCGGCGGACGAAGAGGATTTCCTCGCGATGAACTGCGACGAGATCACCAATCTCTCGCTCGCCCATCTCGAGGCGGTCCACCGCCGGTGCGGCTCGGTCGTCACGATGGCCCTCGCGCCGTTCTTCTGCCGGTTCAGCGTGGTGGACCACGAGCCGGATGGCCGAATCTCCGGCTTCAAGTACGGCCGCCAGCTTCCGCAGGTCCCGGTCAGCATCGGCGTCTACCTCTTCAACCGCGCGATCCGGCCGCTGTTGCCGCAGACGGGCTCGATCGAGGATGCCGTCTTCACTCGCCTCGCCGCGGAGGGGACGCTCGCCGGCTACATGCTCTCCGGCGGCGAGGAATGGGTGTCGGTCAACGACATGAAGAACATCCGCGAGGCCGAGGAGGCCCTGCGGCGGTTCGGGGCGCTGCCTACGGGCGAATAGCGGTATCCACTCCGCCGGGACCGCCGGTCCCGGCTACAGAAGACGGCGGAAGGCAGCCACGCTGAAACCGCGACCACGGGTCGCGGCCATGCGGGCTCTACAGGGCCTTGCGCCAGTAGTCGACGGTGCGCTTCAGCCCCTCGTCGAGTCCGACCTTCGCCTTCCACCCGAGCATGGTCCGGATCTTGGTCGCGTCGAGCTCGATGAAGGGCTGGTCCGACGCGAGAGGGCGGCTCGGGTAGCCCGGCGGGTACTCGCCCATCACCAGCTTGCGCCGCGGGAACCCGGTCATCTTCGCGATCGTGAGCGCGAGGTCGCGGTTCGAGACGACGAACCCCGCCGCCGCATTGAACGCCTCGCCGGCAACGTCCGCATGGCGGATCGCCGCGCGGTAGGCGTCGACGTGATCGGACACGTACATGTAGTCGCGCAGCGAGTCCGGCGCGCCGATGTAGACGCGTTCGCCTCTGAGCATGGCGGTGACGAGGTACTCGACCATGAAGTTCGTCTCGATCTTCCGGCCGTAGGTGTTGACGCACCGCATCACGGTCGTGTTGAGGCCGTAGACCGGCGTCATCATCCGGAGGTAGGTGTCGGTCATCGACTTCGTGTTCGCGTAGGGGCTGGACGGCTGGAGGACGGCGTCCTCGGGGATCGGCGGCTTCGACTGGATCCCGTAGACCTCCGCCGTGGCGGCATAGATCAGCTTGCGCTTCCGGAAGCGCGGAAGGTCGAGCATGCCGTGGGCGAGGTTGAGCGTGCCGGTGACGTTCGCCTGCACGTAGGCGAAAGGCATCTCGAACGAGTTGCGGACCGGGCTCATCGCGGCGAGGTGGACCACGACGTCCGGGTTGGTCTTCCGCAGAACACCCTGGATGCCGTAGAGATCGCACAGGTCGCTCGTGACGAGCTTCACGCCGTCGAGGAACGGGGCGAGACGCGCCATGTCGCGGCTGGTCGCATGGCGGACGAGGCCGAAGACCTCGTGCTCGCGGCGCAGGGCCTGTGCGAGATGGCTGCCGATGAAGCCCGTGACGCCGGTGATCAGGATGCGGCTCATGACTGGGCCTCCAGGGCGGCCAGGTCGGCCGCGCCCACAACGCTCACCTCGGGCATCGCGAAGATCATGCGGCCGCCGCGTCGCAGGAACTCCGCCTCCTGCAGCATGATCTCGCGCTTGAACTGGTAGGGCAGGACGAGCAGCACGTCCGGCGGGTTCGCGCGGTAGTCGTCGAACGGGATCACCGGGATGCCGGTGCCGGCGATGTAGCGGCCCCACTTGTCGCGGTTCTTGTCCACCGCGGCGGGGATCAGGTCCGCCGTGATGCCGGCGTACTGAAGCACGACGAGGCCGCGCGTCGACGCGCCGTAGATGTAGGTGCGACGCCCCGCGGCCTTCTCCGCCTCCAGGATGCCCCGGACGCGATCGCGGATGCCGGCGATGCGCCGCGAGAAGGCGTCGTAGACCTCGCGCCGGTCGAAGCCGCGCTGCGCCTCGTCGTCCCGCACCGCGGCCAGCCGCTGCGCCGCGCCCGGCGCCGGGGCGATGCGGGCGCCCGCGCGCCGGATGTAGAGCCGGTAGCTGCCGCCGTTGACGTCGTTGAGCTCGACGTCCATCACCTCGAGCCCGTGGCGCTTCAGCAGGGCTTCGACGGAGAGCAGGGAGTAGTACTCGAGGTGCTCGTGGCTGATGTTGTCGAACGTGTTCTCGGTCAGCATGAGGCCGAGGTAGTTCATCTGGACGATCCACAGGCCGTCGGGTTCGAGGCACTCCGTGATGTCCTGCACGAAGGTGTTCGGATCCTCGAGGTCGTAGAACATCGCGATGCTCGTGATCGCGCGGGCGCGCCGGGCATCCATCGCCCGTCGGAACGTGGCGGCGTTGAAGTAGTCGTTCAGGATGCGGGCGCCGCTGGATTCGGCCAGCTTCCAGAGGTTGGAAGGTTCGAAGCCGACCCTGTCCAACCCTTGGACGGCGTACTGCTTGAGAAGGGTGCCGTCGTTGCAGCCGATGTCGATGACCAGGTCGCCGGCCTTGAGCCCCGCGACCCGCGTCGCGGCGGAGGCGAGGTCGGCGAGGGCGGCGACCATCGTGGTGCTGATGCCAGACTGGTACCAGTAGCGGCGGTAGAGCAGCTCGTGGTCGAGCGTGTGGCGGAGTTGCAGAAGCCCGCAGCCGCCCCGGTCCGGCTCGCAGAGGACGAGGTCCAGCGGCGCCTTGACGGTCGTCTCGTCCGGGGTGTCGAGAAACCCGACGGCATACTGGTCGCCCAGGGACAGGATCGGGGCCATCCCGCCCTTTCCGCACACCCGGCACGTCGTCCGTTCGATCACGCTCACTGCATCCACGCCTTTCCCCGCGCCCGCGCGCGAATCCGCGACTTCATAGCGGTTTCGCGCCGTTGGATCAATCCTTTCCGCGCGTTGCGTCGGCCCCGGAGACCTGGCGGATGTTGCGCGAACGGCCGGCCGGGATGGACCTTCCGGCTTGCGCGCGGGGTCCCGATCTTGCAGGCTGACGGCATGAAGGCACGTGCGGCGTGGGGCGTGGTGGGTCTGGCGATGGCTGTGGCGGGGGCGGCGTGGGGAGCGCCGGACGGTCCGTCGGCGGCTCCGTCCCCGCCGAACGCGGCCGACACCTACCGCCGCGCCTTTGCCGCGATGCCCGAACTGACCAAGGATGAGGAGCGTCTGCTCCAGGGGCAGTCCTCGCCCGCCGATCCCGCCGTGCTGAGCGAGAAACTGGCGCCCGCGCTGGCGCTCTATCGCGAGGCCGCGCGCATTCCGCAGTGTTCCTGGGGCGTCAGCATGGAAAAGACGACGATGACCTTCCAGGCGATGCTGCCCCACCTGCAGCCGCTCAACACGCTGGCGTCCGCCGCCGCGTGGGAGGGGGAACGGGTGCGGAAAGACGATCCCGCCGCGTTCGTCGCGTGGCACGAGGATGCGCTGCGCTCCGCCGCGCACGCCGGCGACGGCTGGCCGCTCGTCTCCGGCCTCATCGAAGCCGCCATGCGTCACCGCTCGCTGGACGCGCTCAGCACGAACCTCGCCGCGATGCCGCCGGACCTCGTGGCCGGTCTGCGGGCGCGCCTCGACGCGATCCCGCCCTGTGTGGACTTCCACCGCGCGATGGAGGCCGAGAAGGCGTTCGGGATCGACTGGTTCATCCGCCGGCTGGTCGACGTCGAGCGCGGGCAGAAGACGGCCGATGCCGCCGCGAACTTCGCCGCGAACCTCCGCATGAGCGCGATGGTCGAGGGGGGTCCGTCGGGCTTCTCCATCGGGCTGGAGGAGGCCGGCGGCGAGAGCTTCTGGATCGCCCTCGGCCAGCGGCGGCGCGGCATCGAGCTGGTCTCGGCCGACATGCAGCGCGGGCGCGCGATCCTGCTTAAGGACGGCCAGGCCGCGCTGGTGTTCCTGCAGGAGAAGCGGGTCGAGCCGATCCGCCTGAGCCTGATGACGAACGAACTCGTCCGCGTCCTCGGCGAGAAGGACGCGAAGACCGTCATGGAGGGCGTCGGCACAAACTCGACCCGGCTGGTCGAGCAGTTGATGGAGGCCTCCGACATCCTCGCCGCCACCGCGGCGCGCGCCGGTCCGAGGGTCACCGATCCCGCCGCATGGGGCAACGCCATCGCGGGCGAGGTGACGAACCGCAACGTGATCGCCGCGATGTACTTCCCGTTCGCCGGTCACGCGCGGGCCATGATCGATTCCGCCGGCGCGCGGGAGCGGATGCTGCGGACCGCCCTCGACGTGATGCAGAAGGGGCCCGAGGCCGCCGCGCGCGCCCGCGATCCGTGGGGAGACGGCGCCTTCCAGTACCGGGCGACGAGCAACGGCTTTGAACTCGTCTCCGGCCTGATTCACAACACGAAGCCCGTGACCCTGGCCGTTCCGCGCCCGCGGTGAGGGATCCGCCCCGACCCCGGATCCGGCCTCCCGGCACCCGCCCGTCAGCGTCTCCATCCTCCCTGCCCCGCGTGCTGGAAGTGGCGGCGGGGTTGGACTAGGTTGCCCCGTAGCATTGCGAACGCCGGAAACGATGGCGCACGGCCGGAGGACATGACCATGAACGAACATGCGAAGGACGGCAGCCCCGAGGCCGGTCTGCGGGCCGCCCGGCGCGAACGGATCGAGGCGCTCCTGTGCCGCGTCAAAACCGAGGCCGATGTCGAGCCGGCGCGCCTCGAGCTGGCGGACCTCCTCGGAAGCGTCCCCGCGGAGGAGATCGCCGCGATCGAGCAGGAGTTGCTGGCCGGCGGGATGCCGGTAGCCGACCTGCACCGCATGTGCGATGTCCACGCCCGGATCCTGGGCGATACCGTGGCCCCGCCGGATCCCGGGCTGCCGCCATACCACCCGGTGGCGGCCTACCGTGCGGAGAACCGGGCGATCGCCGCGGCGGCCGAGCGCTTCGCGGCGGTCTGCCGCGAGGCCGGGAACGGGACGATGGACGCCGCCACGGCGGGGGCGGCGCTGGACGACCTTGCGAGGATCGAGACGCACTACGTCCGGAAGGAGAACCAGCTCTTCCCGGCCCTGGAGCGCAATGCATTCAGCGGTCCTTCGAAGGTGATGTGGAGTGTCCACAATGAGATCCGCGACTGGATCCGCGTGTGCCGCTTCGCGATCGGGCAGTCGGATGCCGCCCAGCTCGCAGACCAGGGGCTGCATCTTGTCCGCATGGTCACGGAGATGATCGCGAAGGAGGAGAAGATCCTTTATCCGACCGCCCTTCGGCTGCTGACGGAGGAGGACTGGCGGGCCATCCGGGCCGGCGATGACCACGTCGGCTACGTCTTCATCGCCCCGCCGCCTCCCTGGCCGGCCGGGACGCCTGCGCCCGTTGCGGAGACCGCGGTCGCGGCCCCGCTGCCGTCCGCCGCCGGAGCGATCCCGCTCACCGTGGGGGCGCTGACGCCGGAACAGATCGACCGCATGCTCACGGCGCTCCCGATCGAGATCTCGTTCGTCGACGAGAACGACCAGGTCCGCTATTACTCCGGCCACGAACACCGCATCTTTCCCCGCAGCCCGGGCGTGATCGGACGCGAGGTCCGCAACTGCCATCCTCCGAAGAGCGTCCACATGGTCGAGGCGATCCTGAAGGCCTTCCGTGAGGGCACGCGGAACGAGGCGTCGTTCTGGATGACGTACCAGGGCCGGTTCATCCTGATCCGGTACTATCCGGTCCGGGCCGCGGACGGCCGCTACCTGGGCACGATCGAGGTTTCGCAGGATGTGACCGACGTGCGGTCGCTGACCGGCGAGAGGCGGATCCTCGACTGGGACTGATCCGGCCGCCCGGCCCATTCAACCGACCCGGCGAGCACCGGAGAGGCAGGAGAGCATGATCCCATCGCGACCTGCCGATGCCGCTGTGGAACGTCGAGCTCGAGGTCCATACCGGGCGGATCCTGCAGGGCGTCATCGGCCCCGCCTGCATCCTGATCGTCCCGGTCCTCGGCTCGGCGGCCGTCTGGATCCTCGTCTCCGACGTCATCCTGTGGTTCCGGCGGCGGACCGCACCGGAATTCCGCCCGCCCCATCGTCTCCCTCTGCGCCACGTACGCGAACTCATGACGCAGTACCTCCGGCGTTGACCCCAGTCTGGGCTTCAGCATGATTGCGCGCCCGATTGTGCGACCGCCCTCGAAGATGCTACCCATCCCGTATCTCCGCGCTTCCCTGT
>CAYODK010000068.1:14151-24580 GCA_964402695.1 uncultured Verrucomicrobiota bacterium
GCGCTCTGGCTAACGGGCATCGGGCGACGTCGGCTGCCGTGTCTTCCGTTCGCCGTGGGCGAGCCGCGTCCCGGGGAGCAGCCAGCGTTCGCCCCAGGTCAGAACCGCGGCGTCCCGGCCCGGGAGATCCCGGATCGTGTCGAAGGCGTAGTCGTAGGGCCAGCGCCATGCGTGAGGGGGCAGCGGTGAATGCCCCAGTTCCAGCACATGCGCCACGAAGGTCATCCTGGGCTTGAGATGCCTGATGGCCTCGGCGATCGGCATGCCAACCGAAACATGCACGATCAGGAGGTCCAACGGCTGCGATGGATGGATCCTGAGGTAGTTGCTGTTGTCTCCGCTGTGGTAGACCGTCGCATTCAACGCCTCATGCCCGCAGGAGACTTCATACATCAGCATGTTGTTCCGCTGGCCGGGGTCGCGGTAGTGATGGTCGCCGATCTCGACCTTGATCCGGAGGCCATGCAGAGCCATGTTGGTGCCCTGATTCACGATCGTCGTGCCTGGGAACCAGCGCGTCACCACCGGCTTGTTCTGGTGCAGCATCCTGGAGATGAGGGCTTCGGAGTAGTGGTCCTTGTGCTCGTGGGTGGTCAGCAGGAAGTCCAGGTCCGACGCCAGTTCCTCGACGCGCCGCCCGCTGAGGTCGATCCCGAAGCATGCGGTCGGCGTCTTGAAGACATGCCCCATGTTGTAGACCAGCCACACGGCCATCCCCCGCTCAACATGGGTGCGGCGGATGTCCTCGATCATCTCCACCGTGGCGTTCCGCAGGTACGCGAGCGCCGGGTGCTTCTCCTCGCACAGATCGGCTTGGACACTGTTCGTGGCCCACGACCGCGCATAGGTACGGTAATCCTCAACGGCAAGCTGGTCGCAGGCGCGCTGGATCAGCGCCATGCGCTCCCGCCTGGCTGTGCGATTCGTGCCGTCCGGTGGATTCTGGCGCAACCAGTGCCGCGCAGCGTCGAGAGGATCTGTCGGCGCCGGAACCTCCTGTCCGGAGACGGTGCAGCCCCAGCAGAGCAAACCCATCCCGATAACCCGGAAGACACCCCGGCTGGCCAGGCGGGCGATCCGCGCAGACACACGGTCCATCGGCCGACGTCGGCCCCGGCCGGTGCCGATGAGAAACGGGACTGGAAACGAGGACGGGGACGGGAGAGGAGTCGCGCGCGGGGCGGCATGAGAGAGCGTATTCATCGATGGGACTGTAGCGGACACGAGGAGAAGGCGGCAAGCGACCGGGAAATGCCTCCCGGCTCGCTCAACGGATGGGGATCTCGTCGGTGACCGTGATCCCGGCGGAGACGGACCACGCGGACAGGTCGCTCTCGTCGCGGCTGCTGCCGGTGTCGCGCCACGTGGCGCCGCAGGACAGTTCGAGCCACGGGCGGAAGCGGTGGTTGACGGAGAGACCGGCCGAGAGAGGGGTGTCGCTGCGTGTGTCGATGCCGAGGTCGGGGTCGTCCGAGTCGGGGAACTCCCGCGAGCCCGCCCGCAGCCAGGCGGACAGGCGTGTGCGGGGGGTGATCCACCGGTCGGCGCCGGCGGTGGCGCCGACGCCCTGGTAGTCCAGGTCCGACTGGTTCGAGGCATCGACCTCGCCGTAGGCCTCGACCCACAGGGTGGCGGTCGGGGAAGGAATCCACTTCAGCCCTGCGCGCACCTCGGCGAACGTGTCGGAGAGGTCGTCACCGTCGGCGGTGGCCAGGTTGTCATACCGGGTCAGGGCGACGCGGCCTCCGGCCGTCAACGCCCACGCGGGGTTGCCGAGATACCATTGTGCGGACGGGGCGAGTCCGATCCATGCCTGATCGTCGGCCGGAAGCGTGTCATCGGTGAACCAGCCGGCCTCAATGGATGCGCCGGCTTCGTAGCCGGGGCCCGTCCGCCAGGCGTCGGCACGCAGTCCTGTCTCTTCTCGCGCGCCAAGGTCCCCATCCACATACGCCGTGCGGCCCCATCGGACCGTCAGTCCGAGATCCCACCCGTCGGAGGTCAGGCCCCGAATTCCGATCGACGGGGCAAGCCTGAGGAAGACGGCCCCTTCCGTATTCGTGACCGAGGTTGACGTGAGGAACCGGTTGTCCTCGTAGCCCGCGTCCATGGACAGGGCGGGGATCCAGAAGACGTCCGATGACCGCGCCCGGGACGCCAGAACGACCCCGAGCCCGGCAAGAACGACTGCCACCCCCCGCATCCGATGAACGGTCATTGTTTGCTTCCGCCTGCGCCTCCAGGTCCCGCCCCCCCGGGGGCGGACCCCGTTCCAGCGGATCCGGGTCCGGGAGGGGACGCGCCGGCCGGTCCGCCTCCGGGGGCCGTCGCGGAGCCGGTTCCGGCCCCGCTTCCCACTGTCCCTGCGCTGCTCGACGGACCCGGGGATCCGGCGGGCGGGACGCCCGTGCCGGAGGGCGGTCCCATCGGCCCGCCGCCGGGGCCGCCGCGTCCGGCGCCCGGTCCGCGAAGGGGAAGCGCCTGCGACGCATCGTCGCCCCACAGCGCCCTCCGGATTTCGGCGCCGTTCATCCCGCCGCGGTGTTGCTGAATGCTGAACCGCGCGGCGCGGAGCATCTCCATGCGGCGGAGGTTGCGGTCGAGGCAGTCGATCATGAAGGCGCGGACCGTCGGAGCGTCGACACCGGCCAGCGCGAGCGACTCGCCCGATTCGACGATGGTCTGCATGCGGCCGCCGGATTGGCCGCGGCCGCGGGCGAGGACGGCGCCGAGGTCGTCGGGGGGCATCCCGCTCTCGATGGCGCGGGCTGTGCTGGTCAGAAGTTCGCCATGGGCGGGTTCGGAGGGATCCGCGTAACCGGCGGTCCGGATCATGTCCCGGGCGGCGCGCAGGGCGCCCAGCCTTGAGCCGACGGCCTCGGCGAGCACGTCGGGCTCCGCCCGCTTGGCCAATCCCTCGAGCAGGCGCGTCCGCAGGCAGTCCACGGGCAACCCCTCGGATTCACAGCGTTCAAAGGCCGCCCGGATCTTCTCGGCCGGTGCGCCCGTCACGCCGTGGGCCTTCAGGGCGGCGGCGGCCTCTGCTGTCTCCGTGGAGTCCCCGGCCCGGCAGGGCGGGGGGCCGGCCGATACGACGGCCAGCAAGGCGATCGTGATTCCTGTCAGGCGTTTCATTGATGGCTCCCCTAGAGATCCATGACCGCGTTCTCCCGGCCGAATCCGTCCGGGCGTCGCACGTCTGCCTGCGGGTCAGTGACCCAGTGGCGACCGTCGACGAGGAAGATGTACTCGTGCCGCCCCGCCGGGAGTTCGACCTCGGCCGTCCAGTGTCCCGAGCCGTCCGGCCCGCGCAATCGGATGCGGCCGGTGTCCCAGCCGGTGAAATCGCCGAGCAACTCGACGGTTTGCGCGCCGGGGGCATGCAATGCGAAGTGAACCGTGATGCTGTCCGGGGGCGCGGGTGGGGACAGGAGGGGCATCGATACGGCAAGGACCATCGCGGCGCAGGCGCCGGTCAATGCCGGGGCCAGCCAGCGGCCGTCTTCGGGCCACAGGCGTCGCCACACCGTCCACCCGACCCGGTCCGTCGCCGACGCGGGCAGGCGGGCCATGACCCCGGCCACGAATCCCGGAGGCGCGCGGCGCCGCACGCCGGCCAGGGCAACGAGCGGGTCGTTGTCCGGCGGGATCCTCGGATCGTCCTGTGTTGTCGGCGTCTTCACAATGACACCTGCACTTCCGCGCCGTCCTTCAGCCGGGCAAGCAGATCCTCCCGGCCGCGCAGAAGGCGCATCTTCGCGGCGCTCGTTCCGATCCTCAGCGTTCGGGCGATGTCCTCGATCGACAATCCTTCGATGTACTTCAGGACGACCGGGATCCGGGTTGTCTCCGGCAGCGACATCAGGGCGTGATCGAGGACCTCGTGCCGGTCCGGACCCGGGAGGGCCGGTCCATCGAATTCGACGAACTCGGCGTGGCGCTGTTCTGCGGCCTCGCGACGGGTGCGCTGCCGGAAGCGGTTCCGCGTCAGGTTCGCGCAGATGCCCAAGGTCCAGTTCCGAAACGATCCGTCGATCCGGAACTGCGCGAGCTTCTGGTAGGCCCGGATGAAGGACTCCTGAGCCACGTCCTCGGCCTCTGCCGCGTTACCCGTCATTCGGTACGCCAGGTTGAACACCGCATGCTGGTGCCGCTCCACCAGCGCCGCGAACGCCTCGCGTTCGCCCGCCTGGCATGCGGCGGCCAGTTCTGCATCCGTCCGTTGGTCCATGCGGGCCCTTCTCATCCCTATGTACACCTCCGGGCCGTCGGAAGTCACATCCGATATCGATGTGACCTTGGCGATGCGTGCGGTGTAGAAAGAATGAAGACCGGGAGGCAGGCAGGGCACGGGGCCCGCTGCGGACGCGGTCGCGGAAGGAGATGCAGATGAAGGCGATGATTCTGGCGCTGGCGGCGTCCATGGTGTTCGGCGTGACGGGTGCCTTGGCTCGGGGCGGCAACGGCGGCGGGGGTGGCGGCGGTGGGAACGGCGGGGGCAATGGAGGAAACGGTGGCGGTGGCGGCGACCAGGTTCGCGAACGGCAGCAGCAGAGGCAGCAGCAGCGGAACCAGTCGAGCTCCGGAACGGCGACGCAGTCGAAGTCTCAGGACCGCGCCCGCCTGCGTGACGGATCCTGCCGGTAGTCGTTTCGAATGACCTACCCGCGCGCCGGTGCGCTGCGCCCCCGCTCCCGCACCGGCGTTTCTCTCTTGCGCTGGCGAGGACCGGTTTCATGTCCGGCGCATTCGGAAGGGTTCCCGATCGGGATGCGGGGCTGGGCGATGCGCCAGGCGTGGGGTGTCATGCCGTGCCGCTGGCGGAAGCGGCGGGAGAAGTAGCCGGCATCCTCGAACCCCGCCCGGGCCGCCACGTCCGCCACGGAGATCCGCGGGTCGCGAAGCAGAACCTCGGCTTGCTCAAGGCGGCGCGTCGTGAGGAAATCGACGAAGGTCTGTCCCGTGTGGCGCCGGAACGCGGCGGACAGATGGTTGGGCGTCAGCCCCGCGGCGTCGGCGACCGCCTTGATGGACACCCGGGCGCCGGGATTTCGCAGGATGATGGCCCGGACCGTGTCGACCACCAGCGCGGACCGGGTCGAGGCCGTTTCCCCTGCCATGGAGAGCCCGATTGACTCCAGCATCTGCGCAACATCCGGCCGCTGGGCGCTCGGGCGACGCGGAGCGTTCTCCCGGACGATATGGGCGACGGCCTCGGCGGCGGTGTTGACGATATGACGGACCAGGTCGCGCCGCAGGGCCGTCAGGAGAGGCAGCCTCCGGTAGGCTTCCCGCAGCTTTGCAGGCGGAAGGCGCAGGTCGCCCAGCGAATCCCTCGCCGCCGCCCATGTGGCCCGGCCCGCGGGCCGGAAGGCGCAGGTCGTCACGACGGCGAACCGGGTCCCGGCATCGCCGACGGAGCCGGCAGGGGATGCCCATGCCTGGATCGTGCTGTGGCAGGCGTGGGTGCAGGCCCCGCGGGCCGCGGTGCGCAGCGTGATGAGCGTCCGGCAGGCCAGGCAGCGGCGACGCCCCTCGGCGGTCGTCTGGACGAGCCGGCAGAAATCCGGCATGTCGTCGTCGCCGCCGATGGAATGCACGGACAGCAGGTCGTCGGCGGCGGGCAGCAGCACGATCAGCTTGGTATGCGCCATCTGGCGCGCCATCGCGTCCAGTCGCCGGAGGACGGGGTCGTCCCGGATCGCCTGGACCAGTCCCGTTGTTTCATCCAATCGTGGCATCGTCGGATCACCAGCTTTCCGCTGCCATTTCCGTACAATATACCATCGATCGTAGAAATGTACCATCGCAATTCCTTCTGCACGGGTGGAGATTGGAGGTGCCGCGGAGGTCGGGTGGCCGGATGGGCCACGGGCGATGGTCGACGAACGAAAGGTCGAAGCGCGATGATGACGATCTCACGCCGGTCGTTCCTGAGGTACTGCACCGCGTCCGCCGCCGTGCTGGGCCTGGATCCGCTTCGGCTCGGGCTGCTCGGCCGTGCGATGGCCAATCCGGCGGCGCCCTCCGTCATCTGGCTGCACGGCAGTTCGTGCACCGGCTGTTCGGTGTCGCTTCTCAACCGCATCACCGCGACGGGCGACACCATCGCGTCCGTTCTCGTCAACGACATCAACCTGGTGTTCCACGCGACGCTGATGGCATCGGCGGGCGATCCGGCGGTGGCCGAGCTGCTGCGGGTGCGGAAGTCGGGGAACTTCGTGCTGGTCTGCGAGGGCGGGGTGCCGACGGCGTTCGGGGGGCGCTGCTGCATCACGTACGGCTTCGGGGGGGGGGAGATCACCTACATGCAGGCCGTGCAGGAGCTGGCCGCGAAGGCGGCGGCGATCGTCTGCGCGGGGACCTGCGCCAGCTTCGGCGGCATTCCCCGGTCCGGCTCGAACCCGACGGGCGTCGTCAGCGTCCGGGAGCTGACGGGCCGGCCGACGATCAACATCTCCGGCTGCCCGGCGAACCCCGACTGGATGGTCTGGGCGATCGTGCAGCTGCTGACCGGCACGCCGGTGACGCTGGACGAGAACGGGCGGCCGGTCGACCTCTACGCGAAGGATCTCGCGGGCGCGGCCTCGCCGGCCCTGATCCATGACAAGTGTCCCCGGAACCCCGCGCTGACCGGGACGCCCCTGGCCGCCGGTTTCGGCGAGGACGGGCACTGTCTCGAGATGCTCGGGTGTCGCGGACCGCACACGAAAGCGCGCTGCGAGGCGTGCTGGAACGGCGTGCCGGGGCAGGGCACCTGGTGCATCGGGGTCAACGCCCCGTGCCACGGGTGCACCGAGCCCGGCTTCCCCGGCCCGCAACCCTTCTACGAGCCCTTCAGCGGCTGAACCGAAGCGGAGGAATCCCCATGCCCGTCATCACCGCCGCGATCGACCCGATCACCCGTATCGAGGGGCACCTCAAGGTCGAGGTCGACATCGACACCGTCAACGGCATCCAGCAGGTCGTCGACGCCCGTTCCGTCGGCACGCTGTTCCGCGGGTTCGAGATCGTGCTGCAGGGACGGGACCCGAGGGACGCGCCGATCATCACGTCGCGGATCTGCGGGGTCTGTCCGACGGCGCACTCAATGGCCGCCTCGCTGCTGCTGGACAGCGTCTACGGCGCGAATCCCCCGGAGGCGTCGCGGCTGCTGCGGAACCTGGTCCATGGCGCGTGCTTTCTCGAGTCCGACATCCTTCACTTCTACCTGCTCAGCCTGCCCGACTTCATCCGCGGTCCGGCGATGGCGCCGTGGCTGCCGGGCCTCGAGCTTGGCCGGCGGCTGGATCCGGCGGTCGAATCGCGGCTGGTCGCCGGCTATCTGAAGGCGGTCGATCTGCGCCGCAAGTGCCATGAGATGGGTGCGATCTACGGCGGCAAGCTGCCGCACACGCCCGGGTTCATCGCGGGCGGCTTCACGGCGGTTTCGTCCGCGGCGAACAAGACGGCGTTCGGAAACCTGCTGACGGAGATCCTCGGGTTCATCCAGGGGACCTATATCCCGGACGTCGAGCTTCTCGCGGCGATGTACGGGGAGTACTTCCATATCGGCCGGGGACCGGGGAACCTGCTTTCGTTCGGCGTCTTCGAGGACGGGGCGGGTGGCCAGCTCCTCGCCCGCGGGCGGACGGTCAACGGCACCGCCTCCCCGCTGGCGGTGGACGTCGCCCAGATCACGGAGCAGGTGACGCACTCTTGGTACGCCGAGACGACCAACGGACTGACGCCCGCGGCCGGGTCGACCGTGCCCCTGAGTCCGAAACCCGACGCCTACTCCTGGCTCAAGGCCCCGCGCTACGGCGGCGGGGTGTACGAGTGCGGACCCCTCTCGCGCATGGCGGTGGCGGGGCACTACCGCCGGGGGATCTCGGTCATGGACCGCCACCTTGCCCGGGCGTACGAGTCCCAGCGGATCGCCCAGGCCATGCAGGGCTGGCTCACGGCATTGCCGACGGGCTCGGGCGCCTTCGATCCGTTCGACCCCGGGACGATCGCGAACGTGGACACCTACGGCCTGACGGAAGCCCCGCGAGGGGCCCTCGGACACTGGATCCACGTGGACGGGACGGCGATCGGCCGCTACCAGGTGATCACGCCGACGTGCTGGAACTGCTCGCCGCGCGACACCGCCGGGCAGCCGGGCGCGATGGAGGCGGCGCTGATCGGCACTCCCGTGGAGCGCGCCGACCATCCGGTCGAGGTCCTGCGGGTCGTGCACTCCTTCGATCCATGCCTCGACTGTGCGACGCACGTCATGCGGCCGGGGGAGAAGGCCCGCGTGTTCCCGCTGTGGCGCCCGCCCGTTCCGCGGTCGCGGGGAGCCTAGCCATGGGGGACGGATCCAGCGCCAAGGTCCTCGTCGTCGGCCTGGGCAACTGGCTCATGGGCGACGACGGTGTCGGGATCCACGCGGTGCGCGCGCTCTCCGCCGACCCGCCGCCGGACGTGAAGGTGGTCGAGGCCGGCACGGCGGTCCTCGATGTGCTGCCCCTGGTCGAATCGGCGGACAGGGTCCTCGCGATCGACGCCGTGGCGGCGGGCGGGGATCCGGGCACCGTCTACGCGTTCGACGGCCGCGAAGCCCGGATCGAGCCGCGCCCCGCGTCGCTGCATTCCTTGGATCTGCCCACCGCCCTGGCCTGCTTCGGACGGGGCCCCGGCCCGTCCGAGATCCGCGTGCTGGGCGTGGAGCCCGCGCAGGTCGGCTACGGGACCGGCCTTTCGCGCGAGGTTCGGGACGCGCTTCCCGTGTTGACTCGTGAGATCCGGCGGACGGTGGCCGCGTGGACCGCGCAGCCCGGCCGCGATGCACCCCCCGGGGCGACGTGAGCCCGGGAACCTGGGAGACGACCATGCACAACGGCAGACTGTGGATCGGACTCGCGGCCGCCGGCATCCTCGCCCTGCGGCCCGTTCCCGCCCCGGCGCAGACGGACGGCATCATGACCTGCAAGGTCACGACCGTCGCCTCGGGGCAGACCTACGATCCAAAGCACGTGCTTGCGGTCTGGATCGCCGATTCCACGAATGGCTTCGTCAAGACGGTGATGAAGTACTCCAAGGACCGGACCACGTACCTCTACAAGTGGATTGCGAACTCCGCGAGGTCGACGAACACGGACACGATCAGCGGGGCGACGCTGAGTTCGCACGCCGCGCGGACGGTGCGTTGGAACGGGCGGGACAAGAACGGCGTCCTGGTCCCCGACGGCGCCTACTGGGTGCGCATGGAGTTCACCGGGGCCAATGCGCAGGGCCCGGTCTCGACCAACTACGTGCGCTTCACCAAGGGCTCCGCGGCCGTATCCACCAACTTCGCGAATCTGTCGAACTTCCAGTCGCTGTCGCTGACCTGGACGCCGGTGACGGTGTCGCACGATGTCGGGGTCGTGCGCGTCGGGCTCCCGCCGATCGTCAACACCGACACGACCGTGCAGATCCCCGTCGTGACGACGAACAAGACGACGAGCGCCGAGACCTTCGCGCTCTCCCTGAGCAACCAGACCGACGGCGTCCTGATCGGGCAGACGACCGTCACCGCCCTGGCCGGGAACGGATCGCGGACCAACACGTTCATCTGGGATACCGCCGGCCTCATGCCCGGCGCCTACACGCTCGCCGCCTACGCCGCCGCGATCAACGGGGAGACCGTCACCGCCGACAACTTCATGGCGACCGGCACCACCGCGCGCGTCGCCTTTCACGACGTCGCCGTCGCGTCGTTCACCGCGCCGACGCTGATCGTGCCGGGCGCGACCTCGAATGTGACGGTGCTCGCGACCAATCGCGGCGACTTCGCCGAAAGCTTCCTGGTTGCCGTCACCGACCGCACCGACGGCGTCTCCGTCGGCCTGCGGACCATCGGCGGCCTGGCCGCGTACGCCGGGACGAACGTGACGTTCTCGTGGAACACGACGGGGCGGTCGCAGGGCTATCACTCGCTGGAGGCGACCGTCGGGGTCGTGGACGACGATGCCGACGCCTCGAACAACACGAACGCACGGATCGTCGCCATCGCGTCGGGCCTTTCCACGAACATCCCCCCGGGCGCCGGGGCGGGCGGCATCTGGCGGTACCACGACCTCGGACTGGATCTGCACGGCGGACCGTGGACGACGGCCGACTACTACGACGGACACTGGGCGTCGGGCTCCGCGCGGTTCGGTTTCGGGGATCCCGGCATGGTGACGACCGTGAAGACGGGCAACCTCTGCTACTACTTCCGCCGCGACTTCTTCCTCGACACGGTTCCGCTGTCGATGAACGCCCGGCTGGTTCGCGACGACGGGGCGGTGGTCTACCTCAACGGTCGCGAGGCGTTCCGGGACAACATGGACGCCCTCGAGACGCCGGCGTACTCCAACGCGGCCCTGGCGGCCGTCAGCGGCACGGCGGAGACGAATTGGTTCGCGTTTGCCATCGACCC
>CAYODK010000069.1:0-24550 GCA_964402695.1 uncultured Verrucomicrobiota bacterium
CCTGGGGCTGGAGAAGGTCCCAAGGGTTGGGCTGTTCGCCCATTAAAGCGGTACGCGAGCTGGGTTCAAAACGTCGTGAGACAGTTTGGTCCTTATCCACTGTGGGCGCAGGAGATTTGAGGGGATAGTTCCTTAGTACGAGAGGACCGGGAACTACGCACCTCTGGTGATCCGGTTGTCCCGCCAGGGGCATGGCCGGGTAGCTATGTGCGGAAAGGATAAGCGCTGAAAGCATCTAAGCGCCAAGCCCCCCCCAAGATAGGATCTCCCAATCCGCAAGGGTTCTGAAGGCTGGTTGAAGACAACGACCTCGATAGGCCGGAGGTGGACGCGCAGCAATGCGTGAGCTGACCGGTACTAATCAGCCGTGTGGCTTGACCTTTATAACCTCTTCGGTCGGTTCTAGGACCGACTTGCTTCTCCAACTTCCTGTGCAGTAGATTTTTTCCGGTGACCATGGCGAGAGGAAAACACCCGTTCCCATTCCGAACACGGCCGTTAAGACTCTCAGCGGCGATGGTACTGCGGCGTTGGCCGTGGGAGAGTAGCACGTTGCCGGGATTACTTTGAAAGCGCCGCGGGACCTCAGGTTCCGCGGCGCTTTGCTTTGTCCTGGCGCCGGATCGTCCGCGCGTGGGCTGCCAGGAGTTCCGCCTCCGCGGCGGACGGGCCGGGGCCGAAGGCGAGCAGCCCATCCTCGTGGCCAGCCAGCACCATCAGGCCGGAGTCGGTCCCCATCGTTGCTGCCAGGCGGCCGACGGCATCCGCCAGGGCGGGCGTCCCGTATTCCGCATCCGCGGGAGTGGAGGGCCACCCGAGATCGATGGCCTGTCGCCAGAAGGCGGCGTCATGGATGTGAAGGACGCATCGGATCCCGGGGCGGGCCGCGTAGAGGGCCGCATGGCTCATGGTTTCGGCCGACGCCCGGACCGGACCCTCGCACGAGACGGTGTTGGCCGTCGCATCGACACTCGTAACCCGCACGTATCCGCTGGGACCAAGGACCCTGGCCGCCCCCGTGGCGGTCCCGGTGATGACGAGCGAGGGTGCGCCGTCAGGGTCCCGCAGGCTCACGTTGCCGAACCCGATGCCGGCGGGCGTGATTCCGACCCATCCCCGGTCCCAAAGCCGTGTGCGAAGGGCGTCGAGGTCGGGAAGGAGCGGGTGGGCCGGGGCCGGCGCGACGGTCCATCGGACGTGGAATCGCACGTAGCCCTCGGTGGGATGGCCGTTGCCGGCGTCGTTCATGGTCGGGTCTCCAGCCATTCGGGGAACATCTCCGCAAGGGCCTCGGCGCCGGCGCGGGCGATGCCCCGCTCGGTGATGATGCCGTCGATCAGCCGCGCGGGAGTCACGTCGAACGCGGGATTCGCAGCGGCCGTGCCCTGGGGGCAGATCCTCACGCTCACGGTTCTCCCCTCGCAGTCGCCGGTCACCCTGCGCACCTCCTCCGCGTCGCGCTCCTCGATGGGGATGTCCCGGACCCCGTCCTCGATCGACGGATCGAAGGTGGTCGACGGCGCCGCCACGTAGAACGGGACGCCGTTGTCGCGGGCGGCCAGGGCCTTCAGGTACGTTCCGATCTTGTTCGCGGCGTCTCCGCGACGGGTGATGCGGTCGGCGCCGACCAGCACAAGATCGACGAGGCCGTGCTGCATCAGGTGGCCTCCCGCGTTATCCGCGACGAGCGTGTGGGCGACGCCCCCCTGGGCGAGTTCCCACGCGGTCAGGGCGGCGCCCTGGTTGCGGGGGCGGGTCTCGTCCACCCACACATGCACGGGGATGCCGCGCGCGTGCGCGAGGTAGACGGGGGCCGTCGCGGTCCCGTGTTCGATGCAGGCCAGCCAGCCGGCATTGCAGTGGGTCAGGATGTGGACGGGCCGTCCCGGGTTCCTGCCGTGGGCGGCCTCGATCAGCCCGATACCGTGCTCGCCGATGCGCCGGCAGGCGTCGGCGGACTCCTCGCAGGCGCGCCGCGCGGCGCACTCGGTCAGCCTGACGCGGGCCGCGTCGCCGGGAGCGTCCCGCGAGACGGCCAGCAGCCGGTCGATGGCCCCGTGAAGATCCTGGGCGGTCGGGCGGGTGGAGCGAAGGAGGGCCGCGGCGTCCTCGACGGCGTCCCTCGCCCGGCCGGGCGCGGCATGACGTGCCGCCAGCGCGAGGCCCCATGCGGCGGTGGCCCCGATCAGTGGCGCGCCCCGCACCGCCATGTGGCGGATGGCATCCGCGGCGTCCCCGGCGCTGGAAAGGCGGAGGACCTCCCGGCGGTGCGGCAGGGCGCGCTGGTCGAGGATGAAGACCTGGCCCGGCCGGTCCGGATCGATCCAGAGGGGGCGGGGGTAGCGGGCGGTTCGGGGCGATTCCATGGGCCGATCATGGGAATTCAGGGACGGATGTCGAGGCGGATTCGGGTGCCGACGGGCGGCGGGAACGTCCCGGGTGGGGGGAGCACAAAAAAAGTATCACAAACCTGTTGACTCGCGTTCCGAAAACGATAGTCTAATGGACCGTTTTGCGAAGAGGCGGTCCGGTTGGATCGCCGGAATTGCGCGGAAAATAGCGACGAGAAACAACTTCTCTCCGGGCTGATCTCCAGCGGGGACGGGCGGCGGGAAGTGTCTTGCTGTTTTCGTGGGAAGCCGGACGCGCAGGCGGGTTCGACCGGGCGATGATTGGGTGCTGGCCCACGTAGCTCAGTTGGTAGAGCACGTCCTTGGTAAGGACGAGGTCAGCGGTTCAATCCCGCTCGTGGGCTCCATCGCTCGCGGGGTGGTCCGACGGCGCGGATGGATCGGGTACGGCAGAAGGGGAAACCAGTCAGAGGAACAGGAGCAGCGACCATGGCGAAGGAAAAATTTGAACGGACGAAGCCGCACGTGAACGTCGGCACGATCGGTCATGTCGACCACGGCAAGACGACGCTCACGGCTGCGATCACGAAGGTGCAGGCGGACAAGGGCCTGAGCGCGTATGTCTCCTACGATCAGGTCGCGAAGGCCTCGGAGTCGCAGGGCCGCCGGGATCCGACCAAGATCCTGACGATCGCCACGTCGCACGTGGAGTACCAGAGCGTGGCGCGCCACTACGCGCACGTGGACTGCCCGGGCCACGCGGACTACGTGAAGAACATGATCACGGGCGCCGCGCAGATGGACGGCGCGATCCTGGTGGTCAGCGCGGCGGACGGCCCGATGCCCCAGACGCGCGAGCACATCCTCCTGGCCCGCCAGGTCGGCGTGCCGTCGATCGTGGTCTTCCTGAACAAGGTCGACACCGTGGACGATCCCGAGCTTCTGGATCTCGTCGAGATGGAGATCCGCGAGCTCCTCTCCAAGTATGAATTCCCGGGCGACGACACGCCGGTGATCCGCGGATCCGCGCTGAAGGCCATCCAGGCGCCGTCGCCGGACCATGCCGACGCGAAGTGCATCCAGGACCTCATGGATGCGCTGGATTCGTACATCAAGGAGCCGGAGCGGCCGATCGACCAGCCCTTCCTGATGCCGATCGAGGACGTGTTCTCGATCGAAGGCCGCGGGACGGTGGTGACCGGGCGCATCGAGCGCGGCATCATCAAGGTCGGCGAGGAAGTGGCGATCGTCGGCCTGCGCGACACGCAGAAGACGACGGCGACCGGCGTCGAGATGTTCCGCAAGCTCCTGGACCAGGGGCAGGCGGGCGACAACGTCGGCGTCCTGCTGCGCGGCACGAAGAAGGAAGAGGTCGAGCGCGGCCAGGTCCTGGCGAAGCCGGGTACGATCACGCCGCACACGCGCTTCAATGCCGAGGTGTACGTGCTGTCCAAGGAGGAAGGCGGACGTCACACGCCGTTCTTCAAGGGCTACCGTCCCCAGTTCTATTTCCGGACGACGGACGTCACCGGCGACATCACGCTGCCCGAGGGCGTCGAGATGGTCATGCCGGGCGACAACATCAGCATGGAGGTGAAGTTGATCACCCCCATCGCGATGGAGAAGTTCATGCGCTTCGCGATCCGCGAGGGGGGACGCACGGTCGGTGCGGGCCGCGTGACGGAGGTCCTGGAGTAGCGATTCAACGGCCGGCGGCGGCCCGCCCTTGCGGGGTGGGCCGCGCGCGCGCGTTTCGGCGCCGCTGCTGGAGATACTGTTTATGCCCAGAGAAATCATCACGCTGGCGTGCACGGACTGCAAGCGTCGGAACTACACGACGACGCGCAACAAGCGGGTCCAGACGGAGCGGCTCGAGATCAAGAAGTTCTGCCGGTTCGATCGGAAGCACACGGTTCACCGCGAGACGAAGTGATCGGCGGGAGTTTTGCAGGCCAGTAGCTCAATTTGGCAGAGCACCGGTCTCCAAAACCGGTTGTTGGGGGTTCAAGTCCCTCCTGGCCTGCCAGTTGCATCGGCAATACGGAGCTCTATGGAGAAGATCAGGGCATGGATCGGCCGGATGCGCGCCTTCCTCGGGGAGGTGCAGGTCGAGTTGAAGAAGTGCTCCTGGCCGACCGGTCGGGAGTTGCTGGAATCGACGATGGTGGTGATCGTCTCCGTGGTGCTGTTGAGCACGTTCGTGGCGTTGAGCGACTGGGCCGTCATCCTCATCCTGCAGGCGATCCTGCCCCGGTAGGCGGGGGCGGCGCGAGGGCACAATGGAAAAGCAGTGGTTTGTATTGCATACGCTCTCCGGTCAGGAGAACCGGGTCAAGGAGAGCATCGAGCGTCGCGCCAAGATCGAGGACATGCAGGAGTACGTCGGCGAGGTGCTGATCCCGACCGAGCGGGTGACGGAGACCAAGAGCAACCGTCGCACGACGACCGTGAAGAAGTTCTTCCCGGGCTACGTGCTGATCAACCTGGCGCTGTACGACGATCAGAAGAACCTGGTGGAGCGGGCCTGGTATTTCATCCAGGACACGCAAGGCATCATCGGGTTCGTCGGGGGGGAGCGCCCGGTGCCCCTGCGGCCGAAGGAGATCGACACGATCCTTTCGCAGGTCGAGGAGAAGAAGGACAAGGTCCGTCCCAAGGTGACGTTCGAGCCGGGGGAGACCGTGACGATCACGGACGGGCCGTTCCAGAATTTCAGCGGTGTGGTGGAAGAGGTCGATCCGGAGCACGGGAAGCTGAAGGTTTCCGTGTCGATCTTCGGGCGGTCGACTCCGGTGGAGCTCGAGTATTCGCAGGTGGAGCGGGCGTAATCCGCCCGGTGGAGCACTATGGCGAAGAAGGTTACAGGCGTCATCCGGTTGCAGATTCCGGCGGGTCAGGCCAATCCGGCCCCGCCCGTGGGTCCCGCCCTCGGCCAGCAGGGCGTGAACATCATGGAGTTCTGCAAGCAGTTCAACGCGGCGACATCGAGCCAGGCCGGGCTCGTGATCCCCGTCGTGATCACGGTCTATCAGGACAAGTCGTTCACCTTCATCACGAAGAGCCCTCCCGCGTCGGTGCTGTTGAAGCGGGCGGCCGGGATCGCGAAGGGGTCCGGCGTGCCGAACCGGGACAAGGTCGGCAAGGTCTCCCGCGCGCAGGTCGAGGACATCGCGAAGCAGAAGGCCAAGGATTTGAACGCGTCCGATCTCCCGCAGGCCGTCCGGATCATCGAGGGCACGGCGCGGAGCATGGGCATCGAGGTGGTGTGACATGGCGAAGCACGGAAAGAAGTACCGAAAGGTCGTGGAGCTCGTGGACCGCGAGAAGCTCTACGAGTTGCCGGCCGCGATCCAGTTCATCAAGGATCACCCGATGGCCAAGTTCGACGAGACGGTGGACGTCTCGTTCCGCCTCGGGCTGGACCCCACGAAGTCGGACCAGGCGGTGCGCGGGACGGTGTCGCTGCCGCACGGCACGGGCAAGAAGGTCCGGGTCATCGTCTTTGCCGACGGTCCCGCCGCGGATGCGGCGCGCGCCGCCGGCGCCGAGGCGGTTGGATTCCAGGATCTGATCGAGAAGGTCCAGGGGGGCTGGACGGACTTCGACATCGCCGTGGCCACGCCGGACGCGATGAAGGAGGTCCGCAAGCTCGGCAAGGTGCTCGGCCCCCGCGGCTTGATGCCCAACCCGAAGACCGGAACCGTCGCCACGGACACCGCGACCGCGGTGAAGCAGTTCCAGGCGGGCCGTGTCGAGTTCCGGATGGACAAGAACGGGAACGTCATGGTGCCGTTCGGCAAGCGGAATTTCGAGGTGCAGGCCCTCGTCGAGAACTGTCAGGCCGTGATCGACGGCCTGCGCGCCGCCCGCCCGGCGGCCGCGAAGGGCATCTACATCAAGCGGTGCACGGTCAGCTCCACGATGGGGCCCGGCCTGCATGTGAACGTCCGGGATGTCGAAGGGTGAGGTGACGGATGACGACGACTGCGAAACGCAAGGGGGCCCGCCGGGTGCGTCCGGAGAAGGAAGCGCTCCTGGCCGAGATCCGTGACCGGGCCGCGGCTGCAACGTACATGCTGCTCGCGGACTACACCGGCCTGAACTCGGCGCGGACGAGCGACTTGCGCGGGCGGCTGCGCAAGATCGGCGCGCGCATGCAGGTGGTTCCGAACCGTCTCTTCCGCGAATCGGTCAGGGCCCGGGGGCCCGACCTGCAGGCGTTCCTGAAGGGCGCCACGGCGCTGATCGTCGGAAACGGCGAGGTGACCGAGTGCGCCAAGCTCCTGGTCCAGTTCCACAAGGAATTCAAGATGCCGGCCCTCAAGGCCGGAGCCTTCGAGGGCCGGGTGCTGTCGGCGGCGGATGTCCAGGCCCTTTCGGCCCTCCCGTCCAAGCAGGTTCTGCGCGCGATGGCGGTCGGAACGATGGCGGCCCCGATGAGCGGCCTCGTGGGCGTGCTCCAGCAGAAGCTTTCGAGCGTGCTCTATGTTCTGAAGGCGGCGCAGGAGAAGAAGGAACAATCTGCGGCGGCCTAGACCTCGGGCGGCCGGTACATGGCGAAAAACAAACCCTCTGGTCTCAGAGGAATGGCGAGTAAGGAGAATAGGTGATGAGCGAGAATGCAGCGGCCCTGGATCCCAAGCTGGAGCAGATCGTTTCGAGCGTCGAGACGCTTTCCGTCCTCGAGCTCTCGCAGCTCGTGAAGGCGCTGGAAGCCCGCCTCGGCGTGTCGGCAGCGGCCCCCGTGGCCGTCGCGGCGGCGCCCGCGGCCGGCGGCGCGGCGCCTGCGGCCGAGGAGAAGACCGAGTTCGCGATCGTGCTGGCCTCCGCCGGCGCGAACAAGATCGCCGTGATCAAGGAGCTTCGTGCGCTGACCAGCCTCGGCCTCAAGGAGGCGAAGGACCTGGTCGACGGGGCCCCGAAGACGGTCAAGGAAGGCGCGAGCAAGAAGGAAGCCGACGAGTTCAAGGCGAAGCTCGAGGCGGCGGGCGCGAAGGTCGAGATCAAGTAGCGACCGACCGTCGCCGACGGCCCCGGGCCGCCGCTGTGCGGCCCGGGGGGTTCGCCTTTTCCCGCCCGTTCGCTTCGCTTGAAGGTGTCGAATGGCCCAGAGAATCAACTTCGGTAAGCTCGTGGACGTGATCGCGCCGCCGGATCTCATCGAGATCCAGACGGACTCGTATCGCGACTTCCTCCAGAGGGACGTGGCGCCGAACAAGCGCCAGAAGGCCGGTCTGCAGGCCGTCTTCAAGGAGGTCTTCCCGATCGAGAGCTACGACGGCCAGTGCGTGCTCGATTTCGTGAAGTACGAGATCCGCGACACGAAGATGGGGCCCGTCGAATGCCTTCGCGAGGGGCAGTCCTTCACGGCCCCGCTGTACGTCACCTTCCGCGTCAAGGACCCCAAGGAGGTCCGCGAGGAAGAGGTGTACATGGGCGAGATCCCGCTGATCACCGAGCAGGGCACGTTCATCATCAACGGCGCCGAGCGCGTGGTGGTGAGCCAGCTTCACCGGTCGCCGGGGATCTGCTTCGAGACCGGGCTGCACGCGAACGGGACGGTCCTGTATTCCTTCCGCGTCATTCCGGACCGCGGATCGTGGCTCGAGGTCCAGTTCGATGCCTCGGACATGCTGAACGTCTACCTCGACCGCAAGAAGCGCCGCCGCAAGTTCCCGGCCACGACGTTCCTGCGTTCCCTGCTCGGCCTCGGCGAGAAGGGGGACGGGGGCCAGGGTGCGACGAAGGGGACGGACGAGGAGCTGCTGCGCCTCTACTACCAGATCGAGACCCTCAGCCTCGCCGGCGAGGTCGAGATCGCGAACCGCGTCCTGCTGCACGAGGTCGCCGACCCGGACGCCCAGGTCGTGCTGGGCAAGGCCTACGACCCCCTCACGCCGGAGCTGATCAAGCAGTTCCGCGCGATCGGCCTCAAGACGGTCGATGTCGTCAACGTGGCGTGGGACGAGGGCCTGTTCCTCAAGACGCTGCGCAAGGACCAGCAGATCCGGAATGCCGAGGACGCGCTCAAGGACATCTACGTCAAGCTGCGCCCCGGCGATCCGCCGACGCTGTCCAATGCGCGGCAGCTCCTCAAGCGGATCTTCTTCGACGAGAATCGCTACAACCTGACCCGGGTCGGCCGGTACAAGATCCAGCAGAAGCTCGGCCCGCACGTCGGGCGCGAGGATGGCGTCGTGCTGTGCAAGGACGACGTCATCGAGGGGATCCGCTACCTGATCAACCTGCGCCGCGGCGAGGGCACGGTGGACGACATCGACCACCTCGGCAGCCGCCGCATCCGCACGGTCGGCGAACTGCTGGAGAGCCAGTGCCGGCTCGGCTTGGCGCGCACGGAGCGGCTGGTGCGCGAGCGGATGACGATCTTCGATCCGCAGAACGAGAAGCTCTCGCCGCAGAAGCTGATCAACCCGAAGGCGCTGTCCACGGTGATCCGCGACTTCTTCGGACGGAGCCAGCTCAGCCAGTTCATGGACCAGACGAACCCGCTCTCGGAACTCGCCCACAAGCGGCGGCTGAGCGCGCTCGGCCCCGGCGGCCTCAGCCGCGAGCGGGCCGGTTTCGAGGTGCGCGACGTCCATTCGAGCCACTACGGCCGCATCTGCCCGATCGAGACGCCGGAAGGCCCGAACATCGGCCTGATCTCGTCGATGAGCATGTATGCGAAGGTGAACGAGTTCGGGTTCATCGAGAGCCCCTATCGCAAGGTCGTCAACGGCCGCGTCACCGATGAGGTTGAGAACCTGACGGCGGACGAGGAGGAGAAGTACGTCATCGCGCAGGCGAACGCGCCGCTCGACGAGAAGGGCCGTTTCGCGAACGAGACCGTGATGGTCCGCAAGGGGGGCGACTTCAAGGAGGTCGCGCGCGACCTGGTCCAGTACATGGACGTGTCCCCGCGGCAGGTCGTCAGCGTGGCCGCCGCGCTGATCCCGTTCCTCGAGCACGACGACGCCAACCGCGCGCTGATGGGTTCGAACATGCAGCGCCAGGCCGTCCCGCTGCTGCAGGCCGAACGCCCGTACGTGGCGACCGGCAACGAGGAGCGCATCGCGCGCGATTCGCGCGTGCTCGTCGTGGCCCGCGACGCCGGCAAGGTCGCGTACGTTTCCGCCGGCGCGATCTTCGTCACGCCGGACGGGAAGATGCCGGACAAGAAGGGGATGAAGGACCCCTCCGTGCAGGAGTACGATCTGCGGAAGTTCATGCGGTCGAACGCGGGCACCTGCTTCAACCAGAAGCCGGTCGTCCGGGTCGGCCAGCGCGTGAAGAAGGGCGACGTGCTCGCCGACGGCCCGTCGACGCGCGAGGGCGAACTCGCCCTGGGCCGCAACGTCGTCGTGGCCTTCATGCCGTGGAACGGCTACAACTTCGAGGATGCGATCGTGATCAACGAGCGCCTCGTGAAGGAGGACGTCTACACGTCCATCCACATCGAGGAGTTCGAGTGCGGCGCCCGCGACACCAAGCTGGGCCCGGAGGAGATCACGCGCGACATCCCGAACGTCAGCGAGGAGGCGCTGAAGAACCTCACCCACGGCGGCGTGGTCCGCATCGGCGCCGAGGTGAAGCCGGGGGACATCCTCGTCGGCAAGATCACGCCGAAGACGGAGACCGAGCTCGCCCCCGAGGAGCGGCTTCTCCGCGCGATCTTCGGCGAGAAGGCCGCCGACGTCCGCGACACGTCTCTCCGCGTGCCCAGCGGCACGTACGGGATCGTGATGGACGTCAAGGTCTCCGCCCGCAACTCGGTGAAGCGCGCGAAACTGAACGCGCGCGAGAAGCGCCAGCAGCTCAAGCAGATCGAGGACGAGTTCAAGGAGAAGCGCCAGACGCTGCAGGACAACCTGACGGAGGCGCTCAGCAACATCCTGCTCGGGGAGAAGATCCCGCTCGACGTCGTCAACGTGGAGACCGGGGAGAAGATCATCCCGGCCAACCGCAAGATCACGAAGACGCTGCTCCGCAAGCTGGCCGTCGCCCGCGAGCACATCGAGATCGACGCGAGCCCGATCCAGATCAAGATCCAGAGCATCCTGGCCGACTACAACCGGCGCTTCGCCGAGATGGTGACGGAGCAGACGGATGCCGTCGACCGCGTCGAGAGCGGTGACGAGGTGGACCCCGGCATCATCAAGCAGGTCAAGGTCTACGTCGCCAGCAAGAAGAAGCTCAGCGTCGGCGACAAGATGGCCGGCCGCCACGGGAACAAGGGCGTCATCGCGAAGATCGTGCCCGAGGAGGACATGCCGTTCCTCGCGGACGGGACCCCGGTCGACATCGTGCTGAATCCCCTCGGCGTGCCGTCGCGCATGAATGTCGGTCAGGTGCTCGAGACGCACCTCGGCTGGGCGGCGCGGCAGCTGGGCATCGAGCTCGACCGCATGCTGCGCGTCGGGACGTCCTCGCAGGATCTCCGCAAGTTCCTCGAGGCCTCGTACGCGCGCGCCGGCCGGCAGAAGGAGCTGCGCGACACGGCCGACGAGCGGATCCCGGACATCGCGGCCAGCTTCCGGGAGGGGATCCGGTTCGCGACGCCGGTGTTCGACGGGGTGCCGGAGATGTGCATCCACGACCTGCTGGCGGAGGCCCGCCAGAAGGGCGCGCCGGTCGGCGACGACGGCAAGGCGACGCTGTTCGACGGCTGCACCGGCGAGCCGTTCGGCCAGAGTGTCGTCGTCGGCGTCATCTACATGATGAAGCTGCACCACCTGGTGACGGACAAGATCCACGCCCGCGCCGTCGGCCCGTACTCGCTGGTGACCCAGCAGCCGCTCGGCGGCAAGGCCCAGTACGGCGGGCAGCGGTTCGGCGAGATGGAGGTGTGGGCCATGGAGGCCTACGGCGCCGCCTACTCGCTGCAGGAACTGCTGACGGTCAAGAGCGACGACATCAAGGGACGCACGCGGATCTACGAGTCCATCGTGAAGGGCGAGAACATCCTCGAGGCCGGGCTGCCCGAGTCGTTCAACGTCCTCATGAAGGAAATGCAGAGCCTCGGGCTCGACATCAAGATCCAGCGGTCCGCGAAGGGTTGACGACAAGGGGCGGCCCGGAGCCGTCCGACGGGAGCGAACATGGCAGACAACATGACCAGCGTCGTCCAGCAGGCGTTGGGCCTCACGCCCGACCTCGAGTTCGACTCGGTCAGCATCACGCTGGCGTCGCCCGAGACCATCCGGTCCTGGAGCAAGGGCGAGGTCAAGAACCCCGAAACGATCAACTACCGGACCTTCAAGCCGGAAAAGGGCGGGCTCTTCTGCGAGCGCATCTTCGGCCCGACGAAGGACTGGGAGTGCTCCTGCGGGAAGTACAAGCGGATCAAGCACAAGGGCGTGATCTGCGACCGCTGCGGCGTCGAAGTCACGGAGGCCCGGGTCCGCCGCGAGCGGATGGGGCACATCGAGCTGGCCGTCCCCGTCTCGCACATCTGGTTCTACAAGTGCACGCCGAGCCGCATGGGGCTGGTGCTGGATCTGACGATGCGGGCGCTCGAACGCGTCCTCTACTACGAGGACTACATCGTCGTCGATCCCGGCGACACCCCGCTCAAGGAGAAGCAGCTCCTCAACGAGATGGAGTACCGCGAGGCGCAGGACAAGTACGGGGAGTCCTTCACGGCGCTGATGGGCGCCGAGGGCATCCGCGAGCTGATGAAGCGGCTCGATCTCGAAAAGGAGATGGGGCTGCTCGCCGAGGAGATGGAGACCACGCGCAGCAAGCAGACGCGCAAGAAGCTGACGAAGCGCATGAAGCTGTTCGAGGGCTTCAAGACCAGCGGGACGCGTCCCGAGTGGATGATCCTCGAGGTGCTGCCGGTCATCCCGCCGGATCTCCGCCCGCTCGTGCCCCTCGAGGGCGGGCGGTTCGCGACCTCGGACCTCAACGACCTGTACCGCCGCGTCATCAACCGGAACAACCGTCTGCGCAACCTGCTCCAGCTCAAGACGCCCGACGTCATCATCCGGAACGAGAAGCGGATGCTGCAGGAGGCGGTCGACGCGCTCTTCGACAACGGCCGTCACGGCCGCGCGGTGACGGGCGCCGGGAACCGGCCGCTCAAGTCGCTCTCCGACATGCTTCGCGGCAAGCAGGGGCGGTTCCGCCAGAACCTGCTGGGCAAGCGCGTGGACTACTCGGGCCGCTCGGTCATCGTCGTCGGCCCCGAGCTGCAGATGAACCAGTGCGGGTTGCCGAAGAAGATGGCCCTCGTGCTGTTCGAGCCGTTCATCATCCGCCGGCTCAAGGAGCTGGGCATCGTCCACACGGTGCGCAGCGCGAAGAAGCTGATCGAGCGCGAGACGAACGAGGTGTGGGACATCCTCGAGGAGGTCACGCGCGGGCACACGGTGCTGCTCAACCGCGCGCCGACGCTGCACCGCCTGTCGATCCAGTCGTTCGAGCCGGTCCTCATCGAGGGCGAGGCGATCCGGATCCATCCGCTCGTGTGCACGGCGTACAACGCGGACTTCGACGGCGACCAGATGGCGGTGCACGTGCCGCTGTCGATCGAGGCGCAGCTCGAGTCCCGCCTGCTGATGCTGGCGCCGAACAACATCTTCTCGCCGTCGAGCGGCAAGCCGGTCACGACGCCGACGCAGGACATCGCGCTGGGCTGCTACTATCTCACCAGCGACTCCCAGGACCAGCGGATCCGGATGCGCCAGTCCGATGCCGGCCAGGACACGGATCACCTGCCGCTGATGAACGACGTTGACGAGGTGCACACCGCCTACGACGAGGGGGCCCTGCGCATCCACGACCGGATCGTCATGCGGAACCCCGACTTCGATCCCGCGAAGCCCCGGCACGACAAGACGAATCCCAAGTTCATCCGGACGACCGTGGGGCGCGTGTTCTACAACGAGATCTGGCCCGACTCGCTGCCGTTCGTGAACACGGTCGTCAAGAAGAAGGACCTCGGGGAGCACATCCGCCGCTGCTACAAGGAGGCCGGGCATCCCGAGACGGTCCGCGTGCTGGACCGCCTGAAGGGCCTTGGCTTCGAGTACGCGACGCGCGCCGGCATCTCGATCGGCATGGTCGACATGATCATTCCGCGCGAGAAGGCCGCGGTGCTCGACCGTGCCCGGGCCCAGATCGCGGAGGTCCAGGCGCAGTACCGCAAGGGCGTCATCACCGACGGCGAGCGGTACAACAAGATCATCGACATCTGGACGCACGCGACGGAGGAGATCTCCAACGTGATGTACAGCGCGCTGGACCGGAACCTCCGCGAGGGGGCCGGCGAGCGCGAGGAGCTCAACCCGGTCTTCATGATGGTCGACTCCGGCGCCCGCGGCAGCCGCGCCCAGATCCGCCAGCTGTCCGGCATGCGCGGCCTGATGGCCAAGCCCTCGGGCGAGATCATCGAACGGCCGATCACGGCGAACTTCCGCGAGGGGCTGAGCGTGCTGGAGTACTTCATCAGCACGCACGGCGCGCGCAAGGGGCTTGCGGACACGGCGCTCAAGACCGCCGACGCGGGGTACCTGACGCGGCGTCTCGTCGACGTCGCCCACGACATCATCGTGGTCGAGGAGGACTGCGGGACGCTCAACGGCATCGAGGTCGGCTCCATCATGGAGGGCGACGACGAGCTCGTCCCGCTCCAGGGTCGCATCGACGGCCGCACCGCGCTGGACGACATCGTCGATCCGCGCGGCGGGAAGAAGATCATCTCCGCCGGCGAGGAGATCGACGAGCGGGCCACGCGGGAGATCGCGGCGGCCGGCATCGAGGTCGTCCGCATCCGCAGCGTGCTGACCTGCGAGTCGGTCCACGGCGTCTGCGCGAAGTGCTACGGCCGCAACCTGGGCACGGGCCGCGGGATCGCGCTGGGCGAGTCCGTCGGCATCATCGCGGCGCAGTCGATCGGCGAGCCGGGCACGCAGCTGACGATGCGGACGTTCCACATCGGCGGCACGGCGAGCTCGGTCTTCAAGCAGCCGCAGATCACGTCGAAGCACGATGCGATCGTCAAGTACCAGGACCTGCGCACGGTCGAGACGGTCGAGGAGACCGAGCGGGGCCCGGAGACGCGTCATGTCGTGCTCAACAAGAACGGATCCATCCTCCTGTACGACGCCGAGGGGCGCGAGCTCGAGCACCACACGCCGGTGATCGGCGCGGTGATCAGCGTCGGCGACGGCGGCCGCGTCCGGAAGGGGCAGAGCTTCGTCAAGTGGGATCCGTACAACGTGCCGATCCTGTCCGAGCAGAGCGGCGTGGTCGAGTTCCGCGACTTCATCGAGGGGGTCACCGTCCGCAAGGAGGTGAACGAGTCGACGGGCGCGGAAGAGACCGTGATCATGGAGCACAAGGAGGACCTGCATCCGCAGATCGTCATCAAGGCGGCCGCCGCCCGGAACGCCGAGGTGCTGGCCAGCTACCCGATCCCCGCGGGCGCGCACGTCACGGTGGCCAACCACCAGGCCGTGCCGGCGGGCGCGATGATGGCGAAGACGCCGCGGAAGCTCGTCCGGACGAAGGACATCACCGGCGGCCTGCCGCGCGTGGCGGAGCTGTTCGAGGCGCGCCGGCCGAAGGATGCGGCCGAGATCGCCAAGATCGACGGCATCGTCGAGTTCGGCGGCACGGTGAAGGGCAAGCGGCGCCTGCTCGTGCGCGACACCGTCACGGGCGACGAGGAGGAGCACCAGATCCCGATCGGGAAGCACATCGTCGTCTTCCGCGGGGACCACGTGAAGAAGGGCGTGCCGCTCACCGAGGGGCCCGTGGTTCCGCAGGAGTTCCTCGACGTGTGCGGTCCGAAGGACCTGCAGGAGTACCTCGTCAACGAGATCCAGGAGGTCTACCGCCTCCAGGGTGTCGAGATCAACGACAAGCACATCGAGGTGATCGTCCGCCAGATGCTCCGCAAGGTCCGCATCACGAACCCCGGCGACACGGAGTTCCTGTGGGGCGAGCAGGTCGAGCAGTACTACTTCAAGGAAGTCAACGAGCGCGCGAAGGCGGAGGGCAAGCGGCCCGCCGAGGCGCAGCCCGTGCTGCTCGGCATCACGAAGGCGGCCCTCGAGACCGAGAGCTTCATCTCCGCCGCGTCGTTCCAGGACACGACCCGCGTGCTGGCCGATGCCGCGACGCTGGGCCGCCGCGACTACCTGCACGGGTTCAAGGAGAACGTCATCATGGGCCACCTGATCCCCGCGGGGACCGGGTTCCCGATGTACCGCAACCTGAAGCTGGTTCCGCTGGCGGAACCGATCCCCGTCGAGGAACTGCTCGGCGACCGCCTTCAGACGGCTGCGCCGGACGATGCGATGCTCGAGGCGGCGATCCCCGAGGAGGATTCCGAAAGTTGATGTTGCAGAACCGGCGCATGTTCCTGTAGGATGCGCCTTTTGCCCCGGAAGGAAATATCATGCCGACGATCAACCAACTGGTCCGCGTGGGGAGGCATCCCGCGCGATCGAAGAGCAAGTCGCCCGCGCTCTCGCGCTGTCCGCAGCGGCGGGGCGTGTGCCTGCTCGTGAAGACGATGACGCCGAAGAAGCCGAACTCGGCGCTGCGCAAGATCGCGCGCGTGCGCCTCACGAACGGCTACGAGGTGACCGCGTACATCCCGGGCGAGGGCCACAACCTGCAGGAGCACAGCATGGTGCTCGTCCGCGGGGGACGCGTGAAGGATCTCCCCGGCGTGCGGTATCACATCGTGCGCGGCACGCTCGACGCCCTCGGGGTGGAGAGCCGTCGCCGCGGGCGCTCGAAGTACGGCGCCAAGCGTCCGAAGAGCACCGAAGTGAAGAAGTAGCAGGCAAGCCATGGCACGACGTCGCAAAGCCGAGAAACGCACGCTGATCCCCGACTCGCGGTTCAACAGCCCGCTGGTCGCGCGGATGATCAACGGGATGATGCAGCGGGGCAAGAAGTCCGTCGCGCAGAGCATCGTGTACGGCGCGATCGACATGATCGGGGAGAAGATCACCTCGGAGCCGGTGCTCGAGGTTCTCGCCCGCGCCCTGGACAACATCAAGCCGCGCCTCGAGGTCAAGTCCCGCCGGGTCGGCGGTGCGACCTACCAGGTGCCGGTCGAGGTGTCGTCCGAGCGCCAGCTCGCGCTGGCCTTCCGCTGGCTCAAGCAGTACGCGTCGGCGCGGAAGGGCGTCCCGATGCGCCAGGCGCTCGCGTACGAGCTGATCGACGCCTACAACAACACGGGCTCCGCGATCAAGAAGCGCGACGACACGCACAAGATGGCGCAGGCCAACAAGGCCTTCGCCCACTACCGCTGGTAAGACGGCAACCCCCATGGTTTCGGCGTTGGAACAGACGGGATCCAGAGAGACCGACGGCGTGACGGCCGGCCGCGAGGCGGCGGGGCGTCGCACGTCGCTCGCCCGGCTGCGCAACATCGGGATCGTGGCGCACATCGACGCCGGCAAGACGACCGTGTCCGAGCGCATCCTCTTCTACTCGGGCCGCGTCCACAAGATGGGCGAGGTGCACGAGGGATCCACGGTGATGGACTGGATGGTCCAGGAGCAGGAGCGCGGCATCACGATCACGAGCGCCGCGACGACGCTCCAGTGGAACGGGCACCCGGTCAACCTGATCGACACGCCGGGCCACGTGGACTTCACGGCCGAGGTGGAGCGCTCGCTGCGGGTGCTCGACGGCGCGGTGGGCGTGTTCTGCGGCGTGGCCGGCGTGCAGCCCCAGTCGGAGACCGTGTGGCGCCAGGCGAAGCGGTACGGCGTGCCGTGTCTCGCCTTCGTGAACAAGATGGACCGGAAGGGCGCGCGGTTCGACCACGTCGTCGAGAGCCTCCGCGAGCGCCTGCATGCGCCGGTGGCGGTGATCCAGCTTCCGTGGGGCGCCGAGGAGGGGTTCCGCGGCGTGGTGGACCTGATCCGCATGCGGGCGCTGGAGTTCGACGAGGCCACGCAGGGTGCCCGCGTCACGGAATCGCCGGTGCCGCCGGACCTGGCCGTCGCCGCCGAGGCCGCCCGCGCCGCGCTGTGCGAGGCGGTGGCGGAGGCCGACGAGGCCACGCTCGACGCCTACCTTGCGGCGCCGGACCTCCCCGCGGACGTGCTGGTCGCCGGGCTCCGGCAGGCCACGATCGCGGGCCGGCTGGTGCCGGTCCTCTGCGGGTCGGCGCTCCGCAACAAGGGCATCCAGCCGCTGCTGGACGCGGTGGTCGACCTCCTGCCGTCGCCGCTCGAGGTGCCGTCCATCCGCGGCCACCACCCGAAGACGGGGGTGGATATCGAGCGCCACGCGAGCGACGCGGAGCCGTTGGCGGCCCTGGCGTTCAAGATCGCCACGGATCCCTACGTCGGCAAGCTGGCCTTCCTCCGCATCTACTCGGGTGTGCTCAAGAAGGGGCAGAACGTCTTCAACCCGCGCACGCGCAAGCGCGAGCGGGTCCAGCGCATCGTCGCCCTCCATGCGAACCACCGCGAGGACATCGAGACCCTGCATGCCGGCGAGATCGGCGGCCTGGCCGGGATGAAGGGCCTGACGACCGGCGACACGCTGTGCGCCGAGAACCAGCCCGTGATGCTGGAGCGGATCCAGTTCCCGGAGCCGGTCATCGCCATGGCGATCGAGCCGCGCTCCTCGGCGGACCGTCCCGCGCTGGACGCCGCGCTGGCGGCGCTCGCGGAGGAGGACCCGACGTTCCGCGTCTCGACCGACGCGGAGACCGGTCAGACCCTCATCAGCGGCATGGGCGAGCTGCATCTGGAGATCATCCGGGACCGCCTGCTCCGCGAGTTCCGCGTGCAGGGGAATGCGGGCCGTCCGATGGTTTCCTACCGCGAGACGATCACGAGGGACTCGAAGGCGGCGCACCGGTTCCAGCGCGAGATCGGCGGCGCGGTGCAGTTCGCCGAGGTGGCCCTGGCCGTGGGGCCGAACCCCCGTGGCGGAGGCAACTCGGTGTCGTTCGAGGTTTCGGAGAAGCAGATCCCGGGGCCGTTCCGCGGGGCCGTCGAGGAGGGCGTCCGGGATGCGCTGCTGACCGGGGTCCTGGGCAGCTACGCGCTGGTCGACGTCGCGGTCACCGTGACGGGCGGCACGTTCCGCGAGGAGGACTCGACGGAGGTCGCGTTCAAGACCGCGGCGGTGCTGGCGCTTCGCGAGGCCCTGGGGTCGGCGGGCCCGGTGCTGCTGGAGCCCGTGATGGCGGTCGAGGTCGTCACGCCGGACGCCCACATGGGCGACGTGCTTTCGGATCTCAACGCGCGGCGGGGCCGCGTGCGGGAGATGGAGGCGCAGGACGGCTCGCAGATCGTGCGGGCCGAGGCGCCGCTGGTGGAAATGTTCGGCTATGCAACGGCGCTCCGGTCACTGACCAAGGGCCGGGCGAGCTACACGATGGAACCCCGGTGCTTCGAGGTGGTCCCCGAGGCGCTGCAGGGGGCGATTCTGAACCGTTAGAAAGGGAGCCATGACCGGACAGCGGATACGCATCAGGCTGCGCGGCTACGACCACCGGGTGCTCGACCAGTCGGCCTCGGATATCGTCGAGACGGCCAAGCGCACGGGGGCGAGGGTGGCGGGCCCGATTCCGCTGCCGACGCGGCGGGAGAGGTACACGGTGAACCGCAGCCCGCACGCGGACAAGAAATCGATGGACCAGTTCGAGATCCGCACGCACAAGCGGATCCTGGACATCATCGGCCCGACGGCGAAGACGGTGGACGAGCTCAAGAAGCTCAACCTGCCGGCCGGCGTCGACATTACGATCAAGGTGTGACGCGATGAAGGCATTGATCGGACGAAAGCTGGGGATGACCCGCGTCTTCGACGGCGAGGGCCGCCAAGTGCCGGTGACGGTGCTGCAGGCCGGCCCGTGCACGGTCGTGCAGCGCAAGACGGCGGCGGCGGACGGCTACGAGGCCGCGCAGCTCGGGTTCGAGGAGCAGAAGGCCTCGCGGCTCGGGATGCCGGTGGCGGGGCACTACAAGAAGGCGGGCGTCGGCCCCTTCCGCGTGCTGCGCGAGGTTGCCCTCGACGACGGCGAGGAGGCGAAGGCCGGTGACGCCGTGACGGTCGCGATCTTCGAGAAGGGCGGCTTCGTCGACGTGACGGGCATCAGCAAGGGGCGCGGGTTCCAGGGCGTCATGCGGCGGCACAACATGGCCGGCCAGCCGATGGCGCACGGGCACACGATGCACCGCCGGCCGGGCTCGGTCGGCATGCGCGAGATGCCGGGCCGCCTGCTGAAGAACAAGCGGCTGCCGGGCCACATGGGGCATGTCCGGGTGACCACCCAGCACCTGCTGGCGGTGGATGTCCGGCCCGACGATCACCTGCTGCTCGTCCACGGCTCCGTGCCGGGACCGGTCGGCGGGCTCGTCGAGATCCGCAGGTCCATCAAGAAGGCGTCGAAGTGACCATGAGCAAGCTGACTGTGACGAACATGAAGGGCGAGCGGGTCGGCGACCTCGAGTGGTCGGACGCGATGCTCGTGCTCGACCGCGGCGACCAGGCGGTGCATGACGCGGTCGTCGCGCACGATGCGGCCCGCCGCGCCGGGACGGCGAACACCCTGGGCAAGGGCGCCGTGGCCGGCAGCAACAAGAAGCCGTGGCGGCAGAAGGGCACCGGCCGGGCGCGCGCCGGCTACCGGCAGTCGCCGGTGTGGCGGGGCGGCGGCGTGGCCCACGGACCGCATCCTCGCGACTTCGCGAAGGCGCTGCCGAAGAAGACGGCGCGCCTGGCCTTTGCACGGGCACTGAGCGCCCGCGTCGCGGCGGGCGAGGTGACGGTCCTCGACTCGATCGAGGTCCCCGAGCCGAAGACCAAGCTTGTGGCGGGCCTCTGCGCGTCCCTCGGGGCGACGAAGGGCCTGCTGATCGTCGTCGACCGCGTCGAGGCGAACCTGACGAAGGCCGCGCGCAATCTGCCGAAGGTCGAGGTTGTCGCGGCGAAGGACGTGGACACCTACACCGTGCTGCGGTACGCGCGCATCGCCGCGACGAAGCCGGCGATGGACGTGCTTGCGGCGCGGATCGCGGCGTGCGGGAGGAAGGCGGAATGAAGCCGGCGGAGACCATCATCGACCGGATCCTGGTGACCGAGAAGGGAACGCGGCTCGCCGGGGAGAACAAGTACCAGTTCGCGGTGGGGAGCGCCGCGAACAAGCCCGAGATCAAGCGCGCCGTCGAACAGCTTTTCGGGGTGCACGTGACCGCCGTCCACACGATGGTCCGCGCCGGAAAGTGGAAGCGCGGCCGCACGATGCGGGCGGGACGCACCTCCGACTGGAAGCGGGCGATCGTGACGCTGAAGGCCGGCGAATCCATCAACCTGACGTGAGGCACGGGCCATGGCGCTGAAATCCAGCAAACCGTATACGCCGAGCCGCCGGTTCACCGAACTGCCGGCGTTCGACGAGATCACCAAGAGCCGGCCCGAGAAGTCGCTGATCGAGCCGCGCAAGCGGCCGAGCGGCCGCAACATGTACGGGCGCGTGACGGTCCGCCACCGCGGCGGCGGGCACAAGCGGCACTACCGCATCATCGACTTCCGCCGGGACAAGGTGGGCGTCCCCGCGAAGGTCGCGGCGATCGAGTACGATCCCAACCGGTCGGCCCGCATCGCGCTGCTGCACTATGCGGACGGGGAGAAGCGCTACATCCTCGCCCCGGACGGGCTTGCGGTCGGCGCGACGGTGATGAGCGGGCCCAAGGCGGAGCCCCAGGTCGGCAACGCGCTGCCGTTGTCCCTGATTCCCCTCGGCCTGCCGGTGCACAACATCGAGATGCGGCCGGGCGGCGGCGGCAAGATCGCGCGCTCGGCCGGCCAGGTCGTCCAGTTGATGGCGCGCGAGGGCGGGTACGCGAACCTGCGGCTTCCCTCGGGCGAGATCCGCCGGATCTCCGACGCGTGCATGGGCACGATCGGGCAGGTCGGCAACCTCGACCACGAGAACGTCTCCCTGGGCAAGGCGGGGCGCAAGCGCTGGCTGGGCATCCGCCCGACGGTGCGCGGCGTCGCGATGAACCCGGTGGACCATCCGATGGGCGGCGGCGAGGGCCGGACGTCGGGCGGCGGACCGCCCGTGACGCCGTGGGGCGTCCAGACCAAGGGCAAGAAGACCCGCCGGCGCCGCAAGACGTCGGGCCGGTTCATCATCCAGCGGAGAAAGTAAACCATGGCTCGATCGGTCAAGAAGGGTCCGTTTGTCGACGACCACCTGATGAAGAAGGTGGACCGCCTCAACCAGACGGGCGAGAAGCGGCAGATCAAGACGTGGTCGCGCCGCTCGATGATCACGCCCGATTTCATCGGGCATACGTTCCTCGTTCACAACGGGAAGACGTTCGTGTCGGTCTACGTCACGGAAAACATGGTCGGCCACCGGCTCGGCGAGTTCTCGCCGACGCGGGTGTTCCGGAAGCACGGAGCGGCGACGGACAAGACGGTGGCGTTGAAGTAAGCGGGAGCGCGCGCGTCTCTCCTTGCATTTGGCGGGCGGCCGGGTAGAATCGCCGGCCCTGTCCGCCCAAGGCGGGACGGTGCGGCGGCCTGAGCGGCCGTCCGGCACCCGCCGGAGCCCGGGAAACGGAAAAGCGTATGGATATTGTTGCGACATCACGGTACGTGCGTCTCTCGCCCAAGAAGGCGCGGGACTTCGCGCGGGAGTTGCAGGGTCGGGCCGTCCCCGTCGCGTTGAGCCTCACGCAGTTCAGCGACCGCAAGGCGGCCGCATGCCTGGGCAAGACGCTCAAGTCGGCGATCGCCAATGCCGAGAACAACCACAAGCTGTCGGCCGAGGATCTGACGGTGAAGGAAGCCGTGGTCGAAGAGGGTCCGCGCCTGAAGCGGTGGATGGCCGTGTCGCGGGGCTCGGCGCACCCGATCCAGCGCCGGTTGAGCCACGTTCGCATCGTCCTGTCGGACGGCAAGGCGTAGCGTCCGCGAGTTTGAGGAAAGGAGCCCGCTGTGGGCCAGAAAGTCAATCCGGTCGGGATGCGCGTGACGGTCACCAAGGACTGGCGCTCGCGCTGGTTCGCCGACAAGAAGTCGTACGGCACGTTCGCGCTGGAGGACGACGAGATCCGCAGGCTGGTGAAGAGCCGCCTGAAGGATGCCGCCGTCCCCGAGGTGCTGATCGAGCGCCATGCCAACCTTGCCCGCATCACGGTGCTGACGGCCCGTCCGGGCATCGTGATCGGCCGCAAGGGGCAGGATGTCGAGACCCTGCGCCAGCAGCTGGCGAAGCGGACCGGCAAGGAGATCTACATCGAGATCCGCGAGGTTCGCGATGCCGATCGCAACGCGCAGCTCGTCGCGGAGGGGATTGCCGCGCAGCTCGAGCGCCGCGTGTCCTTCCGCCGGGCGGTCAAACGCGCGGCGCAGATGGCGATGGATCTCGGCGCCGAGGGCATCCGCATCCACCTCTCCGGCCGTCTGGGCGGCTCCGAGCTGGCGCGGAGGGAGAGCCTGCGCCAGGGCAAGGTCCCGCTGCACACGCTGCGGGAGAAGATCGACTACGGCTTCGCCGAGGCCCACACGATGGCCGGCAAGATCGGCGTGAAGGTCTGGATCTGCCACAAGGCCGACGAGACGCCCGCCCCGGCGTACGGCAGGAAGGAGCGCACCCATGCCTCTCATGCCTAAACGGGTGAAGTTCCGCAAGCAGCAGCGCGGGTCGCGCAAGGGAACTGCGCAGTCGGGGAACCGGCTTTCGTTCGGGGCGTACGGTCTTCAGTCGCTCGACCGCGGCTGGATCACCAACGTGCAGATCGAGGCCTGCCGCGTGGCCATCAATCGCTTCATGAAGCGCAAGGGTCGCCTGTGGCTCCGGATCTATCCGGACAAGCCGTTCACCAAGAAGCCGCTGGAGACGCGCATGGGCAAGGGCAAGGGCGCGGTCGAGGCGTGGGTGGCGGTCGTGAGGCCCGGGACGATGATGTTCGAGATGGACGGCGTGCCCGAGGTCCAGGCGCGGGAGGCGCTCCGCCTGGCGGCGTTCAAGCTGCCGGTGAAGTCGCGGTTCGTTTCCCGCCACGCGCGGGCCTGACGGAGCCGGGGAGATACGGATGAAGGCACGGGATGTGCGGGAATTGACGGATGACGAACTGCGCGTGCGGATGGACCAGTCCCGCCGCGAGCTGTTCAACCTCCGGATGCAGCAGTCGGCGGCCCAGGTCGAGAAGCCGTCGCGCATCCGCGAACTGCGCCGCGACACGGCGCGCATGATGACGGTCCGGACGGAACGGGAGAGGGGTGCGAAATGACAGAAGCGACGCCGCAGAACGTCGGCCGCGGCCACCGCAAGGAGCGGGTCGGCGAGGTCGTCAGCGATGCGATGGACAAGACCGTCGTCGTCCGCGTCGAGCGCCGCATCCGCCACGCCCTGTACGGCAAGGAAATGCGGACCTACTCGAAGTTCCACGCGCACGATGAGAAGAACGAGGCCCGCAAGGGCGATCGGGTCCGCATCGTGGAGACGCGGCCGCTGAGCCGCCTCAAGCGCTGGCGCCTGCTCGAGATCGTCGGCCGGAGCGCGAAGGAAGGCGGGGCCGGGGCATGATCGGGCTTCGCACCACGATGGAGGTCGCCGACAACACGGGCGCGCAGCGCGCCCAGTGCATCCGCGTCCTCGGGCACGTCCGCAAGTTCGCGCACGTGGGCGACCTGATCCGCGTGTCGATCAAGGAAGCCACCCCGCACGGCATGGTCAAGAAGGGCGAGGTCCACAAGGCGGTCGTCGTGAGGACCCACCACCCGATCCGGCGCCCCGACGGGTCCTCGCTCCGGTTCGACGGGAACGCCGTGGTCCTCGTCGACGACCAGCTCAATCCGCGCGGCACCCGCATCTTCGGCCCGGTCGCCCGCGAACTGCGGGACAAGAATTTCATGAAGATCATCTCGCTGGCTCCGGAGGTCGTGTGACATGAAGCGCAAGGCCCAGCGGAACGCAAAGCCGGTCGCCGTCGCCTTCAAGAAGGGGGACACGGTCATCGTGCTCTCCGGCGAGAACAAGGGCAAGACCGGCAAGGTCCTCCAGGTGCTCCCCGGCAGCGGGCGCGCGCTGGTCGAAGGAATCAACATGGTGAAGAAGCACATGCGCAAGACGCAGGACAACCCGAAGGGGGGCATCGTGGAGAAGGAGGCGCCCCTTCCGGTCTGCAAGCTGCGCGTGTTCGACGCCGCCCGCAAGGCGGCGGGGAAGCCGGCCTGATGCCGCGGCGCGG
>CAYODK010000070.1:0-23890 GCA_964402695.1 uncultured Verrucomicrobiota bacterium
CGCCGTCCGGTCACGCTCGACGTTCGCTGAATAAGAAAATATGAGCATTATTCCGATATGTCCTAAATGTGGCACTCCGGCGATCGGAGTAGCCACCGAGGTTTTGCTACATTTTGCCAAAACCACGCCTCCGCCCGATAAACGATGGGCAGCCTGCGTATCCGCCTCGTGCCCTATAGCCTATTTTACTAGCGGACAGACCATCGAAATATCCGAACTAACCCAAGCCCTATGGTATAAGGACGCGCGCACGAACGTACCCATCTGCTACTGCTCCCAACTGACGCGTGGCGAGATCCAGTCCGCCGTTAAAAACGGCGCGAGGACGATTGATGATATCCAGAGTATGACCAAGAAATCCCGGACGGGACATTGCCAGCGGGAGAACCCGCTCGGCGGCTGCTGCCGCGAAGCCTTCCTTAGGGAAATCGAAAAGGCAGAAAAACACAGCGAACAAGGGGGTCCAGGGTACCCTCCACAAGGTGTCGGGTCCCCTGACCCCTGACGTTCGCCGGAAGAGACCATGGTGCGGGGCAATCGGTGGCGGGTGCCCCGGAACACGGCGATACGACCTGACCGCGACGCGGGACGGCGGCATGCGACGGCGGGCGATTCGGTACCCGCCGTTCGTCCCGCTTCCCCCGGGCCGGGGGATTCGTTAGGCTTCCTGCCAAACCGCGGGATGATGGGCGGATGGAGGATGGCATGGACGCACGGTTCTCGATCGGCATCGATTACGGAACGAACTCGGTCCGCGCGCTGGTGGTGGACGTCGCCACCGGGGCGGAGGTCGGCACCTCGGTCTTCAACTACCCGACGGGCGACCACGGCATCGTCATCGACCCGTCGAACCCCGACCTCGCCCGCCAGCAGCCGCGCGACTACCTCCAGGGGCTCGAGGCCTCGGTGCGCGGTGCGCTGAAGGCGGCGGCCACGGCGCCGGGCTTTGCGCCGGACCGCGTGATCGGGTTGGGTGTCGACACGACCGGCAGCACGCCGATCCCGGTGGACGCCGCCGGCGAACCGCTTGCGTTCCAGCCGGGGTTCTCGGGCAACCCGGCGGCGATGGCGTGGCTGTGGAAGGACCACACCGGGCATGCCGAGGCCGCCGAGATCACGGCGAAGGCCGCGACGATGCGCCCGCAGTTCCTCGCCAAGTGCGGCGGGACCTACTCGTCGGAGTGGTACTGGTCGAAGCTGCTCCGCTGCCGTCGAGCCGCGCCGGACGTCTTCGCCGCCGCCCACACGTGGGTCGAGTGCGCCGACTGGATCCCCGCGGTTCTCACGGGCACGACGGCGCCCGCGCGGGTGCGGCGCTGCATCTGCGCGGCCGGGCACAAGGCGATGTTCCATCCGTCGTGGGGGGGCTACCCGGACGAGGCGTTCCTCGCCGCGCTCGACCCGGAACTCGCGCGTGTCCGGCGCACGCTGCCATCGGAGGCGGTCGACGTCGCCGACGCGGTCGGCGGGCTCACGCCGGAGTGGGCCGCGAAGCTGGGGCTGCCCGCCGGGATCCCGGTGGCGGCCGGCGCGTTCGACGCGCACCTCGGGGCGGTCGGCTCGGGGATCCAGCCGGGCACGCTCGTCAAGATCATCGGGACGTCGACCTGCGACATGGCCGTCGCGCCGCTCGCACAGACGCTGCCGGACATCCCCGGCCTGTGCGGCATCGTTCCGGAGTCGATCCTGCCCGGCTTCCATGGGCTCGAGGCGGGGCAGTCGGCCTGCGGCGACATCTTCAACTGGTTCGTCCAGCGCCTGCAGCCCGGCGGTCCCGAGGCCGGTTCGCACGAAGCGCTGACGCGCGGCGCCGAGGCGCTGCGGCCGGGCGAGAGCGGGCTGCTCGCGCTCGACTGGCACAACGGGAACCGGACGATCCTGGTCGACCCGCGGCTGACGGGGGCGGTGCTGGGGCTGACGCTCCACACGACGCCGGCGGAACTCTACCGCGCGTGGATCGAGGCGACCGCCTTCGGCGCGCGCGCGATCGTCGAGCGGTTCGAGGAATACGGCGTCGCGATCCGCCGGGTGGTCAACTGCGGCGGCATCTCGGTGAAGAACCCGATGGTGATGCAGATCTACGCGGACGTGCTCAACCGTCCGCTCGAGATCTCGCGCAGCGCGCAGACCTGCGCGCTCGGCTCGGCGATGGCGGGCGCGGTTGTCGCAGGCGCGGCGCGCGGGGGGCACGCGGACTTCGCGTCGGCGGCGCGCGCGATGACGGGCGTCCTCGACCGCGTCTTCCGCCCCGAGCCCGGCGCGGCGGCGGTGTACGGCCGGCTCTACGGTCTCTACCGGCGCCTGCACGACCTCTTCGGGACGAAGGGATACGCGGAAAACCAGTTCGGCCTGATGAAGGACCTGCTCGCGATCCGCGACGAAGCGCGAAGAGAGAAGTGATCAACGATGAGTGATGAGCGATGAGGGGGAGGGGGCTGCAAGACCCCGCATCTCACTCATCACTCATCACTCATCACTTATCGCTCATCGTTTCTCCTCCTCTTCCCCCTCGACACCCAAGGGCCGAGAATCCACACTGGCGGGCATGGACTATGTCGACCTCCGTGAATCCGTCTTCGAGGCCAACCGCGCCCTGGTGCGCGAGGGGCTCGTCACGCTGACGTGGGGCAATGCGAGCGGCGCCGACCGGGCGGCCGGCGTGTTCGCGATCAAGCCGAGCGGGGTCGACTACGAGGCTCTGCGCCCCGGGGACATCGTGGTGCTCTCGCTCGAGACCGGGAAGCCGGTCCGCGGTGCGCTGAGGCCGTCGTCGGACGCGCCGACGCACCTGCACCTCTACCGGGCGTTCGCCGGCGTCCATGGCGTGGTCCACACGCATTCGACCTTCGCGACGGCCTGGGCGCAGGCGGCGCGCGAGATTCCGTGCCTCGGCACGACCCATGCCGACCATTTCCACGGCCCCGTGCCGGTGGTGCGCGCCCTGAGCCCGGCCGAGATCCGGGGCGAGTACGAGGCGAACACCGGCGTGGCGATCGCCGACACGTTCGCGGCGCGGGGCCTCGATCCCCTCGCGCGTCCCGCCGCGCTGGTCCCGGGGCACGGCCCCTTCGCGTGGGGCGCGACCGTGCGAAAGGCGGTGGAGAACGCGGTGGCGCTCGAGGCGGTCGCCCGCATGGCCGCCTGGACCCGGCTGGTCGGAGGCGACGCCGGTCCGCTGGCCCCGGCGCTGCTCGACCGGCATTTCCTTCGCAAGCACGGATCCGGCGCCACCTACGGGCAGCCGGAGGGAGGGACGCGATGAAACGCAGCCGCACCCATGCGGTACCGGGCCTGCTCCGGCGGCTGAATGTCCGCCGGGTCCTGGAGACGGTGCAGTCGGTCGGGCCCTGCACCCGCGCGGACCTGACGCGCCTGACGCGCATCAGCGCTCCGACGATGTCGAAACTGGTCGCGGCGCTCGTGCGCGAGGGGATGCTGGAGCGGGATCCCAAGCCGGTCACGACGCGCGGCCGCCCGGGGGTTCTGTTCCGCCTCGCGCGGAAGCGCGGGTGCGTGCACGGCGTCGTGATCGACGTGCATGCGATCACGCGGGTGACCGCGACGCTCGACGGAGTCCTCGATGCCGGCCGGATCGTCTCGGTGCCGACGCCCCGATCGTTCGACGCGCTGATCGACCTGATCTGCGGGGAGATCCGCGCGCTCGCCGCGCCGTCAAAGTCGCCGTGCCGGGGGCTGGGCCTCACGATCCCCGGGCTGATCGACCGGCGGACCGGTCGCGTCACGTTCTCGCCGAACCTTCACTTCCTCGACGGGCGGAACCCGGGGCAGGTCCTGGCGGAGCGCCTGGGCATCGACGTCGTGGCCGTGCAGGAGGAGCACGCGCTGTGCCTGGCGGCCCAGCGCTTCGGCGCCGCCAAGGGGCTGACCGACTTCGCCCTGATCGACGTCAGCGCCGGCTTCGGCATGGGCGTCTACAGCGGGGGCCGGTTCATCGAGGGTTCCCGCGGCTATGCCGGCGAGATCGGCCACGTGATCGTGCGCCCCGAGGGTCTTCCCTGCGGGTGCGGCAACCGAGGGTGTCTCGAGACCATTGCGACCGACCGGGCGCTGGTCGAGGCGATTTCTGCGCGCGAAGGTCACCCCCTGACGATCGACGAGATCATCCTGGGGGTGCGGGCGGGCCGGATCCGGCTCGACGGGCTGCTCGAGGGGGTGCTCGAGTACCTCGCGCTCGGCGTGGCGACGGTGATCAACATCTTCAACCCCGAGGCGGTGCTCATGCACGGGAGGATGTTCGACATCGAGGATGGAATCCTCACCCGCCTGGTGGAGCGTGTCCGCCGCCGCGCGCTGGCCCCGTCGATGGAGGACTGCCGGATCATCCGGACCGAGGCCAACAAGCCCCTGGGCGCGGTGGCCGGCATCCTGAACCACCTCTACAGCAACACGGGCCCCAGCCTGGGCGCGGGTTGAGCGCTACGCGGGGGGCGGTCCGGGCGGCGCCGTTGCCGCGGCCGCCACGGAGGGCGGCGGGGCGGCCTCGCCGCTTCCGCCCGGATCCGGCGGCAACATCAGCATCGAGCCCACGGTCACGCACAGGCCCGTGAAGGCGGCCCATTCCGTCAGCAGGGCGTGGGCCCCCGCCTCCTGCGACAGGCTCACGGCGATCGCCACCATCGTCAGGTTGGGTCCCGCGAGCCAGTGGGCGCCCGGGGCGCTGCTCCCCGGTGCGACCCAGCGCCGGTAGAGGATCGACCTCATCGCCATCAGCAAGGCGGCCGTTGCGAGGGCGGCGCCCAGCGCCGGCAACGCGTCGATGCGCAGGGGCAGGTGCGAACCGAGGCTGACGAGGAACACGGGGACCAGCAGCCGCTGCCCGAGCGGCCGAAGATGGTGGTCGATCGCCCACCCTTCGCGCGTGACGCGACTCATGCCGAGCCCGAGGAAGAAGGCGGCCTTCGCGGGCGACAGGCCGAGGCGCCCGCCCACCGCCGCGAAGACGAAGACGAACAGGACGATGAAATGGACCTGCCACTGGGCCATGCGCTGGAAGATCCCGTGCATCCGCCCCGGCAGCCGTCCCGCGCCCCACCATACCAGCGCGACGGCCGCAACCATGCCGGCGAGCTGAAGCACGAGTTCGATCCACCCGCCGCGGCCGAGCAGGAACGACGCCGGCGACAGCAGCAGGATCGTGGCGACCTCGACGCAGACCATCATGTAGAGAAGATCGGCCTTCTCGCCGGGCTTCATGCCGCGGAGCGACAGCCACGCGGGGAATGCGATCGAGATCGAACAGCCGGCCAGCGCGAGGGAGGCGACGGTCGCGCCGCGCCAGGCGGTGTCCGGCGGGAGCCGCCCCGCGTGGATCGCCAGGGCGAGCGCGGCGGCGAACAGCACCACGTACTGCGGGGCCAGCCAGCGTGCCGCGGCGGCCGCTCCGCGCCGGAGCTGGGCGCCGCCGGGGAGGTCGATCTCCAGCCCGATGCCGAAGAGCATCAGGATGAAGCCGAACTTGCCGATCTCGTGCAGCAGGCGCGAGGCGTCGGGCGTCAGCAGGGGGCCGGCCACCACTCCGGCCAGGAGGTAGGCCGGATAGAGCAGGGCGCTGCGGCGCCACCGGCGCAACAGGTCCGGCAGCCCCATCATCATCAGGATGACCAGGATGAACGCCTCGATTTCCCTCATCGCAGCCCCCGCGCCACGGCCCGCGGACCCTCCGCGCGCCGCGAGCGTAGCGGGGCGGTCGCGCGTCGGCAAGGGCGATCGGATGAAGCCGGCGTCTTCGCGCTTGCCAACGGGGCGCGCGGCGTCATCATGAAGCCATGAAGCGCATTCTTGCCGCTGTCGACTTCTCCCCGGTGACCGGGGACGTCGTGCGCGTGACCGGCGACCTCGCCCATGCCCTGCACGCCGAGGTGCGCCTGATCCACGTGGCCTCACCCGAGCCGGACTTCGTCGGCTACGGCGCGGGCCCGCTCACCGTTCGCGAGCAGGTCGCGAGGGAGTACCGGGAGGAGCACCGCCAGCTTCATGCCATCGAGACCGCGATGCGGGAGGAGGAGACCAAGGTCTCGACGATGATGGTCCAGGGCGATGCCGTCATCAAGATTCTCAAGATCGCCGCCGAGTATGGCGCCGACCTGATCGTCCTCGGCTCCCACGGACACGGCGCGCTGCACCACCTGCTGGCGGGCAGCGTCGCGTCCGGCGTGCTGAAGGCCACCACCCGCCCCGTGCTCCTCGTCCCCGCGCCGCGGGGCTGACCGGCCTCACCACGACTCGACCGACAGCCCGGGGACCGACCGGAACCCGCGGGGATCGCACGTCGCCATGCGCAGGCCGTGCGCCAGGCACGAGGCGGCCAGCCACAGGTCGTGGGCCCCGATGCGCGCCCCCTTCGCCTCCATGGCCGCCCACGTCTGCGCGTGGACCCTGGCCGTCGCCGAATCGATGTCCAGCACGGGGAACCCGCGCAGGATCGCCTCCACGTACGCCAGACGCCGCGCCCGGACCGACGCGGAGGGGGCGCGGTGAACCCCGTGAAGGAGTTCACTCACCGTGACGGCGGAGAGAAAGGCCTCCTCCGACTCGCGCCCGGCCACAGCCCCGGCGAGATCGAGTCCGGCCCGTTCCCATCCGATCAGAACACTGCTGTCGATCAGGACGCCCATGGATCCCGCAGCCCTTTCCGGTTCAGCGCGCCCCGCGCGCGCTCGACGTCCCGCGCGAAGGCCTTCGCGTCCTCCGCGCCGAGCCGCGGCGCCGCCGCCAGCAGCGCCGGCAGGTCCCCCAGTCTCAACCCGGTGGCCGCGGGCCGGAGCTCGGCCACGGTGCGCCCGCCCCGGCGGAGCCGGAAGCTCTCCCCGCGGTAGGCGACGCGGTTCACGCAGTCCGAGAACCCCCGCGCCGCCTCCGTCACGCTGATCTCAATGCCCGCCATGATCCGTCTCCCATCCGAGGCATTGTAGAATCATATAATCGTATAATCAAACCCAGAGCGCAGTGCGTTCGGCGCCGGCGGACGGCCCGCGAAAGGTGCGGAGGAGGGCGGGCAGCCCGCAGGAGGCGCACCGGGACCGGTCGTTGAGGCAGAAATCCTGGAAGACCTGGACGAGGCCCTGCCGGTGCAGGCTGCCGCGGTGCAGGGAAGGGGGGTGGTCCGGGCCGAACAGGGTCAGGGCCATGGTGCGTTCGATGCCGTTGGACGGTTCGTCCGGCAGCGCGCGCAGCAGGCCGGCGTCGAAGGGGCCGCGGGCGTCGACGGCGGCGAGGAACGGAACCAGGACGTTGATGAGGATCGCGCTCGCCCGCGCGCGGCCCAGCAGGCCCGGCGCCCGGTCGCGGCCGTCGGGGACATCGAGCCAGTCCAGGGCGGCGCGGACGAACTCGCGAGGGGCCAGCGTGGCGAGCCGCCGCAGCGTCACGTCCGGCGGGTCCTGCCGCGTGGCCAGCCACGCGGCGGCGCGGATCCGGCGCTCGGGGCGGTTGAGCGGCCGGAGGCCGTCGAGCCGCCAGCGGTCGCGGGGGAGGGCCGCGGCCTCCCAGCGCCCGCGCAGTTTCCACCAGTGGTCCCAGAGGCGGCGGGCATCGGCGTCGCCGCCGGTCTCGGCCGGCAGCAGCCCGGCGACGCCGAGGAGCAGCGCGCGGGCGCGTTCGGGGTCGCCGGCGCCTTCCGCGCGCAGCGTCTCCAGCGGCACGCGCGCCGCCAGCAGACGGAACGGAGCCTTGTTGTGCTTGTAGCCGAGCGCGGCGGCGAGCTCCTCGTGGAGGGTTTGCGGGGCGCCGGCGTCGGCGATCCGGCGCGCGATGCGCTGGGCCTTGCGCCGGAGACGCTCCTGGCCGGCGGCCTCGAGCAGCGCCTCGCGGTCGTCCGGATGCCAGGCGGCCAGTTCGAGCGCGCAGGGCGTGGGCGCCGCCCGGGCGGCGAACGGGTAGGCCGCCGGATCGATCGCGTCGAAGGAGAACCCCGGCGAGGCCGCCAGCGCGTCACGCAGCGCGATGCGAACGGTCCCGGGCGGCAGGTCGAGGTCGGCGTCCGGCCCCGGATGGTAGGTGACATGGAAGCGGACGGTCGCGTAGCGCGGGTCGTCGCGATGCTCGTGCCGGCGCCAGTCCATCGGGCGCACGTGCAGTTCGACGTCGCCGGCCATCCTCCGCTCGCCCCTGCCGATCCGGAGCGAGGCGCCGAGGAAGTCCGGCCCGGCCTCGAGATTCCAGACGCCCGGATTCTCGACGACCACCGGCTCGCCCTCGGACGTCCGCAGGGCCGGCGGCCGCAGGGTGGCGTCGTACCACACGCACTGCAGCAGCCGCTCCGAGGGCGGGTCCACGAACTCCGCCGGCACCGCCGGCTCGCCGACCCCCCCCGCCGCCGGCCCCGGCGCGCGCAGCGCGACGGCGCGCGGGAACAACCCGTCGATCCTGACTTCGATGTCGCTCATGGCCTTCCGCTCCCGTCGCGCGGCCCCGTCCGCCGGGGCCTCCATCCACGGGAAGGAAACCTGCGGCGGAAATTCCGGAGAAATCCTCCCCGTCGTGGCGACCGAGGCTTGCCGACGGACCGCCCGAGCCCCATGCTCCGGATCCGCCGGGAGGGAGTCCGCCGCCCGGGGGACAGAGAAGATCCAATCGAGGCGGAGGAGAGAGGGACAGAGATGATGAAATCGAGGCGAACAGGGGTCCCACCGTCGGGGGCCGTGCTGGGATTCGCACTGGCGTGCTCGGCAGGCGCCGTTGCTGACGTCGCCGCGGAACCGGGTCCACCCGCGGTCGGGGGCTACTCGGCCGCCTCGGTTACCAATGCCGAGGTCGTCGCGGCGGCTCGTTTCGCGGTTCGCGCGCAGGAACTCGTCCTGCGGGAGAAGGACCCCGGGGCGAAGCTGGATCTGGTTTCCATCGTCGCCGCCCGGCAGCAGGTCGTCGCGGGTATGAACTTCCAGTTCGATCTCCGGGTGAAGTCCGGCGGCGCGGAGAGGGCGGCCGAGGCGACCGTCTGGTGGCAGGCGTGGAACGCGAAGGAGCCGTACAAGCTCACCGCGTGGACGTGGAAGTGAGCGGGCCGGAAGGTCGGACGGACGGCGCGGGTGGAGGTCTTCGGGACGGATGAAGCGTCTTGCCACGGCGGCGGCCCTCTTTCTGGGCCTCATGTTCATGGCCGTGATCCACACGGCCCTCGTCTACTCGGTCGTCTACGGCGTGGCCGTCTTGATCAGCTATGCGTTCGACCTTCTGAGCGGCCATCCGTGGATCCCGCTCGCGACCTCGGTCCTCGTGTTCCTTGCCGGGCTGGTGACGGCGATCCGGAAGCGAATCCCCGATCTCTCCCATCTCTCGTGGGACTCCGGCACGGCGCAGGAATGCCCCTCGCGCGTCAGCCTTCAGGGAGCGGGCGGCTACCTCTGGAACATGAACCCGCTCGGGCCCCGCTCGGCCGCCTCCATCGTGGCCGTCTGCGGGGCGCTTCTGTGCGCCGGTCCCGCGCTCGTCGTTTCGGCCTTCGCAGAAGTCATCGACGCCATCCGGGAAAGCCGTCGGACTTGAGTAACCGAGAAGCCCCGGCAGTCAAACAGCACGAGGGATCGGCAGGAACCGAGATTCGTTATCTTACATCCGATGTAACGATCGTTACATCGAATGCAAGATAGCGTCGGGAGTTCCAACCCCTGGAAGCCCGCCGGGCATGGGTGTCCAGGGGTTGGGCGAAGCGACTCAGAGCGGCACGACGGTGTCGCGGGCGAACTCGAGGCGGACGGGGCCGAGGAGGCCGGCGGGCATCAGCGGGTCCTCGGAGCCGAAGCCCTGGTAGACCTTCACGGTCCGTTTGCCCTGCTCGAGGGTCACGTTGGTCTTCGTGATGCGCTTCTCGGGCGGCAGCGCCGCGTCGCCAATCAGGCGGTTCATCCACAGGCTGACGACATCGATCTCCAGCTCGTTACGGCCGGCCTTGAGCGCGCCGGTGACGTCGACCCGCCACGGCGCGGTCCACACGACGCCCAAGTCGTGGCCGTTGAGCCGTACCTGCGCGATCGCGCAGAGCGAGCCGAGTTGCAGCCGCGCGGGCAGGGCGGCGCGCGCGGCGTCGACCTCGAACGCGATGCGATAGGTTCCCTTCCCGGCAAAGTGGCGGATGCCCGGGTCGGCGTGGGCGGTCCAGTCGGTCAGCGTCTCGAAGATGGCGGACGCCGGGGCGCCGCGGCCCGGCTCGAAGGCGACGGTCCACGGGCCGGCGATCCCGATGGGCGCCGGGACGCCGGAGGCCTCGATGCGCGCCGGAGCGCCCGCGGCGGTGGTCGCAGCAAACGAGCCGTTCGTCCACGCGCGGACCTTCGCGCCCGCGCCCTCGCGGCCGAGGATGTCGACGGCGCCGGCGGGCGCGTCGACCGAGGCCAGCCGGGCGGCCGAGGCGGGGCGGCGGAAGACGACAAACACCGATCCCGTGCCGGGCAGGCAGAGCGGGACCGTCGTGCGACCGTCGGCCGTCGGGCGCCACCGCACGGCATCCCGGATCGTGCCGGTGACGGGGCACCACAGTTCGGGCTCGCGGTCCTTCACGCGGAATGTGCAATCGCCCGGGCCGGCGCCTGCGACGAAGTAGATGTCCGTCCCGCCGTCGCGCCGGTGGGTGTGCTCGAACGGGCCCTCGAAGTCCGGCGGCAGGCTGAGCCCGCGCAAGGCGGCGTCCAGCGGCGAAGCGTCGGGCGCGGTCTTCGGCGGAGGCTCCGCGGGCGCCTTCGCCCACAGCGGGGCGGCGAGGCGGCGGACCTCGTCGTCGGCCGCCGGCTGGCCGGCGAGGCCGGGCGAGCGCTCCGGCCGTCGCGCGCCGACGACGACCGGGACGCCGGCCTTCGCGAGCCCGTCGATCTTCCGCAGGGCCTCCACCGGGATCTCGGGGTCGTCGAGGTCCACGACGAGGACGCGGTAGCGCATGATCTCGCGCCCCGCGCCGCCTCGGTCGGCGGGCGCGAGGAGCGCGAGCGAGCCGTCGCGCGCGACCGCGCGGGCGGCGAGGGCCTCGGTCGTCAGCAGGTCGTAGCCGCGGCCGGACGCCATGCCGACCGTCGCGCGCGGGCTCCAGTTCGTGTTGCGGCCCCAGTGCTGGTAGGGGCGGTCGCCGGTGTAGGCGGCGACGTCGGCGACGAACCCGCCCTGGCGGAGCATCCACTGGCAGCGCCCGAGGTAGTCGAGGAACGGACGCGCCTGCGGGAACCACGTGACGTTCGGATTGATGTGCGTGCCGGCGAAGTAGTCGTCGCCCGGCAGGCCGAATTCCGGCGGCGAGGCGGTGAAGGTGTGCCAGACGAACTGGTTGATGCCGTCGCAGAAGGCGAGGTCGGCGCCGGGCTTGAGGACGGCGGGATAGGCGGACCAGTGCTCGACCATGTGCGTGAAGGCCTCGGTCGCGGCGAGGCGGAGGCCGTGGATGTGCGCGGTCATCGCGGGCGCACGGTTCAGGTCGTGGGGACGGCCCATCTTCCCGGTCCGGCCCTGGAACCAGAACTCGCCCTGCGGCATGTCGTTCCGGCCGAGGAAGGCGAGCTGGTCGGCGTGTTCGAAGGCGGCGAGTTTGCGGTCCCACGGCCCGCCGGACTCGGAATGCCACTGCATCCCGGCCTTGCGCGTCAGGTCGCGAAGGGTGCCGTAGAAGTTGTTCATGAAGCAGTCGCCGAGCGTCTTGAAGTAGTCGCGGCGGAAGCGCGCGGTCTCGTCGGGGCCGCGGACCGTGAACCCGGCGAGGGCGGGCAGCCATGGGCGCAGCGCGTAGCCGCGGTACGCGGCGAACTCCTGCTCGAGACCGGGCGTCCACGTCGGTGCGGCGCCCTCCCAGCTGACGCTGTAGAAGTGGGTCAGCGTTGTGCCGGCGAGCGGGCCGGCGTCGGCAAGGATCGCGCCGCCCATCCGGTCGAAGTGCCCGGCGACGGCCTTCGGATCGAGCACATCGACGTCAAACTCGTGTCCCTCGATCGCGAACCAGCCGAAGCGAAGCAGCACCCAGCAGCCCTCGGGGACGTCCCACGTCAGGCGGTGCTCGGCGTCGGTCTTCTCGGAGAGGTCGACCACCTCGCCCGCGACGCCGGCGCACGCGCCGGTGGCGCCGACGGTGTCGATCCAGTGGGTCGCGACGGCGACGGCGGACATCGGGTCGCCAGGGGCGCCGTTGGTGCCGTCCAACCGGACGGCGAGCAGGGCGATATCGTGGAAGTGGGCGGCGTCGGGGACCGGGATCGTGCAATCGAGCCGCCGCGGCCCGCGCACCGGCGTCGCGGTCCACGCGAGCTTCTTCGGCGCATCCGCCCCGACCTCCCACGGCCCCTTGAGCGCGCCGGCGCAGCTGCTGAGGTTGACGCTGACCTTCAGGCCCAGCCGGCCGGCCTCGACGAGGGAGTGCTTCAGCATGCGACGCCACTCTGGGCTCATGAACTCCATGCGGGACGGCGGCGGCTGGACGTGGCCCTCGTGGTAGCCGCGCGCGTCGAACATCAGCAGTCCGCCGATGCCGGTGCGCTTCATGGCCACGAGGTCGCGCGTGATGGAGGCCTCGTCGACGTTGCCCTTGAGCCACCACCAGTAGACCCACGGCTTGTCGCCGTCCGGCACGGCGCGGAAGCCGTCGGCAAGCGGGTCCTGCGCCGCGCGAAGGGGTGCGGAGGCGGCGACCAGGAGGGTGAGGAGGACGGATCGCGCGGACAGGGGCGTCTTCATGGGGACGCAGTGTGCCCGCCGCCCCCGCGCCCGGCAAGCGCGCAATCCACCGGGTCGCAGGGGGGCCGTCGTATTGCAGCTTGCCCGCCTTCCCGCGCGCAGCCTAGCATCGGGCATGCATGCGATCCCGTCCCCCGGCGCCCGATCGGCCCTCGTCGTTGCGCTTGTCCCGGGCCTGTTGCTCGCCGCGGCAGCCGCGCGCTTCGCGCGGGCGGACGCCCCCCCGCACGCCGCCGAGATCGCCTCGGTCGAGGCCGCGCACCGGGAGATCTGGCGGCGGTTTGTGAACGGGCACGGCCTGCTGCATGACTACACGGCGCTCGACGGGACGGTCGGCCTGCCGTCGGCGGAGGACTGCCACGACGGCCGGCCCAACGCGCTGGGGTGGTGGACGCCCATCGAGAACGGCGCGTTCTACGGCGGGCTCTATCTCGACGCGTTGTGCAACCGCTGGCGGGCGACGCACACCGCCGCCGCCGCCGCCGAGGCGCGCCGGGTCGCGGAGGGACTGCTCAAGCTCGCGGAGTGCGGCGACACCCCGGGCTTCGTCGCGCGCGGCTTCGCGGCCGATGGACGCGGCCACTACGCCGCCAGCTCGAGCGACCAGACCTATCCGTGGTTCTACGGCCTGTGGCGCTACGCGCGGAGCGGGCTGCCGGAGGCCCGGGAGCGGGACCGCGTCGCTGCGGCCCTTGAGCGGGTCGCCCTCGGGCTCGAGACGAACGGCTGGAAGATGCCCTGCGACCGCCCGGGGTTCGGCCATTTCGGGCACTGGACCGGCGGTTTCGCCGGCACGCGCGGGACACTGTCGGGCGCGGAGCCGCAGTTCGATGCCGCGGCGCGGTTCCTGTTCGCCCTGCGCGCGCTGCACGACCTCACCGGGCGCGCCCGCTGGCTCGATCTGTACCGGGCCCGGCTCGTCGAGGCGCCGCAGGGCCGGACGCGGCTGCAGGTCTGCGCCGACGGCGTCCGGTACGTGGCGCCGGGTGAGCCGCCGCGCTACCCCGAGAGCCCGCCGATCTGGACCTCCGCCAGCTCCCAGGCCGCGCTGCGGGCGCTGATCGAGATGGAGGACGACCCGGCCGCGCGCGCACAGTTCCGGCGCGGGCTGGACGCAAATGCCGCCGCCGCCGCGCCGTTCGTCGGCGGGTTCGCCCGCTACGACAACGACAACACGCTCGCCTTCGACGCAGACTGGCGGCGGCTCAATGCGTCATGGACATCGCAGGCCGAAATCGGCGAGGCGGTGAAGCTCGCCACCCGGCAGTACCGCGACTGGAACCGGCAGTCGCCCCGGCGGGTCGCGGAAGCCGACGCCATGCGAGACCCGCTATTCGCCGCGTGGATCGTCGCGCTCTCCGGCAACCCGGACCGGATCGCCCGCTCCCGGGAGGACATCCGCGGCGCGCTGACGCACTACCGCTGGGAACGGCTCCACACCTGCCTCTTCTTCATGGCAGAGTGCGTTCACTGGCAACTGCGGGCGCAGGAGGCCGGCGCGTCCGGCCGCCTGTGAGCCCCGCGCTTCCCGGCGGGCGTCAGGCGAGCCCGCGGTCGTAGTTGCCGACGGTATGGGGGTCGGGGGCGCGGCCGGCGCGCAGGTCGCGCCAGAGCGCGAGGACCTCGGCCGGCTCGTAGCGCCGCCACGCGAACGCGGCGCGGAAGCGGCGGGCGCCGAGCGAGCGCAGGTCGTCCAGCCGCCCGGCCCGGCACAGCGGCGCGCGGTGCAGCAGCACGGTGCGGCCGCAGCGGCAGAGCTGCAGCGTCTCGTCGCCCTTGGACGACACCAGCGGGGTCTCGCACGCGCGTCCGCAGGTCGACGGCGCGAGGTCGCGGTCGATCGCGCAGGCGCGGGTCTCGGAGATGAAGAGCGGCACGTCCTCGTAGAGCGGGACGTCCACGACGCCGCCCGCCGCGGCGAGGACCGCCGCCATGTTGTCGCGGCCATCCTCGGGCGAGAGGGTCACGGAGGATAGCCCCCAGGCGAGCCACTGGCGCACGCCCGTGAGGTTCGTCGCGTAGAGCGGCCAGCCGCCGCACAGGTCGAGGCCCTCGGCGGGCAGGAAGCGCCAGCCGGAGGGGTTCGAGATCTCCCAGCGCGTCCAGCCGTCGCGCAGCAGCCGCCCGATGCACGCGCGAAGCCCGGGCTCGTCCCACGCGCGGGTGATGGCGGGCAGCGCGATGCGCACGCGGTCGCGCCCGACACGTCCGGCCAGATGACCGACGTCCGCGCTGATGCCCCCGGGCGTGCTGAACCCGACGTCGAAGACGGCCTCGGCCACGCCGTCGAGGTCGGCCGGCCCGAACGCATCGAGCAGGCCCGGCCGGTCGATCTTGATCCGCCAGGACTCCGTTTCGTCCGGCCCGGCCGCCGGGAACACCGGCGCCAGATCGGCGTGCGCCGCTTCGGCGCGCGCCGCCGTGGCTTTCGCCCACGCCGCCTCGGCCGCGGTCGCAAGCTGCCGGCGCAGGTCGTTCAAGCGCGACGCGGGCGCAAAGAGGCCGCAGGGATCCTCGATGGAGAGCCGTCCGGCCGCGAGGCGTGTGTCCCCGAGCTTCTCGAAGGCGCGGGCCACCGCCTCCGCCGTGCCGTGCGGGTTGCGCGCGGGCGACAGCGGTTCCGCGACGGAGGCGGCGGCCTCGACCGCCGCCTCGCCCGGGTGCCGGGGCGCGAGGCGCGCGGACGCAGAGAGGCCCTCCGCCGACAGCGTCACGGTCACATCGACCTTGCGCCGCACGCGGTGAAGGCCCGGCTTCGGACGATCGAAGCGGTAGCGGCGCTTCACGTCCTGCGACGACGCGCTGTAGACCGTCGCGCCCTCCGGAAGCTCCGGCGCGTCGGCGGGCAGTTCGACCTCGATCCGGTCGCCGGAATGCGACTCGAAGACCTCGCGCGGGGGGGTGCGGTCCTCCGGCGCGAGGAAGAGGTGGTCCACCGGGAAGCCGAACGGACGGTCCGCCCCCGGCACGTCGACCTGGATCCCGTCGTGGCGCTCCACCGGGCGGCTGGTGGCGAAGCGCAGCAGCCTCCGGCCGCTTCGTCGGACGACCGTCTCGACGCGGCCGACCGGCGTGCCGCGGTGGCCGACGAAGTCCGGGTCGACGACGCCCCCGCTGTCGCGGCTCTCGCTGAAGAGTCCGGTCCATGGCCGGCTGAAGATCGACTGGATGTCCTGCTCCATGGCGCGCCGGTCGGCCGGTGCGACGGGGCCGTCGAGCAGCCGCCGGTAGAAGTTCGTCACGGCGGCGACGTAGAGCGGGCTCTTCTTGCGGCCCTCGATCTTGATCGACGCCACCCCGGCCGCCGCGAGGTCCGCCACGGCGGCGGGCAGGGCGAGATCCTTCATCGAGAACCGGAATGCGCCTGCGTCGCCGGCCTCCGCCGCTCCGCCGGCGGCGAAGCGGTCGCGGCACAGGTAGGCGCAGCGTCCGCGGTTGCCGCTGCGGCCGGTGGCGAGGGACGAGTAGAGGCACAGGCCGCTGTAGCAGTAGCACAGCGCGCCGTGGACGAAGGTCTCGACCTCGATGCCGTCGACGGCGGCGAGGTCGCGGATCTCGTCCAGCGTCAGCTCCCGCGCCAGCGTGGCGCGCGCGAAGCCGAGGTCCCGCAGCCGCTCGACGCCGGCGCGGTTGTGGACCGCCATCTGCGTGCTCGCGTGCAGCCGCAGCTCGGGAAAGTGGCGGCGGACGATCCCCGCGAATCCCGCGTCCTGCACGATCAGCGAGTCGACCCCGAGGTCCGCCGCCGCCGCGACCGCGCCGATGGCGTCCGGCATTTCGCGGTCGAGGATGACGGTGTTCAGTGCGACGTACACGCGCCGGCGCGGTTTGAGGGAATGCGCGAAGGCGACGACCTCGTCGAGCTGTGCGGGGTCGAAGTTCTCGGCGTCGGCGCGGGCGGAGAACTGCCGCAGGCCGAGGTAGACCGCGCCGGCGCCGTACTGGAGCGCCGCGAAGGCGGCGTCCGCCCCCCCCGCCGGCGCCATCAGCTCGATCCGCCTTCCCTGTCCCGCGTGGTGCATGGGCACAGGATAGCACAAGCAACCTGGGGCATGCGGCCCCGGTCAGGAATGACAGGATGACAGGATCGGCACGATGGACCAGCGCCGTCCGCTCATCCTGTGATCCTGTCGGGCCCGCATGCCCCAAGCCGGTTGCTCCCGGATCGGGATTGCGGCGCGTCGGGGTGCGGGGCTAGGATGCGCCATCGTGTCGCCCGGGCGACGTGCATGGAAGGAGAAACGGTCATGAGCCCTCGGTCCCGCCGCATGTTCCTCCGCGATTCCGGAACCCTTGCCGCCGCCGCCGCGCTGGGCGCGGTCGTCGTCCCGCGCGCCCGCGCGCAGGCCGCCGCGTCCGCGAACGACCGCCCGCGCATCGCGCTGATCGGCTGCGGCGGCCGCGGCCGCTTCGTCGCGCGCGTGATGGTCGAGGACTGCGGGGCCGACTGCACCTGCCTCTGCGACCTGAGCGAGCCGAAGATGGAGCAGATGTGGACGCTCCTCTCCGAGGTCCAGAAGACGAAGCCGCGCTTCGAGAAGGACCACCGCCGCGTGCTCGAGATGAGGGACGTCGACGCGGTGATCGTCGCCACGCCCGACGTCTGGCACGCCCCGATCACGATCGACGCCTGCCGCGCCGGCAAGGACGTCTACGTCGAGAAGCCGCACTCCCACAACATCTGGGAGAGCGGGAAGATGGTCGAGGCCGCGAGGAAGTACAACCGCATCGTCCAGGTCGGCACGCAGAACCGCTCGAAGGACTACAACCTGCAGGCGCGCGAGTACGTGCGGAGCGGCAAGCTCGGGAAGATCGGCCTCGTGAAGGTCTTCAACCTGAAGTCGGGCTCGGCCTTCAAGCTCGGCGAGTCCGCGAAGCAGCCCGAGGGGTTCGACTGGGACCGCTGGCTCGGGCGCGCGCCGCTGCGGCCCTACCACTCGCGGATCGTCTCCGGCGGCTGGCACAACTACTGGGACTTCTGCGGCGGCGACATGACCGACGACGGCATCCACCAGACGGACCTGGCGCTGATGCTGATGGGCGACCCGGGGCTGCCGAAGAACGTGCGGTCGGTCGGCGGGCGCTACGTCCACCGCGGCGACGATTCCGAGGTGCCGGACGTCATGGTCACGAGCTGGGAGTTCGACGACTTCGTGATGACCTTCGAGCTGTCGGCCTACCCGAAATACATGGTCAAGAGCACCGACGCGCTGCGCCGCCGCGGGATCGTGTCGGACTGGAAGCAGAATTCGACGCGCATCGAGATCTACGGCTCCGAGCAGCTCATGATCGTCGGCCGCCACGGCGGCGGCTTCGTCGTCGAGAGGAACGATTCGCAGACCGTCGAGAAGGTCCTTGGCGAGGCCGGCGACTCGGAGCACTACAAGAACTTCATCGCGTGCCTGAAGAGCCGCGCGAAGCCCAACGCCGACATCTCGATCGCCCACGCGAGCAACGTCATCGCCCACATGGGCAACATCGCGATGCGCGTCGGCAACGCCGCGCTGAACTACGACCGCGCCGCCGGCCGCTTCGACCACGACAAGGCCACCGCGATGATCAGGCCGGTCTACCGGAAAGGCTACGAGATCCCCGACGCGGTGTGACGGGCAGTCGGGCGAGGGACGAGGGGCGAGGGACGAGGGGCGGGGGACGAGGGACGAGGGGCGGGGGAGAACGGTGTCGAGTGGCGGGTGTCGAGTGCCGGCCCGGAAGAGCACAACCAAACGAGGACAACCGGATGCGAACGCCGGGAGGGCCGCCGGTCCCGGCGGCCGGCCGCAGGATCCCGGGAGAAGGCAAGGGCGGGCGCACCCCATCGTGGTGCGGCCTCTTGGGTGTTCGCATGCGCAAGGCGCTTGAATCCCATGCAGAACCGTCCATCCCTTGCCCTGTGGCCTATCAATGGCTATAGTGTGGCCACATGAAGTACAGGATCACGTTGTCGCCCGGGGCGCGTGAGCACTATCACGCGCTGGGCGCCTACGACCGGGTCAAGGTGCGCGGCGCGATTGATAACCACCGGCAGCGCGCTCCGACGGCCGAGAGCAAGAGCCGAATCAAACGACTTCGGGGCATGAGAAGGCCTCAGTACCGTCTGCGGGTGGACGACATCCGGGTGTTCTACGACGTCGAGCAGGCCGAGGTGATTGTCCTCGGCATCGTGGAGAAGGCGCACGTGAACGAGTGGTTGTCCGAGACGGGAGAGCTGCCATGAAACAGGTTGCGTTCGCCGAGATGAAGGATCACCTCTCGCGGTATCTCGTCGAGGCCGGCGAGGAGCAGATCGTGATTACGAAGCATGGGAAGCCGGCCGGCGTCCTGACCGGCTTCGCGACCGAGGATGACTGGTTCGACTTCCGGCTGGAGAACGACCCCCGATTCCTCCGAAAGATCGAACAGGCCAGAGCCGACATTCGGGCAGGTTGCGGCGTCCCTTGGGAGGAAGTGAAGGCCGAGGACGACAAGCGGGCCGGTGCGGCCAAGGCACGGCGTCCTTCTCGTTGATTCCCGGAACCATGGCAACCTCGATGCTTACGAGGACTTCGGCTGCTCTCACCATCGCCGCGACGCTGGCCGTGGAGGCCGGGGTGCGCGAACGGCCGGACCGGCTGGTCTTCGAGGGCGGGGACGGGCCGGGGCGGGGACGGCACGTCGTGCTCGTCAGCGGCGACGAGGAATACCGCAGCGAGGAGTCGATGCCGATGCTGGCGGCGATCCTCGCGGAGCGCCACGGCTTCACCTGCACCGTGCTCTTTGCGCTCGACCCGGACGGCACGGTGAACCCGGCCAACGTGCGCAGCCTGCCGGGCTCGGACGCGCTGCGGACGGCGGACGCGGTTGTGCTGGCCGTCCGGTTCCGCTGCTGGCCGGATGCGGCGATGAAGGACTTCGCCGACGCCTATCTCCGCGGCGTCCCGATCGTCGCGCTGCGTACGAGCACGCACGCCTTCGCCTACCCGAAGGACTCGACCAGCCCGTACGCGAAGTACGGCTGGAACCGGACCGACTGGCCCGGCGGTTTCGGACGGCAGGTGCTGGGCGAGACATGGGTCGCGCACCACGGGAAGCACAAGGTCGAGGGCACGCGCGGCGTCGTCGAGCCCGGCGCGGAGGGCGACCCGCTTCTCCGCGGCGTCGCGGACGTCTTTGGCGCGACCGATGTCTACACCGCGAACCCGCCGGCCGACTGCCGGATCCTGCTTCGCGGACAGGTGACGCAGAGCCTCGATCCCGCGTCGCCGCCGGTCGAGGGTGCGAAGAACGCCCCGATGCAGCCGGTCGCATGGACCCGCCAGCCCACCAACGAGGCGGGGCGGGTGAACTGGGTTCTCTGCACGACGATGGGCTCCGCGGACGATCTCAAGAACGAGGGACTGCGGCGGCTGATCGTCAACGGCGTCTTCCGCGGCGCCGGCCTGCCCGTGCCCGCGAAGGCCGACGTGACGCCGCTCTGGCCGTACCGCCCGACCTTCTACGGCTTCGGCACGTTCCGGAAGGGCCTCAAACCCGGCGAGTTCGCGCGCCCCGCGCCACCCAACTGACGGAAAACGGAAGACGGAAGACGGAAAGAGGGGATCGTCCCGGCCGGGGCGGATCACTCGAGGACCAGTTCGATCCCCGAGAGGACGGCACCCAGCGCAGAGGCCGGAGACTTCCTGAATTGCACCTCCAACTCCCCCGCGATGCGCACCCCCTTGAACTCCCTCACCACGCCGCGGTTCGGCGCGCCGGCGGTCGCGACCACGTCGAAGGCCGTGAGCACGGGGCGGCCTTGGAGGAGGACATCGAAGACCCGCCGGCCGGGCGTGAGGGGATCCGGCTCCAGGAAATGGAGGCGGACGGTGTAGGAGGCGGGCGCAAGAGAGGCCGGGGCCGTGGCGGACGCGGCGGACGTGCCGTCGGGTGTGCCCTTCGGTGCACCCCGGGCGTTATCGTCGTCGTCGGAGTCCGAAGCCGACGCGTCCGGGCGATCGGCCTGGAGCGTCTGCGGTACGATCCGGATGGACTCGATGCCCTGCAATCCGGAGGCGACGACCCACGCCGGGCCCTCGCCGCCGACGGCGCTGGCGTGTCGGCGGAAGGGCGCGGCGTCCGCCGGGTTGACGGCGACCGCCAGGCGCGGTGAGAAGCCCGGCGTGGCGGGGTGTTCGAGCCAGAGGGTCCCACCGTCGTCCAAGCGGTCCCCCGGCGCGCCGAGGTTCAGGCCGACCCGGACGATGCGGCGCCCCGGGGGGGCGTCGAGTCCGGAGAGGTTGCAGGTCCAGAGTTCGGCCTCGGGCATAGGGACGAAGGCCAGGGAGGTCTGGTTCTGGTAGGGGCAGCTGCACGTCCGCGTGTAGTCGGGGGCGTTCAGGACGCCGTTGGCGACGATGAGGTTGGCGCTGCACCCGGACTTGAAGCCGCCGAGGTTTCCGGTGCCGGCGTGGCCGGTCAGATCGTAGAAGCCGGCCGCCCCGGATCGGAACGTCATCAGGTGTTCGGAGGCCACCGGCGTGTTGCAGCCGTAGGTGCGATGGACGCGCCAGGGCTGGCGCTCGCCCGTCAGGGGATTGACGATGTGGTGGGGCTCCCCGTCCAGCAGCCCGTAGGCGCCGGCGGAGACCTGGTAGGAGCCGGGCGTGGTGAGGATCAGGTCGTTGTGCAGGATGCAGGGGCCGTTGTACCGGATGGCGTCCCGCCTCCAGACGTCCGTGCCGTCCGCTGCGCGAAGCACCGCCATGCCCTGGCCGACCTCGTCCCGGTGCCGGTCGGTGGCGTGGGCGCCGGCCTGGAGCAGGAGGTCGTGCGTCTTCGAGTAGCCGAGCCAGGTGCCGAAGACGCCGTTCGTCTGCTCCCACAGCGTCCGGCCGGTCCGCAGGTCGAGCGCGACGATGCGGTAGGCGCCCGGGGTCTCGCCGCGGCGGGCGGCCTTGGCCTCGGCGCTCCTGGGCAGGCGGTCGAGGCAGTAGACCCGGCCGCCGCCGGCGACGATGCCGTTGTGCAGAAACGCGTGACGGGCGTCGGCGCGCCAGAGCATCCGGCCCGAGTGCCGGTCGAAGGCGGCGAGGCCCGCGCTGGCGGCGTAGTCGCCGATCGTCGCGAGGAAGGCGAGGTCGGGGCGCGCGAAGCGGCGGTTGAAGTGGGCGAAGCCCGCGCCGCCCAGAAGCACGTCGTCGCAGACGGCGATGTGGGCCCACTCCGGGGCGGGCATCGCGATGGATTCGCCGATGCGGCCGGTGGCGGCGTCGAGCACGACGCAGCGGTTGCTGACCGCGACATAGACGCGGTCGTCCGTGGCGACGAAGTTCGCGCCGCGCGCATTCGCGCCGGGGATGTGCCGCTGGCTGTACAGCGTGGTCAGGGGGTCGTCGAGGAGGGTGTCGTCGTAGTAGATGCCCCGGGTGTCGAGGCCGGGGACGGCGGTCTTCCACAGGCGGCGCCCGGTGTAGACGTCGCGCGCGCTGAATCCGTCCATGCCCTGGAGGAAGAGGCGCCCGCCGATGACCTGTTCCGACGGGCCGTGGCCGTGGCGCGGGAGGACGTCCATGTGGGTGTTGCCTCCGAACCAGAGGACGCCGAGCGGAAGGCGGACGCGGCGGTCGTCGGACTTCAGCGAATTGGCCGCGTCGCCGTACTGGTGCGTCCAGTCCGCGGCGCCCGGGAGCGGCCCCTCGCGGACAACCCGGAGGCTGTCGCCGACGATCCCGATCCTCGCGCCGGCCAGCCCCGCGGCCTGCACCGCGGCGGCCAGCCCGGCGGGGTCGGGCGGCGAGGAGAACCAGAGCGAGCCTCCATAGGGGCGGACGGACTCGTAGATCCTCCGCAGCGCCGCGGGCCCGGACAGGGGGGCGGCCAGGGCGCGCCCCACGACGATGAGGCTGGCGATGTAGGGAGGGGCGCCGAAGTCGCCGGGGCTGCCGGCCAGAAGCGCCACCCGCGTGCCGTACAGTCCGGCGGCATCCACCTCGCGCCGGAGTCGCGCGATCTTGTCCGCGTCGGCGTCCACGCCGACGATCCGCAGGTCGGAGACGGCGGCGAGGGCGGCGAGGCCGGCGGCATCCTCGATGCCGAGGCAGAGCGCGTAGCCGGCGCCGTCCCCGCTGCGGTCGACGAGGGCGCGGGCCTTCTCCAGCGCCGCGGGCGGCGGTGGCGGCGGGCCCGGCTTCTCCGTGACGGTTACGGGCGCGGCCGCGTCCTTCCCGCCGAACGCCAGGATCCGTCCCTCGTGCGTGACGGCGAAGAGCAGTCCGCCGGCGGCCAGCAGCCGGCCGATCCGGCCCTCGACCGGCAGGCGCCACGCGATCGACGGTCGCCCGCCGGCCGCGGGCAGGTCGATCGCGGTGATGGCGCCCGTTCCGCCGGCGTAGAGGCGGCGTCCCGCGCGGATGACATCGCCGGCGCCGTCGGCCTCGATCTCCCACTGGAGCGTCCGGTCCGCGCGCCAGGCCTGGACGACCTTCGTCATGCCGGCGGCGGGCACCCGCTTCCTCGCCTCGGCCACGACGTCCTCGGCCTGCTGCACCTTCCGGCCGGCGCCGGCCAGGGCCGCCTCCGCCCGCTTCACGGCGCCGTCGTCGCCGCTGTCGCGGGCGTCATCGACGGCGCCCTTCGCCTTGCGCTCCCCGTATCGGGCGGCTTCGAGCTTGTCCTCGGCGTCCGAAAGAGCGCCCCGGGTGCTCGGATGGTCGGCGGCGCAGTAGTAGTGGCTGCGTCCCAGCACCGGCTCGCCGATCGCGAAGGAGGTCCGCGCGCCCGTGGCCAGCTCGTGCGCGCGCACGCCCCGCCCGCGGGTGTGGACGAAGAACTCCTTCTCGTTGGCCATCACGGTGGAGCCGCCCGTGCCCTTGCCGGATTCGGCGATGCGGAAGTGGAGCAGGCGTCCGGTGGCCCGGTCGAACGCGGCGGGGATCGAGCGGCCCCCGGGCACGAGGAGAAGGTCCCGGGTGGCGACCAGCGCGCCCTGCGGGGCCACGCCGGCGAAGGACGGCGCGCTGTGCGGCTGCTTGATGTAGTCGGCGCCCGTGCCGTCGTTGGTCCAGATGACCCGTCCGCTCGCGGCGTCGAGCGCGTGAATGAACGTGCCCATGAAGGGCCAGATGCTGGCCGCGAAGTACACCACGCCGTCGCGGATGACGGGCCCGCCCCGGGCCGGCCAGGCCGAGATGAGCCGGCCGTTGCCGAGCGCCTTGCGGTTGGACGGCGCTCCCTGGAACTTCCACTCGAGGGCGCCATCCGCCGCGCGCAG
>CAYODK010000071.1:0-23728 GCA_964402695.1 uncultured Verrucomicrobiota bacterium
AGATCCCTGCAGCGTGCCGAGTTCGGAGACGCAACCCGTTCATGCCGGGGTGCGACGGGTCGTGATTCCGGCCGCGCGGTGTGGCAGAATCCGCACTTCGGCATCTGCCCGCCGCGGGACGGCCGACCGGATGGATGCGACGACGAGGAACACGATGAGCGAGAACGACGGATCCGCGAACCTGCTGCAGCGCGAGGCGAAGATGATGAAGCTGGAGAAACTCATCGCCGAGCGCGAGGGCGTCTCCACAAAACCGTTTCCCGTGCCGGTGAAGGAGCTGCTCGGGCGCTACGAACAGCTCTATACGGGCGCGATCAGCGACGTGCTGCGCGAGTTCTGCCTGCTCGACCAGGCGCTGCCCGGCCACCTGCGGCCGCTGCGCGACAGCGACGTCGTCGCCGGCATCGCCTTCACCGTCAAGAGCGCGCCGAACGTCAAGATCACCGGCGAGATGACCTTCCGCACGCAGATGCTCGACGACATGGGCGAAGACACGTTCGTCGTTTGGGACACCTCCAACGACGAGAAGGCGACGCTCTGGGGCGGCGTCATGACCGCGACGGCCTACGGCAAGGGCGTGCGCGCCGCGTGCATCGACGGCGGCATCCGCGACACGAAACAGATCCTCGAGAAGCCGTTCCCCGTCTACTATAAGCATCGCATCCCGAACGGATCGCTCGGCCGGTGCCTGATCACGCACTATCAGGTGCCGATCAAGATCGGCGACGTCGTGATCCGGCCGGGCGACGTGATCTTCGCCGACTGCGACGGCGTCGTATGCGTGCCGCGCGACATCGCCCACGATGTGCTCGTCCGCGCCGAGGAGATCCGTGCGAACGAGAAGAAGATCTTCGGCTGGGTCGCCGAGGGGCAGTCGATCCACGAGATCACGGACAAGGGCGGGTACTTCTAGCAACATCCAACAACGAACATCCAACACCCAACATCCAACAACGAACACCCAGCACGCAACGCCGCACATCGAACGCCCAACATCGAAGTGCGGACGGAAGAGCATCGAGCGGACCATGTCCGATGACGACATAGTGAGACTCCAGCATGGAGGGCCGGCCTCCGTGCCGGCCGCGAGCGGGCGCCGGGGGGTGATGGTCGTGGCCGGCTGTCTTGCACTGGCGGCAGCGGGCGCGTGGGCGGCGGATCCGCCACGGATGCAGGCCGTACCGCAGCCGTACGACCAGGTGGCGTTCGAGCGCGAGGGCGTCGAGATCGCCCGCTACCACTTCGGGGCGGGAATCCAGCGTCCGTTCGTGTCCCCCGTGATCGGCCCGGCCGGCCGGTGCCTCACGCGCATGGGGCATCCGCACGACCCGGTGGGTCACAGCCACCACAACTCGATCTGGCTCTCGCACATGAGCGTCGACGGGATGAGCTTCTGGGAGGACCGAAGCGGCGCGAGGATCGTCCACCGGCGGATGGAGGCCCTCGAGGACGGCTCCGACGAGGCGGCGGTCGTCTGCCTGAACGCATGGGTCGGGACCAACGGCGTGGATGTGCTTCAGGAGCGCCGTCGGACGTGCGTGCGCGCGCTTCCCGACGGCGAGTGGATGCTGGTGATCGACCTGCAACTCACCGCGGCCAGCGCCGATGTGACCTTCGGCCAGACGCCGTTCGGACTGCTTGGCGTGCGCATGGCGAAGTCCATCGGCGTCAAGGACGGCGGCGGCGCGATCCTCAACTCCGAGGGCGGCGTCAACGAGGCCGGCACGTTCCGCAAGCCGGCGCGCTGGATCGACTACTCCGGCCCCGTCGCGCCGGGCGTCACCAACGGGATCACGATCCTGGATCATCCGTCGAATCCGAATCACCCGTCCGTCTTCCACACCCGCGACGACGGCTGGATGGGCTCGTGTCTGACCTTCGACGCGCCGCGCGTCGTGACGAAGACCGCGCCGCTGCGGCTGCGCTACGGCCTGCACGTCCACGCCGGCGCCCCGGTGGCCGCGACGGTCGAGGGGCGCTGGAAGGAATTCGCGGGGACGGCACCGTTCGAGTTCAAGGACAAGCCGTCCAAGCGCTGACCCGGAGAGCCACGATGACGCGATCGACCCCTGTAGCCGCGACCGCTGGTCGCGGCAATTCGTACCGGAGCGCTTGCCGGCCGCGATCGACGATCGCGGCTACAGAAGACCATGGGGAGGGTGCGTTCGCTGTAGCCGCGACCGTTGGTCGCGGTAATGCGTACGGGTGCGCCGTCCGGCCGCGACCATCCGCCTCCGCGTCGACGCGACGGCGCGACAAGCCGATCGCGGCTACAGATGAAGGTCGTGCGAGACGGCGCCTCGCTCTTGCGTGCATGGCGTTCGCGCTGTGCGTCCCTGACGCCGGGGCTGCTGAGTTCTTCGTCGCGCCGAACGGCGACGATGCGAACCCGGGGACAAAGGAGAAGCCCTTTGCGACGCCCGCGAAGGCCCGCGACGCGGCGCGTGCGGGCGGCACGAACGCGGCGCACAGGATCGTCGTGATGCCGGGGGACTACCACCTGGACAAGACCCTCGACCTCGACGCGCGCGACAACGGGCTGGCCATCGAGGCGGGCCCCGGCGGTGCGGCGACACTGTACGGTGGATCGCCGTTGACCGGATGGCGGCGGGACGGGGATACCCTCTGGTGCACCGACCTGCCGGGGGTGAAGGAAGGCGCATGGGATTTCCGGGCGCTGGTGGTCAACGGCCGCCTTGCGGATCGTGCGCGTCTGCCTGAGACGGGCGCCTTCCTGCACAAGAGCGTGTTCGACGTGCGGTGGCTCAGTTCCGTCGGCGGCGGCTGGGAGCGGGCGCCCACGACGAACGAACTGACGACGATGGTCTACGATCCGAAGGACGTCCCCGCGACCCTGGAGCCCCGCAACGCCGAGGTCCGCGTCTATCACATGTGGGATGAGTCGCTCGTCGGAGTCGTCAGCAACGACACGGCGCGGCAGACCCTGGTGTTCTCGCCGCCGGCCAAGTCTCCCCCGGGCGCGTTCGGCGTGAAGAAGTACGCGATCTTCAACACCCGCGAGGGCATGACGCGGCCGGGACAGTGGTATCTCGACCGCGCGGCGGGCCGGCTCGTCTACTGGCCGTTGCCGGGCGAGGACATGGCCAAGGCGAAGGTCATCGCGCCGCGGCTCGACCGGATCATCGAACTGCGGGGCACCGCCAGGGCCCCGGTCTGCGGCGTCGCCTTGCGGGGGCTCGCCCTCGCCGGCACGACGACTCCGCTCAAACCGGGCGGATTCGGCGCCTATGCGTTCGATGGCGCCCTGCATGTCACCTGGGCCCGCGCCTGCTCGTTCGAGGGGCTCGACGTCGGACTGGCGGGAGGGCAGGGCATTGCGGCGTCGGACATCCTCGACTGTCGCATCGCCGGCTGCGAGATCCACGACATCGGGGCCTGCGGCATCAAGGCGGGCGGGGCGGCGTCGGTCGTCGCCTCGAACCACGTGCACCATGTCGGCCGCTACCACCCGAGCGCGATCGCGCTGTCCGTCAGCCACCGCGCGACGCCCGCCCTGACGAACGGGTTCCGGGTCTTCCGCAACGAGGTCCACGACGCGCCCTACAGCGGCATCGTCGGGAGCGGCGGCGACCACGTGATCGAGGAGAACCTGATCCATCGCGTGATGCGGGAGATGCAGGATGGAGGGGCGATCTACGGCGGCATGAAACGCAGCATTTTGCGCGGCAACGTCGTGCGCGACGTCGTGAAGATGGGCGAGGGCTACGGGGTGTCGTCGTACTACCTCGACGAGGGCGCCGAGGACTGCCTGGTCGAGCGCAACGTGTCGGTCGGCGTCGAGCGGCCCCTGCACGAGCACATCGCGCGGAATCTCCTCATCCGCGACAACGTGTTCGTCGCCGACACCAACATGACGCTGTCGTTCGCGCGGTCGCGCGACTGCGTCATCTCGGGCAACACGTTCGTCACGCCGGGCCGGGTGACGGTGAGTCCGCCGAACGCGATCTCGGTGTGGACGAACAACGTGCTGTTCCAGGGCGGCGCGGTGACCGGCGGCGCGCCGCGGGCGTTCTCGATCGGCGAGGCGATGCCGGTCACTACGCCGCCCGCGCGGGTGACCTGGGCGCGGACGATCCAGCGCGCCGCGTCGCCCCCGGTGCTCGATGGCGAGATCGACCTGGCGGAATGGCCGGGCTCGCTGCTGTCGCTCGACCGCGAACCGTCGCGGTGGAGCGCCAGCGGGGCGCCGGCGTTCGCGCGGGTCTGCTGGGACGATCGGTGTCTCCACGTGGCGGTCAACGTGGCGTCGTTCGATGTGACGCAGGTGCGGACCGGGGCCGTGTGGGGCGTCGACGACGGCGCCGAGGTCTGCGTGCAGGGCGCCGGACCGGACGGCAAGCCGGTCGCCTTCGTGCTGCGCGGCTACGCGGGCGGCGCGCTGCAGAGCGTGGCGGACGGCGGGGCGCCGGCCGCTGCGGCCGCGGCGCTGGGCAAGGCGACGCGGTTCGTTGGAACGGTCTATGGCAAGTCCCGCGGCGGATGGCGCGGCGAGTGGTCGATCCCGTTCGAGGCGCTGGGGCTGAAGCCATCGGCGGGGCAGAAGGTCCCGTTCAACATTTGCGTCGTGCGAACGGAGGACGGCATCCGCCGGTGCCTCGAAGGCACCCTGGCCGAGACGTGGCGCCTCGACGAGGCCGCGGTGCTGCAGCTGAAGTAGCCGCCTGCCGGAAGGGGGAGCGGCGGACGGAAGACGGAATACGGAAGACAGAACGCGGAAGTGACCTGGGCGTCCCCCCGGGCTTGTGCGTCGAGCGAGAATGGACGTCCCGCCGGGCTTGTCCCGGTGGGGGCCGAAAATGGGGCCGCGAGGGATCGGTTCGCTGGTCTTGGCAGCGACACAGGATCGCGAAGGTCGCGACGAGAGGACAAGGTACGGATGCGTCGGAAGGACAAGGAGATCGTCTCTCGAGCGGAGATCGACGCGATCATCCGCGATAGCCCCGTCTGCCGTCTGGCCCTCGCGCGAGACAACGAGCCCTACCTCGTGCCCGTCTCCTTCGGCTACGACGGCTCCGCCATCTACCTCCACACGGCGCCCGCCGGCCGCAAGATCGACTTCTTCCTCGCCAACCCGCGCGTGTGCTTCGAGTTCGAGCGCAACGTCGAGGTGCGCACGGACCCCGCGCTCGCGTGCAAGTGGACGATGCGCTACGAGAGCGTGATCGGGTGGGGGACGATCGCCGAGGTGACGGAGCCCGCGGAGAAGGGGCGCGTCCTCAACGCCATCATGCGGCAGTACTCCGGCCGCGACTGGACCTTCGAGCCCGCCGCCGTCGCCCGCGTGCGCACATGGCGGATCACGATCGAACAGATGACCGCCAAGCGCTCGCCGCCGGGAGACAAGCCATGATGGGCAGGATCGTGCTCGCGGCAGCGGCCGCACTCGGGATGTCGATGGCCGCCTCCGCCGACGATCCGCCGGGCGTGATCGTCGACCGCAGTCCAAACTTCGCGAAAGTGTACGTGGGCTGCCCGTCCATCGCGATCCTGCCCGACGGGCGGTACGTCGCCAGCCACTCGTGGTTCGGCCCGGGGACGAGCAACGACAGCTCGGTCGTGTTCAGATCGACCGACCGCGGCGCCACGTGGCGAAAGCTGGCGGACCTGAAGGGCCAGTGGTGGTCCTCGCTCTTCGTCCACCGTGGCGACCTCCACATCTTCGGTGTCGACCGGGAATTCGGCCGCATCGCGATCCGCCGGTCGCGCGACGGCGGGGCAACATGGACGGAGCCGCGCGACGCGGCGAGCGGGCGGCTGACGGCGGAGGACCGCTACCACTGCGCGCCCGTGCCGGTGATCGTCCACCGCGGCCGGATCTGGCGCGGCTTCGAGCTGGCGCAGGGCCCCCGACCCGAGTGGAGCGCGTTCGTGATGTCCGCGCCCGAGGACGCCGACCTCCTCCATTCCGGGAACTGGCGGTCGAGCGCGAGACTGCAGCACCTCTGGTCGAAGTCCCAGTGGATCGAGGGCAACATGGTCGTCGCGCCCGACGGCTCGCTGCTCAACATCCTGCGGACGAACGGAACCGCGCCGCCGGACCACGCGACAATCGTTCACGTCTCCGACGACGGCCTCCGGCTCGACCACGACCGCGCGGCGGACCTGATCGCCTTTCCCGGCGGCGGCTCGAAGTTCACGATCCGGTTCGATCCGGAGACGAAGCGCTACTGGTCGATCGGCAACAAGCAGGCTGACCCGCCCGCCGGCCGGAACGTGCTGGCGCTCACATCGTCGCCCGACCTGCGGACGTGGACCGTGCACACGATCGTGCTGCGGCACGCGGACAGGCGGTTCCACGCATGGCAGTACGTCGACTGGGTCTTCGACGGCGACGATCTCGCGGCCGTCAGCCGCACCGCGTGGGACGGCTCGCACAACTACCACGACGCGAACTACCTCACGTTCCACCGCATCGCGAACTTCCGCGCGCGGACGATGGCCGACTCCGCGCCGGTGATATTCGAGACCGTCCGGTGCGAGACGGCGGACCTCTCGGTCGTGGGACACGGCTTCGAGGAGGCGGTGTTCAACGAGGGTGCGCAGGCGTTCTCCAACCGCCGGTACGTGTGGACAAACGTGCCGTCCGCCTTCCGCGGGATGCGCTGCCTTCGCGCGGGCGGCGGCGAGGAGGCCGTGGTTCGCGTGACGGCGAGGCGCGACACGGTCCTGCGCGCCGCGACCTGGGCGGGGGGGAAGGGGATCGATCTCACCGGCTGGCGCGCGGTGCCGGATTCCCGTTTCCACTACACGGACACGAATCGCGCCGCGATGGAGGTCTTCGAGCGTCCCCTGGCGTCCGGTGCGGAGATCGAACTCCCGCGCGGAAATTGGCCCGGCATGATCCTGCTTCTGCCGCCGGAGTCAGGGCCGGCCGGGCAACGGAAGACGCCATGAGAAGCACCCTCGCAGCCGTCGCGCTCTGCGGATTTCCAATCCTTGGAAGCCTCCTCCCCGGCGCCGTCCAAGGGTTGGAAACGTCGGGGGGCAAAGGTGCGGCGCCGGATATCCTGCTGATCATGCCGGACCAGATGCGCGGGGACTGCCTGTCGATCCTCGGCCATCCGGCGGTGCGGACGCCGCAGATGGACGCCCTTGCGCGCGAGGGCGTGCTCTTCCGCAAGGCCTACTCCACGGTGCCGTCGTGCATTCCGGCCCGCTACGCGCTGCTGACGGGCATGTCGCCGCAGGCGAGCGGCGTGGTCGGCTACGGCGCCCGGCTGATCGCGGGACCGACGTTGCCCGGCCTTCTCGCGGGTGCGGGCTACGCGACGGTGCTGGTCGGCCGGAACATGCACCAGTTGCCGAAGAGCGGCGACCTCGGCTACCAGCGGCAGATCCTCGGCTCGACGTACGTGTCGGACGACGACTACGACACGGCGCTGAAGAAGGCAGTGCCGGACTGCGGCGGCATCCGCGCCGTGGTCGGACGGCTCGGCTTGAACAACAATCTCTGGCCTGCCGCGCCGTGGCCGCTGGCGGATGACCTGCACCCGACCGCCTGGATCGTGGCCCGAAGCCGGGATGTGGTGAAGGATGCTCCGGCCGGTCGTCCGCTCTTCCTGACGGCGTCGTTCTATGCGCCGCACCCGCCGCTCTTCCCGCCGAAGAGATACTTCGATGCCCACTTTCCGGCCAAGACCGTGCGCAACTCTCCGGAAGGCGCGCTTCCGGCCGGTGGAGGGCCGGCCTCCGTGCCGGCCGGTGCGCTGCCGGATCCCGCGCGCGGCGACTGGGTCGACTGGGCCTCGCTGTCGCCGCAGGGCGACAGGAACGGACACCGCGTCCGCCTCGAGGGCGACACGCTCCGCCGTGCGCAGGCCGGCTACTTCGGCCTCATCGAGCATCTCGACGCGGAGATCGCGCCGCTCATCGGGGAATTCAGGGCACGCAGCGAGGCCGCCGGCCGCCCGTGGGTGGTCGTCGTCACCTCCGACCACGGCGAGATGCTCGGGGACCACGGCTACTTCCGCAAGTGCGAGCCCTACGAGGGTTCGGCGAACATCCCGTTCATCGTCGCAGGATCTTCGTCGCTCGGGTTCCAGCCCGGTGCAAGGTGCGAGCAACCCGTCTGTCTGGAGGACCTGCTGCCCACGCTCGTCGCGTTGGCGGGCCTCCCGAAGCCGGAGGCGGTGGACGGGCTCGACCTCGCGTCGGCGCTGCGGGGGACGGGCCGGATCGCGAGGGAGCGGCTGCACTTCGAACACGCGCCCTGCTACGGTCCCGCGCAGGCCTTCCACGCGCTGGCCGACGGCCGGTTCAAGTACATCTGGCGACCGGCGAACGGCGCGGAGCAGTTGTTCGATCTCGATCGGGACCCGCGCGAGGAGCGCGATCTCTCGAAGACGCCGGCTGTCGGACCGTGGCGCGCGCGCCTGGTGGAACGTCTCGCCGGCCGCCCGGAGGGCTTCTCCGACGGCACGAGTCTGATCCCCGGCCGCCCCTACGCGGCCGTGCAGAAGAGGGGAGAGCCATGAAGCACGTCGCAGCCCGGTGGTTGGCCCTCGTTTGCGCGTGGACGGCGGGCCGGACCGCATCCGGGGCCGGACCGGCCGCAGGGGATGAGGACCTCCGGGCCCGGGCTCTCGCGGAGACCGCGGTTCCGGTGCGCTCGGGCCTGCCGGGGGCTCGGCCCTTCTGGAATGCGGCCGCGGTGCAGTTCCTGTATGCCCCGGCGTTCGACCTTCTCGAGACCGCCGGGGCTGTGTCGTACAGGTTCACGGTGGTCCCCGCGGGCGGCGGTCCGTTGACGTTTGTCGCGGAGAAGCCGTGGACGCCGCTGTCGGCCGTCTGGACGTCGATCCCGCCCGGTGCGGCGACGCTGACCGTCCAGCCCCTCGACGCGAGCGGTGCGGCGGTGGGCGCGGCTGCGACGCAGACATTCCACCGCGCCGCCCCCTTCGGCGGGGCGTATCCGCCCCCGGCGATGCCGTGGTCGGCGAGCGCGGGAACGGCGCTGGCCGCGCTGGCGCATTCGGACGAGCTTGCGTGCTGGTTCGGGACGAACGGCCCCGATCCCAAGGTCCACCTGTACCGGTATCCCTCGAAGATCGTCGGCGCGGCGGCGGCGGCCCTGGCCGGGTACGCCGCGCAGAAGCCGGCGCCGGACGATGCGGCCGATGCGCTCCGCGCCGCGCGCCGGGCGGCGGACTACGTGATCGGGCTCAGCCAGCCGACGGACGCCGCGTGGGCGCATCATCCGCCGACCTATCACCCCACGCTCTACCGCGAATGGATGAAGGGCCACATGGATCCGGGGCGCTACCTGACGTCCTGCGGCGCCGAGACAGGGCAGCTCTATCTCGACGTGTTCGCGGCGACGGAAGACCGCGCCTACCTCGATGCGGCCGTTCGTATCGCAGAGACCTACGCGAAGCGGCAGTTGCCGGAGGGAAGTTGGCTGCAGTTTGTCACGCCCGGCGACGGGAAGCCCGCGGCGGACAACGTGCTCGTGCCGACGGCGGTCATCGCGTTCCTCGATCGGCTCGGCCGCGTGACAGGCGACGGGAGATTCGACGGCGTGCGCGCGCGAGCGCTGGCCTGGGTTCTCGACCATCCGGTGCGCACATGGAACTGGCAGGGGCAGTTCGAGGATGTGAGGCCGATGCCGCCGTACGAGAACCTGACGAAGCACGAGGCGGGCGACCTGGCCATCCACCTGTTCGACACCGCGCGCGCGGACGCCGCGAAGCAGGCGCTGGCGCTGGACCTGCTCCGCTTCGCCGAGGACCAGTTCGTCGTCTGGGACCGGCCCCCCGCCGTGACGCCGCGGAAACAAAACGCCGACGGCGCGGCCGGGGCGCGCAGCCGGCGCTGGATGCTCCCATGCGTCCTCGAGCAGTACCGCTGCTTCGCCCCGGTCTGCGCCAGTTCAGCGAAACTCATCCGCATGTACCTCGCGGCGTTCCGGGCCACGGGCGACCGGTTGCATCTCGAGAAGGCCCGCGCCCTCGCCGGAACGCTGACGCGGACGCAGTCGAACGCCAGGGCCCCCGGGCGCTACCAGACCTGGCTCATGGCGAATCCCGGGCCGATGTGGTTCAATTGCGAGTTGAGCGCCATCCGCGCGATGCAGGAACTGGCGGACACAGAGGAGACCGCACCACGATGATCGAACGACGCTACCCGGGCGGGACGGTTCGCCAAGCGGTCCATCGGTCTGCGGCCGCCGCGGCGGCCCTCCTCTGGGCGGTGGGGACGGCGTCCGGCGCGTCGACGACCTGGGATCCGCGCGCCTACGGCGCCGTGGCGGATGGACGCGCGCTGGACACGGCGGCGATCCAGGCGGCGGTCGATGCGTGCGCGGAGGCCGGAGTCGGAACCGTCATGCTGCGCGGCGGCACGTTCAAGTCCGCCACGATCCGGCTGCGCAGCCGCGTGACGCTCGAGATCGCGAAGGGCGCGACGCTCCTCGGCAGCGAGGATGCCGGTGACTACCCCGCGATCACGCCCGCGGTCGACTACCTCTACCGCGACCGGTTCAAGAAGAGCCTGATCTTCGCCGAGCGCGAGTCGGACATCGCGCTCCGCGGCGAGGGGATCGTCGACGGGCAGGGCCGCATGTTCCCGGCGAAGAAGGGCGACGACCTCGGGCGGCCCTACATCGTCCGGTTCAGCGAATGCCGCAACGTGAAGGTCTCGGGGCTGACGTTCCGCGACTCGGCGCGGTGGCTCTCGCACTACCTCGTCTGCACGAACGTCGACATCGAGGGCGTGACGATCCACAGCCGGATCCGCGAGAACCGCGACGGCATGGACATCGACAGCTGCAACGGCGTCCGGATCACGCGGTGCAGCATCTTCAGCGGTGACGACTCGATCGTGCTCAAGTCGACGGCCGGCATCCCGTGCCGGACCGTGACGGTCAGCGACTGCCGCCTGTCGAGTCTCGCCTCCGCGCTCAAGCTCGGCACCGAGTCGCAGGGCGGCTTCGCGGACATCCTGTTCCGCGACTGCACCGTCTACGACACGCGCGACGCGATCGCGATCGAGGAGGTCGACGGTGGGATCTGCGAGCGCGTGACGGTCTCCAACATCGTCATGCGCAACGTCGGCGTGCCGATCTTCGTGCGGCTCGGCAACCGCGCGACCCCGATCCCGGGCCGGCCGGTGCCCGGGGTGGGGCGGATGCACGACATCGTGATCCGGGACGTCGAGGCGACCGGCGCGGGCAAGACGGGCTGCTCCATCACGGGCATTCCCGGCCACCCGGTGGAGAATGTGACGGTCGAGAATGTCCGCATCCGCTTCGCCGGCGGGGGGACGGCGGAGGACGCGGCGCGCGTCCCGCCGGAGAAGGAGGCCGCCTATCCGAAGGGCGACATGTTCGGGACCCTCCCGGCCTGGGGCTTCTATTGCCGTCATGTGCGCGGGCTGACGCTTCGGAACCTCGACCTGGCGCTCGACGCGCCCGATGCGCGGCCGTCGCTGGCGGGCGTCGCCCGCACGGAAGACGAGGCGGGCTTCGCCCGCACGGAAGACGGAAGACGGAAAACGGAAGGGATGGAGGCGGGGTGGACGGGGGCGGTGCCGCGGGCGGTTTCCGCGCGGGCGAAGGACCCCATGCTGCAGGCCTTCCTGGCGGACCCGGCGGCCGACTTCGACGAGATCGTCTTCGCCGAGCGCATCGCCGGCCGCGACCACTGGTACGGCAACTTTGGCGACTACTGCGACGACGACGCCACCGCGCGGCGCCTGGGCTGGAAGTTCGAGGACGGACGCTGGTGGGCCTACGGCGAGGGCGCGCGGCTCTGCCGCCTGAACCTCCGCACCGGGCGCCTGACGGTGCTGTTGGACGACCCGCGCGGCGGGATCCGCGACCCGCAGGTGCACTACGACGGACGGAAGATCCTGTTCTCCTACCGTCGCGGCGGCGAGCACGCGCACCACCTCTGCGAGATCGGCGTCGACGGCAAGGGCCTGCGCCAGCTCACTGAAGGTCCCGACGACGACCTCGAGCCGGCGTACCTGCCGGACGGCGGCATCGTGTTCTGCTCAGCCCGCTGCCGCCGCTACGTGCCCTGCTGGCGCACGCGCGTCGCCATCCTGTACCGATGCGAAGGCGACGGCAGCGGCGTCCGTGCGCTCTCCAGCAACGCCGAGCAGGAGAACACGCCGTGGGTCCTGCCCGACGGGCGCGTGCTCTACATGCGCTGGGAATACGTCGACCGCAACCAGCTCGCGTTCCACCACCTCTGGACCGTCAATCCCGACGGCACCGGCGTGATGGTCTACTACGGCAACGAGGCCCCCGGCGGCGTGTTCATCGACGCGAAGTCCATTCCCGGCTCGCGCCGCGTCGTCGCCTCGCATTCTCCGGGGCACGGCGCGTCGGAGCACCAGGGCCGCATCGTCACGATCGATCCCGGCGCCGGCCCGGACGAGCCGGCCTCGATGGCGCCGGTGAGCCAGGGAAGCCGCCTCTGGCGCGATCCGTACCCGATCTCCTCGAATTGGTTCCTCGTCGCCGACGCGCAGGGGATCCACCTGATGGACGCGACCGGCCGGACGGAGCGGGCTTACGCGCTCCCGCCCGGGGCGCCGACGCAGCTTCACGAACCGCAGCCGATTCGTCCCCGCCTGCGCGAGGCGGTCGTCCCGACGCGCGTCGACCTCGCGCAGACGACGGGGCGGGTGGTGCTGCAGGCCGTCCACGCCGGTCGGACCATGGAGGGCGTCGCGCGCGGCGAGGTCCGGAAGCTCCTCGTTCTCGAGCAGCTCCCGAAGCCGGTCAACTTCTCCGGCGGACAGGAGCCGCTGACGATCGGCGGGACGTTCACGCTCGAGCGCATCCTCGGAACGGTGCCGGTCGAGCCCGACGGCTCCGCGTGCTTCGACCTGCCCGCGCTGCGGTCGTTCTTCTTCGTCGCGCTCGACGCGAACGACCGCGCCGTGAAGCGCATGCAGAGCTTCGTCACGCTCCAGCCCGGCGAAACCGCGGGCTGCGTCGGCTGCCACGAGCGGCGGACGCAGACCCCGCCCGCGGCGGCGAACGTGATGGCGCTGCGCCGCGCGCCGAGCCGCGTCGAGCCGGTCTCCGGCGTGCCGGACGTTTTCGACTACCCGCGCGACGTTCAGCCGATCCTCGACCGGCATTGTGTCGGGTGCCACCGGCCGGAGCGCCGCGACGGCGGCGTCGAGTTGACCGGTGACCGCACTCCGCTTTACTCGGTTTCCTACTGGACGCTCGTAAAGCGCGGGCTGGTCTCCGATGGCCGCAACACCTACGGCAACCGGCCGCCGCGCTCGGTCGGAAGCTCCGCGAGCCGCCTGTTGGACCTGATGGACGGCCGCCACGAGGGCGCTAAGCCGACGGCGCGCGAGCGCGAGATCGTGCGGCTGTGGATTGAGAGCGGCGCGACCTATCCCGGCACCTACGCCGGTCTCGGCTGCGGCATGGAGGCGGTGCGCTTCCCGTCGGACGCGATCGAGCGCCGCTGTGGAAGCTGCCACGTCGAAGAGGTGAAGGCTTATCCGAGCATGCTGAAGAAGCCGCACTTCCGCTTCGGTGCCGGACCGGCCCAGCCGCTCGTGGACGATGTGACCGAGATCACCTTCATCCGGCGCCTGGCCTACTACCGGTACGGCGAGGCCGGGCCGCACCAGTCGCTGTGCAACCTCGACCGGCCGGCGATGTCGCTGCTCGCGCGAGCCCCTCTGGCGACGGAGGCGGGCGGTCTCGGCCTGTGCCGCGCCGTGGTCTTCCGCGACGCGTCCGACCCCGACCACCGCGCGATCGTCGCCGCCATCGCCGCCGCCGGCGCCGAGTTGGCGAAGACGAAGCGCTTCGACATGCCCGGCTTCCGGCCCCACGATGCGTACATCCGCGCGATGCGCCGTTTCGGGATCCTCAGCGATGCCGCGGCATCCGGCCCCCTCGACCCCTACGCCCTCGACCAAGCCTACTGGCGCTCGTTCTGGCACACACCGGTCAAGGTTCAGTCGAACTGAGGAGAGGAGGACGGGATGAAAGCTGGGCACTCCATGACGTGCGGACATGCCGGCAGGGGCCTCAGACGAGGCTTCGTGTCATCCGGCCGATCCGTGGTGATCTTCGCGGCGTTCGCGGTGGCGGCTGCGGCTGCGGTCGCGGCGGGGCCGCAGGGGCTCAAGGCGGGCGCCGCGCGAAGCAACATCACACCGGACCTTGGCGGCGATATCATCGGCGGCTTCCATCCGATCCCGGCGAAGCACATCCACGACGAGCTGTGGGCGAAGTGCCTGGTGCTGGACAACGGGCAGGCGCGCCTGGCGCTGGTCGTCTGCGACGTCCTCGGGCTCTCGCGCGACACCTGCCGCGAGGCGCGGCGGGTGGTCGAGGCGGAGACGGGCATTCCGGCGTCGAACGTGATGATCGCAGGCACCCACACGCACTCGGCGACCAGCGTCATCGGCGACCGGTACGCCGCGAAGGCGGAGCTGACCCCGTACCAGCAGGTCGTGGTCCGCCGCATCGGCGACGCGGTCCGCTGCGCGGTCAACAACCTCGAGCCCGCCCGCATCGGCTGGGCGACGGCCTCGGAGCCGCGCCACGTCTTCAACCGCCGCTGGTTCATGAAGCCGGGCACCGTGCCCGTCAACCCGCTCGGAGGGCAGGACCAGGTGAAGATGAATCCGCCGCGCGGCAGCCCGGACCTCGTCAAGCCCGCCGGTCCGACGGACCCGGAGATCTGCTTCCTGGCGGTGCAGTCGACCAACGGACGTCCCGTCGCGCTGCTGGCGAACTACTCGCTGCACTACGTCGGCGGGGTGGGGCCGGGCCACGTGTCCGCGGACTACTACGGGATGTTCGCCGACCGCATCCAGCAGCTCCTGGGCGCCGACCGGCAGGAACCGCCGTTCATCGGCATGATGTGCAACGGCACGAGCGGGAACATCAACAACATCGACTTCACGAAGCCATCGCCCAAGGTCGCCCCTTACGAGCGCATGCGCGAGGTGGCGGAGGACGTCGCCCAGGCGGTCTTCAAGGCGTGGCCGGCCGTCCGGTGGCGCGACGAGGTTCCGCTCGGCGCTGAGTTCGAGGAGATCCGCGTTGCGTTCCGCCGCCCGGCCCCGGAGCAGGTGGAGCGGGCGAAGGCCATCGTCGCGGCGCGCAAGCCCGACGCAAGAGCGACGCTGGAGGAGATCTATGCGGACCGCATCCTGCGCGTGAACGCCTACCCGGAGCACGACGACCTGCCCGTGCAGGCGCTCCGGATCGGCGACGTCGGCCTCGCGACGCTGCCGGTCGAGGTTTTCGCGGAAACCGGCCTCGAGATGAAGCGCCGAAGCCCCTTCAAGCCGTCGTTCGTCGTCTCGCTGGCCCACGGCTACTTCGGCTATCTTCCGACCGTCGACCAGCACAAGCTCGGCGGCTACGAGACCTGGCTCGGCACCAACCGCGTGGAGATCGAGGCCGAGCCGAAGCTGGTGGCGCGGCTGCTGGAGATGCTGGCAAGTCTCCAGGACTCAACATCCGACAACCAACAGCCAACATCCAACATCCAATGAAGACGAAGAGACTCGATGGTCCTGTCGTGCATCCCGACCCTTCGCCACACTTCTTAGCCTCTCGATCCATGCGATCCGTCCAATCCGTGGCGCTCTCCGTCGCGTTGCTCGGCGCCGCGGGGTGGGGCACGGTGCGCGCGGCGGAGACGGCCGCCGCGGTGCCGCCGCAGGAGGAATGGCTCCGGAAGCGGCTGGAGTGGTTCCAGGACCTCAAGTTCGGCTTCATGATGCACTGGGCCCCGTACAGCCAGTGGGGCTGCATCGAGTCGTGGCCGCTGGTCGAGGTCGACAAATGGGCGCGGCCGGACGACCTGAAGGCGTGGATCGAGCGCGACCGCGACATGGCGCGCTTCATGCGCGACTACCGGGCGCTGCCGAGGACGTTCAACCCCGTCCGCTTCGACCCGCGCGCGTGGGCGGCGGCGGCCAAGTCGGCGGGAATGAGGTACGTCGTCTTCACGACGAAACACCACGACGGCTTCTGCATGTTCGACACACGGCTGACGGACTTCCGCATCACCGCTCCCGACGTTCCTTTCCATACGAACGTGCGTTCGAACGTCGTGAAGGAGGTATTCGACACTTTCCGGGCGGATGGGTTTGCGATCGGCGCCTACTTCTCCAAGGCAGACTGGAACTCGCCGGACTACTGGGATCCCTCGGCGCCGTCGCCGACGCGCAACCCGAACTACGACACGCTGGCGAACCCGGAGAAGTGGGCGCGATTCGTGAAGTTCACGCATGGGCAGATCGAGGAACTGATGACCGGCTACGGTCCGGTCGACATCCTGTGGCTCGACGCGGGGCAGGTGCGTCCGCCGAAGCAGGACCTGCGGATGGACGACCTCGTCGCGATGGCGCGCAGGCACCAGCCGGGCCTGATCGTCGTCGACCGCACCGTGCACGGGCGGCACGAGAACTACCGGACGCCGGAGCAGCAGGTGCCGAAGGAACCGCCGCCGTACGTGTGGGAGACCTGCATGACGATGGGCGACCAGTGGTCGTTCAAGCCCGGCGACAGGTACAAGTCGGTCCATTCGCTCGTGGGCCTGCTCGTCGACATCGTCGGCAAGGGCGGGAACTTCCTGCTCAACGTCGGGCCGCAGCCGGACGGCGACCTTCCCGCGGAGGCGGTGTCGCGCATGAAGGAGATCGGCCGGTGGATGTCGGTCAACGGCGGGGCGATCTACGGGACGCGAGCGGTGGCGCCCTACAAGGATGGCCGCGTCGTGTTCACGCGGAAAGGGGCGACGGTGAATGCGATCCTGCTGGCGGCGGAGGAGGGCGGGGGGATGCCGGAGCGCGTCGAGTTCAGCGGGTTGCGGCCCGTGCCGGGCTCGGCGGTCCGGATGCTTGGCGTGCGCGATCCGGTGACGTGGTCCACCGATCCGGCCGGCCGGACGGCGATCGAGGTGCCCGCAGCGGTCCGGGCGTCGCCGCCCTGCGCCCACGCCTGGACATTCAGCTTTGAGGTGTCGCCATGACCGGACGGGGCATCCGCGCGGCGGTCGCGGGGCTGGCGCTGGCGGCCGGCGAGGCGGGCGCCTCGACGGAGACCGGCGGGGTGATCCGCTGTGAACTGGCGGTGATCGGCGGCGGCAGCGGCGGCTTCGGTGCGGCGCTGGCGGCGGCGCGGATGGGCGTCGACGTGGTGCTGGTCGAGCGCGGCGACCGGCTGGGCGGCAACTCGGTGCGAAGCGGGGTGACGGCTTGGGAGATGGGCGCGGGCGGGACCGGGATTCCGTTTGATCTCTATCGATGGCTTCTCGCGGAGCCCGGCGCCGTGGGCATCTACACCCGCGGGAGGCACATGTCGACCTTCGATCCCGCGCGCGAGCCGTACCGGTATCCGGGCGGCGAGAACCTGATCGATCCGTCGCAGTGCTACACCGACACGCTGCGGCGCTGGGTGCCGGAGGGGCTGCCGCGGAGCGAGCTCGAGGAGTTCCGGCGGCGGGCGTGGCACGGGGTTGTCTTCGAGCCCGATGCGATGGCCTCGGCGATGCTGGCGATGCTGCGCGAGACCGGCCGGTGCCGCGTGATGCTGGAGACGACGTTCGTCGACGTGCAGGGCGATCCGGAACGCATCCACGCGGCGGTGCTGTCCGACGGGCGGCGCCTCGTGGCGGACGCCTACGTCGACTCCACCGGCGACGGCGCGGTGTGCGCGGCGGCCGGGTGCGCGATGATGTCCGGCCAGGAGGCGAGGGCCCTGTTCGACGAGCCCGGCGCGCCGGAGAAGCCGACGGCGAAGGTCAACGGGGTCACGTTGATCTACCGGGTCGCGAAAGCCGCCGAACCGCGCGTCGAACCGATGCCCGACGGCGTGCCGACGAACTGCTGGTGGGCGTCGAGGTTCCCCTCCGCGGCGATCAACCAGTATCCGAACGGCGACCTCAACGTTAACATGCTGCCGACGATGGACGGCGCGGAGTTCCTGAGGCGGGGTCACGGCCCGGCGATGGAGGAATGCCGCCGCCGCGTCGCCGCGCACTGGCATCACGTGCAGACGACGTGCGCCGAGTTCCGTGGCTTCCGGATGTCGTGGATCGCCCCGGCACCGGGCATCCGCGAGTCGCGGCGGGTCGTCGGCGAGTACGTCCTGACCCAGCACGACCTGCTGGCGGGGGTGGCGGCGCAGAAGCATGCTGACATCATCTGCATCGCGGACCACTCGATGGACACGCACGGCGGTCACACGAAGGCCAGCGGCGAACTGCCGGGGCCGTACGGCGTCCCGTACCGCTGCCTCGTGCCGAAGGGCCGTCGCAACCTGCTCATCGCGTGCCGCGCGGCGAGCTTCAGCTCCATCGCGGCGTCGAGCTGCCGGCTCTCGCGCACGATGATGCAGTTGGGCCAGGCGGCGGGCACGGCCGCGGCGCTGGCGAAGGAGTTGGGCGTCGATCCGCCCGCGGTGCCGGCGGAGCGTCTCCGGGCGGCGTTGCGCGCGCAGCACGTGCAGCTCGAGCACCCGATGCCGCCGGATCTCGCCGCGCACCTGGCCGAAGGCGGTTGACCGTCCGCCCGCCCGCCGCTACCTTCCCTCCGCCGCGCACCCGTAGCGCAACTGGACAGAGCATCAGACTTCGGATCTGAGGGTTGCAGGTTCGAATCCTGCCGGGTGCGCCAGCGGCCTTCTGAGGTCTTCGAGACCGCGTCCGTCCTCCTCGCGTGGCGTCTCACGCAAAGCCCCGGTTGCAGCACCGGGCGCAGCCCGGCAACAGTCCGCCGGCGATCATCTCGCGGAAGGCCTGAAGGGCGTGGCCCCGCCAGATCTCGTCCGCCGTCTGGGTGGCGATGGCGCCGGCGATGACATGCAGGCAGGGGGAGACCGTTCCGTCGGGCATGACGCGAAGCGTCCTCCAGAGCGCGCTGCACCGGCCGCGGAACGGATGGCTCAGGTCGAGGTAGTAGGGGGCGATCATCTCCGGCGCCAGGCCGGGCAGGAACGTCAGACGGATCCGGCCTCGGGCCTGCCTGCGAGCACTCTGGACGCCCTCCCGGATGAGCGACACGTCGTTCGCGGTGAATCCGGCCTCGTAGTACTCGCCGTCGGGAATGGAGGGATGGGCCACCGTGATGCCCCGCGAGCGGCACGCCTCGGGGGAGAACGCCCGGTTGTGTTCGTCGATGCGGGTGGACGAATCGAAAATGGTGTGCTGGATCTGGAGCGAATCGACCTGCAAGTCGAGCGCGAGCGGAACGATGTCCGGGAGACAGCCGAGGTTCGTCTTGCAGAGGGTGAAGTTGATGCCGACGAGGGGGGACGGGCTGTCGCCGCGCCGCCGCGCGTCGAGCAACTCGCGGATTCCGCGGGCCGTCCGCTCGAAGAGACCGGTCCTTCCGCGAACCCGGTCGTGGATCGCGGCCGTGCCGTCAAGCGAGACGGTGACGAACTCCACGCCCTGATCCACGAGCATCGGGGCGTGTTCCTCCAGCGTCAGGCCGTTGGTGGCCAGGTGGACGAAGAGCCGCCGCTTCTTCGCCTCCCGGATGAAGTTCGCGAACTCCCGGTAGAGCGTTGGCTCGCCGCCCGTCACGAACAGGGTCGGGTGGAAGGGCTTCACCTGGTCCATCAGCCGAACCCATGTGGCCAGCGGCAACTCGCGCCTTGGGTCATACCAGTCCAGGTTGCTCGTTCCCTTTCCCGCGTCATGCCGGTGCTGGATGCACATCTCGCAGGCCAGGTTGCAGCGCCGGGTCAGATTGATGTTGAGATTGGCCGGACGGCCGCTTGTGCCGGGATGAAAGCGCCGGTCCAGCCGGACGCCGACGAGGCGGCGGTACTCGGCCCGCAGCAGGCACGGGATGCGAGCCCGATCCTGCGCCATCCACCGCAGGAAGGCGAATCCCGCCCTCGTCCGCCCCCGCGGCGGACGGCTCGCACCCGGCCCCGGTTGTTCCCTCGCGTTCGGCATGGTTCCGCGGCCCCGCACCCTCGCGGACGAGCCCATCATGCCCGTCTGCAGCGCGGAATCGAGCCATATCCGACGGGTCCTGTCGACTTGGATCCTGCGCCGCGGTGGGCGTGGAGTCCTCCCGTCGGAGTCGTTTTCGTCGTCGAGGCGGACCACGGCGCGCGCGACGAAGCGGCCGGCGCCCGGCGGGGCGGGATGAGTGCGTGGAGGTTCCTCTGACGCAGCCAGTCGGTCGCGGTCCGAGAGTCCGATTTGCAATCCGCGCATGCTCGGGTAGGTTTCAGCAGTTTGCGCGAAGGAATTCCACCATGATCGAAGCAGGGAAGACGTACGTCGTGATGGGGCTGCTCGATTCCGACTCGATCGCCTATGCGATCGGTCGCCGGATCGGGGAACTCGGGGGCCGCGTGATCTACACGGTCCAGAACGAGCGCATGAAGAGCATCTTCCTCGATCGTTCCGACCGGCGTCTCCCCCCCGAGGTCATCGCTCAACTCGATATCCGCTATTGCGACGTGACGGTGGACGACCAGATCGCGGCGCTCTTCGCCGGGACCGGGCCGGTGGCGGGGATCGTCCATTCGATCGCCTACGCGAACCCCCGGACGTGCCTGGGCGAGGAGTTCCATACCGGGGCCATCGACGACCTGAAGATGGCCTTTCACATCAGCTGCGCCTCGCTGGCGCGCGTGGCCTTCCACGCGAAATCCGCCATGGCTGAAGGAGGCTCACTGGTCGCCATGACGTTCGATGCGGCGCGGGCCTATGCCTATTACAACTGGATGGGCGTCAACAAGGCCGCGCTCGAGGCGCTCGTCCGCGCGCTCGCGCGGCGGCATGGCCGGGACCTGGTGCGGGTGAACGCCGTGTCCGCCGGCCCGCTGCACAGCAAGGCGGCATCCAAGATCCCGGGGTTCAACAAGCTGCACAAGATCTGGCGCTCCGTCAGTCCGCTGCCGTGGGACGTCGAGGCCGACAAGGATGAGGTCGCCAACATGGTCGTCTTCCTGCTCGGTCCGCTGACGAAGAAGGTCACGGGGCAGATCATCCATGTCGACGGCGGCGCCTCGGTGGTCGCCGGCATGCTGATGCCCTTCGAGCAGTGGCAGTACCCCACCGCGCTGACGGACGATCCCCACGAGGAGCACACCGGGCCGGTCCTTCGAACGTAGGGGGTTGACCGGGCCCGATCCCGCACGGGGCCATCCGTGTTCGGATTGATTTGCTCTGGAGAAACGGCCATAATAAGGTGGTATGAACATTGAAACCGGGGCGGATTCGGGTCCGGCGAGTCCGTCCGTAACGGTGCCGGGTCGTAAGGCTCCCATTCTGCTTCAGGTGGCGGAGCGGATCGGCCTGACGGTCTTCAGCCTGCTGCTGGCCCTGGCCGCACTCGAAGTCGGTCTGCGGATCTTCCCGTTGCGTCACGACGATCCCCTGGCGGATCGCCCGGCGGTCTTCTACCGGATGTCGCCCGAGCGGAGCCATCCATGGACGATCGGGGCGACCAACGCGCTTCGCATCGTCATCATCGGCGATTCCTTCACCGACGGGGTCGGTGTGCAGATCGACGAGCGGTACGGAGCCGTGCTGGAGCGCATGCTGAACCTCAATGCCGGCGCGATGCCGGCCGAGGTGCGGGTGAGGGGTTCGCCGGGCACATCGACGTTTCAGCAGGTGGACATGCTCCGCCGGGCGATTGCGGAGCACCGTCCGCATGTCGTCGTCCTTGGCATTTGTCTCAACGACACCGAGGACTGGGCTGATCCCGCTCCGGTCATGAAGTGGTTGAACGATTGGATCTTTCTGTCCACGTCCAAGCCATCGCCCTGGATGGAGTGGTGCCTGCGCCATTCGCGTGTCCTGGCGCTGGCCCACGGCCGGATCCGTGCGGTGAAGTCGCACATTGGGATACGGAAGTACTACCAGAGGATCTACGACCCGCACTACTCGGGTTTCCACAGGTTCGCGGGGGCCATCCGGGAGTTCCGGGACATCTGCGCGTCGAACCAGGTGCCCCTCCTGCCGGTGGTCTTTCCGCTGCTCTCGAACGACCTGACGCCGGGACGCTATCCCTTCCAGTCGGCCCACGACCGGATCCGCGGTGTGATGGAAACCAACGGGATCGAGTACCTCGACCTGCTCACGGCTTTCGCGCAGACCTCTCCCCAGCGGATGCAGGCGGTGCCGGGCATCGATCCGCATCCCAGTGAGATGGCCCACCATGTGGCCGCGGAGGCGATCCTGGTCGCCCTGCTGGACCGGCATATGATCCCCGGTGCCTACAAGCCCCGCGTCTACACGTCGATGCAGGGGTTGCGGGGAATCTGGGAGCGCAAGATCCGGGCGCAGAATCACGAGGCGCCGCCGGACACCCATGGAAACGGCGGTAACGGCGAATCGAAGATGCCGCATGCCGCCGCGCCCGGGCCGGCGGGGAACGGGGCCGGTCCCGGTCCCGCCCTGCTGCCCGGTCAGCACAACTGACGCGGCGCATCTGCTGCACGATGGATGGCTGCGCGGTCGCGGTGGCGTCCACATGATCGGACTCCCCGGCCAGGCTCCGAAGCCCGAAGAGGAGGGAACTCCGCCGGAAACCCTTTCCGGCGAGGTCGGCGGAGTTCGGCGGGCGGGGAGGGGGAGAGTGAAGAAGCGCGGCATCCTCTTTGACCCGCACGGCTCGGGTTGTGTAGCCTCTCATCCGATGAAGACCCTGCAACGATTTCTGGCCCACCCACCGCAGATTCCCCTGGCGACGGTGTGGCTTCTGAACGATCTCGCCGAATACCGCGGGAAGCAGGAGCTGTTCACGAAGCAGTCGCCGCAGAAGCTCGCGCGCCTTTGCGAGAGCGCGATCATCGAGAGCGCAGTGGCATCCAACCGGATCGAGGGCGTCGAGATCGATCGCAAGCGGGTCGGCACGGTCGTCTTCGGCAAGGGCGCCCTGTCCGATCGGAACGAACAAGAGGTGCGCGGCTACCAGGCGGCCCTGGCGTGGATCCACCGGGACGCCGAGACACTGCCGCTGACGGTTCCAACGATCCTCCGCCTGCATGCCCTGAGCCATCCGGACGGCTACGATAGCGGCCGGTTCAAGGAGCACGACGGCGAGATCATGGAGAAACACCCGGACGGCCGCGTGACCGTTCGGTTCAAGCCTCTGTCGGCCGCGGAGACGCCCGCAGCCATGGAGGAGGCCTGCCCGAGGAAGAGGGTGCGCTGCGCCACTGGGACAACGCCACATTGGCGAACAACGGGACGATCTCGACGGCCAAGTACGATGGTCGACACCCTTCAGGCCGACGCGACGGGGTGCTTGCACGGGGTTTCGGCGTATGGGGTTGGAATCGGCATACCCGGGGATCCGGGCGACCCCGAGCCTCCCTGGTGGGACAACGAGACCACCAGCACCCGGAGCGGCTGCGTGATCGACCAGTCCACGTTCGTCATTCGGCACGACGTGACCGGCGGCCTGCAGTTCGCCCGGTGAGTGTCAAGACGTGGTCGAATGACAAAACCTGGTGTTCGGCGCGACAAAACCTCGCCGGTTTCTACACGGGGGGACGGAAGCGGGGAAGCTGGCGGAGAGGGGGGGATTCGAACCCCCGAGAAAGTTCATCCAGAGCGGGAAATCGCGTCACGACACACCGCTGGACACACCGGATTTCAAGGCGAGCCCGGAGATGCGGGAAATTGCCACCGCATGGGCCGGTCTCCCAAGATCCATGAGGGCGGCCATGCTTGCCGTTCTACGTGCGGCCGGTAGACAGGATGCATGAGGGTTGCCAGGGCACACTGCA